>CANQUD010000031.1 GCA_947626935.1 uncultured Clostridia bacterium | reverse complement strand
CATAATTTTCAAGCCACTCTTCGAGCCATTCTTGATAGTGCATTTTATTCTCCTTGTATTTTAATTTTGGCGCATAAATCGCCCATATATATGGTACTCCAAATTTCTTTTTACTTCTTAATATGAAAATAGCCGCCCGACATTTTGTCGGACGGCTTCATCGGAATTATAATTAAGTTTTCAGACGGTTCTTATATATAGAAAAACAGCGGGGAACGTGTTCCTCGCTGTTTTTCCGACTCGCCCAAAGATGTATTCCGATATAAAATTAAGATTTTTCTTGATTCCCTATGGAATACACCCAGAGCCGTGTCTTTTTTTGAGTGTTCCGATCAAATCGGGGTCGTGCGTCAGTCCTCTTTGTAGAGGGACTTGAGGTTAGCAGGAAGGGAGACAGACGCCGTGTCCGCAGCCGTCTCTTCGACCTTTTCCATCTTGACGCCGATGTTGTAGACGTTCGTGGACGTCTGGAAGAATCTCACTTCCACACCGTCCGTAAGGTCGACCGTCAAGGTCTGCGTATGCGTCGTGGTACCCTTGATGGTTTCCTTTCTGATCGTTTTCCCTTCACTGTTGTAGACCAAAAGGTACATCGTATAGGAGCTCGTAATAGAAGCGGGGAAACTGATCGTTACGGTGTATTTCCCTGTGCCCGAGATCGCATAGGCGGCAAAGGTCGCCTTGTATGTTGCATCCTCGTAGGTAGTAGCGCTGTTGGTCACATACTCCACGGTAGCGAAATGATCTTTGCCGTCGTCGATCTTCTCTCCCTCGGTGTAGGGCGTGATCGAATACGTTCCGCTGACATCCGCCGCAGAGCCTGCCGTCAGGATCAGATAGTCCTTGACTCCGTCGAAGTAGAAGACCGTCTGATACTTTCCTGTATCCAGAGGCGAATACATATTGTTCGTATAATAGTTCGCGGTGAGGGCTGCCGGATGGGTTGCGAGCAACAAGCCCTTATCCGCCGCCGTCTGTCCTTCCCCGAGCGTCACCGTGAGAAGGTAGAGACCCTTCGTCTTGCCCGTCATGTAGTAGATCACGGATTTGCTCTTTTCAAGGGAGAGCGAACCTGTTTCACCCGTGAGCTGCAGGGTGGGATCGGGTTTGAATGTCGTCTTGAACACATATCCGTCGAGGGACGGAGTCATGGTGAAGCTATAGACATACTTGCCGTTCTCTTGCGTCAGATCCCCCGTCTTGTTGGCGCCATTGATCGTGAACTTATCCAAGACGAAGCCCGCTTTCGGGGTGATCGTATACTTCATCGGCGTTTTGTCCTTGACGGGAAGGCTCGGACTGAAGGTCGCGGTGCCCATGTAGGTTTCCCGTCCGCTGGCGTCGTCTGTGATACTGTACAGCTTATTGAACGTGACCGTAATGGTCATATCCTGCGTCAACGCCGCTTTCATGGTGACGTTCTTGTAGGTTGCTGTATCGGTGTAGGTATACTTAAATGCCGTTGTGCCGTCCGCCAACACGCCCTCGATCGTGGCGATCGCCCAGCCCGTATTGGGCGTGATCGTGTAGGTGATTTCCGTCGCCCCATCGAGGACTGCATCCAAATCGACCACGACCGTCTTACCGAGGTCCGCCATGGTAGTGCCCTTGGGACGTTTAGCGGTGACAGACTTCAATGCTTCCTCATCGGCTACGACCGTGACCTTGTGCGTGGGGATCTCCTCGAGCTTGACGGTGACGAACCCGCCCGTGCTCCCTACAAAGAAGATCGAACTCTCGAGTTTCACCTGCCTGCGGTTTGTGCCCGTCGTGAAGGAGGTGGACGATTCGGTGCTCAACTTTGCGCTGTAGGAGCTGCCGCAAGGGGTAATGCTCGTCGTCGTCGCGCCCGTAAATCCGATCGTCATGTAGTAGTTCGAGAGAAGCTCGGACGCAACTTTGACTTTTACATACGACGCATAATTGCCTGCCGCATTGTTCTGATTGTAGTACAGAACGGGGACGACATATTCCTTGTTGAGTTCGGTGATCTCGGGGGACGTGTACTTCTCGAAAGAGGTAATGCTACCCGTGATGGGTGCGCCGCTCTTGTTGGTGAGGGCGAGCTTCTGTCCGCTCTTGTCGAATACGACGACGGCATAATAGGCGCCCGTATCGGTCGGATCGAACATCTCGAAGGTCTTCTGCGCGGTCGTGTTGCCGCCGACGACGTCCGCATATAAGCCGCCCTTGACCGCTGTCGTCCCTGCCGCAAGGGTAAATTTGACGACATATGCCTGGGTCTTGCCCGTGACGGTTTCGTTCGTCGTGTCATAGACGACCGTCTCGCCGTTCTGGATCGTGACCTGAGCGTCCTTCACGGCGGCAGGCGCTTCCTTCATGGTGACAACGATCTTGAGATTTTTGTTGAGGGCTTCCACGGTGTAGGTAAATTTCGACCCGTCATAGACGAGTTCGCCCAACTTGTTCTCTCCGTTGACGGTGAAGGTGTCGATCATATAGCCCGCCTTGACGGTGACCGTAAGGGTGAACTTGCCGCCCGCGGCAATGGTGGTGCCGCCGCTTGTAACGCTGCCTTGCTCCGACGTGATGGCGCTCCTGTCGATTTCGACGGTGTATGCCTTGGTGTATTCCACCTTGACCGTGATATTTGCCGTCAGTTTGCTGACGGTGAGGCTCATGGACTGGGCGGGACTGGATGTGGAAACCTGCGGCGTGTCGCCGATCCCCGTCACGGTGATCTTGGAGACGAACCAGCCATCCAAAGCCTTCGCAGTGACCTTGACCTGCACATTTTCGTTGAGCTTGCCGTTCAGGCATTCGGGCGAGAAGGTGACTGTGCCCTTATCCGCCTCATTTTCAACGGTGACGGAGTATGCCGGCACTTTCTTGAAGGTGACCTTGACCTCGGTCTCCTTCTGCACGTCGAGCTTGACGGTATTGGACGAAGTGGGAGTTACAGGCTCGCCGTCCACCGTGACGGTGTCGATGACATATCCGCCGTAGGGCTTGATGGTGAGCGTGACGGTGCCGCGGAACGTATCTCCCTCTGTGCTGAAGGAATAGGCTCCCTGCCCTTCGGGCATGTCGACCTTGACGGGGAATTTCGTGTACTCGCCATTCCGTCCGTATACCTTATCGAAGGTCAGGTCGTCCATCTTCGTCGTGCCGACAAGTTCGGTCTTGACCTCATAATAATCGCCGCTCTTGTAGAGGGTGATCAGATAGACCGTATTACGGCAATAGAGGTCATTCTTTGCGCAGCCGTTGACGAGGATGTGGGTATCGTCGAGAACTTCATATTCCCCGAGAACGGAGCTGAGCGAGGTGAACGACTTGAAGGCATTCGCTTCGATCACGATCCTGTAGCCGGTGCTGCTGATCCCTTTCCATTCGCCGATGAAGTTTTCGGGAGCGGTGAATTCGTGCTCGCTGCCGTCTCCGACAAAGCGGACCATCGGGTTGTAGGTCTTGGTGCCCGTCGAGGAAGTGGATTCGAGGTAGGTGATCCCCGTCGTCTCCGAATAGCACACTCTGTAGGTGACGGTTCCGCCCGTGAGCGTGAAGGTATAGGAACCGTCCTCGTTGACGGTCGCGCTTGCCGTCTCAACGCGGCTTTCCTCTCCCCAAGTACCGCCGAAGTACCAAAGGTGCTGCTTGTCGTCTTTTGCGAAACCGATTTTGTTCTTGTAAACTTTGATGCCCGTCGCATCGAGCACGATGTAGAGACCGCTCGTCTGACCGTGGCTCGTCGAGACTGTGAAGGCGCCCCAGATGTGCGGATCGCACGACGTTGCCCCCTTGTCTGCGAAGGTCACGGAGAGGACTGTGCTCGCCGTAATTTCAAAGGTGTATACGCCGTTCTTGACGTCCTTGCTGAGTTCCTTGGCGGTATCGTCCGAGCCGACCTTGAAGGATGTGAGCGCCTTGCCATCCTTGGGCGTAAGCGTGACGACGACCGTGTCGCGCTCGGTGTAGGAGTAGACATTGCCCTCCACATCTTTGGAGTTGAGGGCGACGGTGCCGTTTTCGCTTCCCGTGACATTGACGGTGACCGTGAACGTCTCCGCCTCTTTGTATTCGGCGACGACGGCAAGGTCGGTGAGGACGGGGAAGGTGTAGGTGTACGTCTTTCCGTCGACCGCAAGGTCCGCCGTGACGTCATAGCCGCCGACGGTCAGCTTTTCGAGCAGATAGCCCGTCTTGAGGGTGAAGGAAAGGGTCACTTCCGTCTTGGGAGCAACGGCGGTGACATCCGATCCGTTTGCCTTGAGGGTGTAGGTCGCGCCGTCGACTTTCGCCGAATAGTTCACGGCATAGGTCTCGGCGGTGTGTTGGCGGGTGTAGCTCTCGTTGTCGCCCATGAGAAGATTCTGGACGTGGACGACATCATCGAAGGGTTCCCCGGGGGTGAGCCAGTAGTTATAGCCCTCGCACTGGAAGACCAGTACGGAGAAGGCGAGCGAGGAGCCGTCATTCAAGTAGGAGATGGAGACGACGGTGCCGTTGTAGGTGACCGTGCCGTCCTTGTCGATGACGACGACGTCATCGTCGTGCTTGTAAGTTCCTGCATACGCAGCCGCAAGCAATGCGGGCGGAGCTTCCTTCTCGCGGATGTAGAGAGACTCGGTGCTTTCCGTATCGCTGAGGTTCTTCACCCTCAAGGTATCGGATTCCTTGGTCTGACCCTTGTTGAGCGCAAGAGAGTATTCCGTCGAGCCGAAAACGAGCGTATATGTGAGCGTTTCTGCCTTGTAGGAAAGGACGATCGCCTTCTGAACACTGCCCGCTTCCGCGGTCATGTAGGCGCCCTTTGTTTCCACGGAAATGGGGTTGTCGGTGGAAGTCCCCGCCCAGTTTCCGACGAAGTCAGCCGCAAATGTGTAGGTGTAATCGACGGCGCTGTTGAGGTAGTAGACCGTCACCTGCTGTTTGTCGTTCCCGAATTTGAGAAAGAGCGCCGACTTTTCTCCGCCGTCGGTGAGGACAGTCTTCAACGTCGCCGTGTAAATGACGGAGTCCCCATCGTCGTCCGTGACGGTGAAGTTGAAGCCATTCGCCGACGTCTTGAGTTCGACGGCCTCTCCGTTGAAGAAGGCTTCATACTCATTGATGACAAGCGCGTTCTCCGTGGTGCCGCCGATCTGCCATGCACCTTGGAATTTTGCGTCATACTTGGCGGGATCCTTCTCGAATTCGATGGTGACCGTCACGTCGGCGGTGACCGTGAAGGAGTACTTGCCTTCCTTCTCGGCGAGGGTCTCGCTGCCCGCCTTCACGCTCTTGATGGAGTAATGCTCGGACGGGGTGACTTCGACGGTCACGACGGTGTCCTTTGCATACTTGCCGTTTGCGTCTGCCGCGGGAGACAGCTTGACGGAACCCTGTTCTTCCTCATAGGAAAGGGTGACCGTGTATGCCTCGGACTGGGGCGGGACGACGGTAGCGGACTTGAAGGTCGCGGAGACGGTGACGTTATCCGTCACTTCGAAGGTATACTTGCCTTCGACAAGGTCGACCTTGGTCCCGCCGACCTTGACTTCCTCGACCTCAAAGTCGGTCTTGGCTTCTACCTTGACGGTCACTTGGGTGCCCTTCAGGTACTTGCCGCTCGCGTCCGCGTCGGGAGAAAGAGACACCGTGCCTTGATCCTTATTGTAATCAAGTGTCACGGTGTAAGACTCCGCTGTCGGCGGAGGCGTCACGACGGCATCCTGAAAGGTCACCGAGACAGTGACGTTCCCCGTGACTTTGAAGGTATACTTGTTGTCGGTCAAACCGACGACTGCTCCGCCGACCTTGACTTCCTTGACCTCATACTCGGTCTTGGGAGTCACTTCGACGGTCACGTCGGTGTCTTTGGCGTATTTTCCGTTGCTGTCCGCATCAGGCGAAAGCGTCACGGTGCCTTGATCTTTATTGTAATCAAGCGTGACCGTGTACGTCGTCGGCGTGGTCTTGCCGCCGTCATCGGGCGGGGTGTCTTCTTCGCCGCAGGCTACGGCGAAAAGCGCCGTCGACAGCGCGAACAAAACAAGGCAGACCGCAAGGAGCGCCCTTTTGAGCTTGTTCATATCCTAATTCTCCTTATAAAATTTTTCCGTTTCTGCATAGTTATGCAAAAATGGTATCCGTAATTTTATTCTATCATGTTCCCCCCCTTCTTTGTCAACTGATTTACGGGAAAAATCATGAAATAAACCATAATATTTTTTGGGGGAAAGTCAAAATTCCATTCGTTTTACTTATACTTTGGCGAAAAATGAAAAAAAGAAACACGTTCCGTCAGAAGATTTCTGTCTGCGAACGTGAAATGAATATTTTTATATATTGAATGTATAAAAAAACCGCGGATGTTCTCCGCGGCACGAACGGAAGAGAGTTATGCTTCCTGTTCTCTGATCTCGATGTTGTATTTTTTGGAATTTTTGGGAGTCGCGGCGCGGACGAGCGTCCTCAAAGCCTTGGCGATCTTCCCCTGCTTGCCGATGACCTTGCCCATGTCGGAATCGGAGAGAAGGACGGTGACGTTGATGGCGTCGTCCGTCTCTTCCACCACATAATCGACATGTTCCTTGTCCTCGGCGAACTGACCGACGATGTACTTGATGAGTTCTAACATGGTTTCTCCTTTTTTTGCATTTTTGGAATGAAATGGGCGGAGTCCCCCCCACCACCCGCTGCGCGGGAGCATCTTTACGCGGCAGGGACCGCCGCAAAGGTAGGGGAGTGGGTCACCGCAGCCTCTTGCCCACCCCTTGAGGGGTGGGTGCCCCGAAGGGGCGGAAGGGGTGTCATTCCGCATCGGGCCACCCCTTCAGCCTCGGCAAGGGCAGCCTCGGCAGCTCCCCCTCAAGGGGGCGCCAAGGGAACTCTGCGTCACCGCATTTTCTCTCGTCGCCCCTCGCAGGGGAGATGTCACGAGCAACGCGAGTGACAGAAGGGTTTTGAAACCCCTTTCCCCTCGCAAGCTCGGGGACTTCCCCTAAAAGGGGCAGCAAGGGGACACTACGTCATTCAGCCTCGCGCGTATTTCTTTTGCGAAGCAAAAGAAATCGCGCGAAACAAACACTTACTTCTTCTTTTTCTTGCCTTTCGTCTTGGGAGCGGAGAGCTTTGTCGGCTTCTCCATTGCGCCCGCCTGCACGAGAAGACTCTTCACCGTCTCGGTGGGCTGAACGCCCTTGGAAAGCCAGTCTTTCGCCTTTTCGACGTCCACCGTCAGCGTGACGGGGTTGGACTTCGGATCGTAGAAGCCGACTTTCTCGATGTACTCGCCCGTCGCGGCTTTGCGTGCGTCGACGACGACGATGCGGTAGACGGGAGACTTCTTGTCGCCCATTCTCACCAATCTCATTTTGACCATTGTTTGTTACCTCACTATTTATAATAATTTTATTTTTTAGTTTCGAACGATTTCTTTTGCTACGCAAAAAAATACGTTCGAGCGAACTCACTTTGTTCATCAATTAGGTCACTCCGAATACGTTATATGGGGTGAATTTTTTCGGGCGGTCAGAACGGGAGACGGCGCATCCCCTTCCCGCCGCGGAACCGCTTCATGAGTTCCTTGGTCTGGTCGAACTGCTTGAGGAGCTGGTTGATCTCCTGCACCGTCGTCCCCGAGCCGAGCGCGATCCTGCGCTTGCGCGAGGAGTTGATGATCTGCGGATTGTCCCTCTCCTTCGGCGTCATCGAGAGAATGATCGCACGCGTACGCTCGATCCTGCTCTCGTCGATGTCGGTCTCCTTGAGCTTGACGCCCGCACCGGGGAGCATGTTCATGAGCGCCCCCGCGCCGCCCATCTTCTTGAGCGTTTCGAACTGGGTCAGATAGTCGGCAAGGGTGAAGGAATTTTCGCGCATCTTGCGCTCCATTTCCTTTGCCTGCTGCTCGGTCACGGCTTCCTGCGCCTTCTCGATCAGCGACAAAACGTCCCCCATTCCCAAAATTCGGGACGCCATGCGGTCGGGATAGAAGGGTTCGAGGTCGGTGATCTTCTCCCCGACGCCGACGAACTTGATGGGCTTCCCCGTCACCGCCTTGATGGAGAGACAAGCGCCGCCGCGCGTGTCGCCGTCAAGCTTGGTGAGGATGACGCCCGTGACGTCGAGGCGGGAATTGAAGGTCTCGGCGACGTTCACCGCATCCTGCCCCGTCATCGCGTCGACGGTGAGAAGGATCTCGGTGACTTCGACCTCTTTTTTGATGTCCTCAAGCTCCTGCATGAGCTTTTCGTCGATGTGGAGACGCCCCGCGGTGTCGATCACGACGGTGTCGTACCCCATTTTCCGTGCATATTCGACGGCTTGTTTCGCCGTCTTGGGGGGAGCCTGCGTTCCCTTTTCGAACACTTCCGCCCCCGCCTTCGCGCCGACGACCTTGAGCTGGTCGATCGCGGCGGGACGGTAGATATCGCACGCAACGAGGAGAGGTTTTTTACCCTGTTTCTTGAGCTGGACGGCGAGTTTTGCACACATCGTCGTCTTTCCCGCGCCCTGCAGACCGCACATCATGATGACCGTCGGGGGCTTCGGATTCACCTCAAGTTTGGAATTTCCCGACCCCATTAGGGCAATCAGCTCTTCATTGACGATTTTTATGACCTGCTGGGCGGGGTTGAGGCTCTCGAGCACCTGCTGCCCTACCGCCTTCTCGCTGACCTCGGCGATGAAGTTCTTTGCGACCCGCAGATTGACGTCCGCCTCGAGGAGCGCAATGCGGACTTCGCGCATCGCCTGACGGATCTCAAGCTCGGTCAACTTGCCGCGCTTGGTGAGTTTTGAAAAGATATGGTTGAGCCGCTCGGAGAGCGATGCAAAGAGCGCCATTCAATTCTCCTCTTCGTCTGGATCGACCGTTTCGCCGACCGTGACTTTTTTGATGATCCTGTCCATTTCCCGCGAAAATTCGGGGTGGAGCGACTTGAAATTCTCGAGTTCGCGCGTCACATCCGTCATCATGAAGGAGACGGCGAGCGAATACCTTTGGTTTTGTTCGTTGAAATGCAGCTTTTCCTCATAGGAATCGAGGAGTTCGCGGCTCGTCTTGAGCGCGTCGGACACGGCTTGCTTGCTGATGCCCTTCTCCTCGGCGATCTCGGAGAGGGAAAGGTCGTACATGTAGTACTTTTCGCAGATCTCCCGCTGCACGTCGGTGAGGAGAGGTGCGTACGCATCCCACAGTTGCAAGTATCTCAAATCTTTCATTTTGGGAACATTATAACAGAGAAAAAAATATCTGTCAAGCATTTTTCCTTGACAGAGTAAGATTTTCGGGATGAATTTTCGGCGGATCATGATGGGTGGTGGGCGTTATCCCCCCACCACCCGCTACGCGGGAGCCTCTTTTGGCGGCAGGGACCGCCGCCATGCTCATGCTGCCCCGCCCGCATTCTATTTCTTTCGAAGGGCGGCACGAGGAGCGAAGCGACGAAGTTACGTACGTGAAGCATTCCATTAGACCTACGGAGCACAATGCCGCTCCGCCCGTTTGCTGGGATTCATCGCTTCGCTCTGGATGAACAGCTGCGGTGACCCACTCCCCTACCCCTCTCCCATGGAGAGGGTAGAGCCTACCCCTTCGGGGGGGAGGCTCCCGCGTAGCGGGTGGTGGGGGGGACATTCTAAATCCCTGCGCGTAGCAAAACCACGCTTTTGCGGAGCGCACCCCATTTGCAACGCTACCGTAGGCTTAATGTCCTTGCAAATAACGTATTCGGAGCGACCTAATTGATGAACAAAGTAAGTTCGCTCGAACGCATTTTGTTTTGAAGGACACCCCTTCCGCCCCTTCGGGGCACCCACCCCTCAAGGGGTGGGCAAGGGGTGGACAAAAAAACAAAATCGTTCGAAAAAATCAAAAGAATCCCTCTACAAACTGTTCGGCGTCGAAGAGTTCCAGATCGTCGATCTTTTCGCCGACGCCCGCAAAGACGACGGGCACCTTCAGTTCACCGCAGAGGGAGAACACAAATCCCCCCTTCGCCGTGCCGTCGAGCTTGGTCAGGACGATGCCGTCGAGGTCGACCGCCTCGTTGAACACGCTCGCCTGCGAAAAGGCGTTCTGCCCCGTCGTCGCATCGAGCACCAAGAATTTATAGAACGTCGCCTCGGGGAATTCACGCTCGACGACTCTGTCCATCTTGCGCAGTTCCTTCATGAGATTTTCCTTGACATGGAGCCGTCCCGCCGTGTCGATGAGGAGCACGTCCGTCCCCCGCGCCTTCGCCGAGGAGACGGCGTCGAACACGACGGCGGAGGGGTCGCTCCCCTCTTCGTGCTTGACGATGCGGACCTTTGCGCGTTCCGCCCAGATCTCGAGCTGTTCCGTCGCCGCCGCCCGAAAGGTATCTGCCGCCGCCACGGTGACAGATTTTTTCTGCTTGACGAACCAGTTTGCGACCTTGCCGATGGTCGTCGTCTTGCCGACGCCGTTGACGCCGACGAACATGATGACGCAGGGATAGCGGAACGCGGGCACGGGCGCCTCGTTGAGGGTGTCCTCGAGGATGTCCTTGAGGAGATCGGTGACGAACTGTTCGTCCTTGATCTTGTTCCCGATGGCTTCCTCTTTGACCTGCTCCACGACGTCCTCGGCGGTCGTGACGCCGACGTCGGAGGAAATGAGGATCTCCTCGAGTTCGTCATAGAAGGCGTCGCCGAGCTTGTTTTTGAGGAAGAGCTGTCTCAATTTGGTTGTGACGGAGTCGCGCGTCTTTTTGAGCGCGTCCCTGATCTTACTGAAAATTCCCATAATGTTACTCTTTTTTTGAAGGCGGAAATGCTCGTCACTCCGAGGGCGAAGCGTTCCGTCGTTTTTACGTCATTTCGCCCCGCGCGAATTCTTATTGCTCCAAGCGCGGCACGAGGAGCGTAGCGACGAAGTAGGGCGAAGCGACGAGAAATCTCCTTGTTGCCCCTATAAGGGGTAGCAAGGGAATGCGGAATGGCATTATCCCCCCCATTCGTCACGGCTTCGCCGTGCCACCTTCCCCCCGTGGGGGGTCAGGTCTGGGCAGAGCCTACCCCTTCGGGGGGCTCCCGCGTAGCGGGTGGTGGGGCGTATTCCTAATCCCTGCGCGTAGCAAAACCACGCTTTTGCGGAGCGCACCCCATTTGCAACGCTACCGCAGGCTTATTGTCCGTCCGAAGGGCGGAAAGCGCGGCAATGGGGCAGAAGGAATGCACAGTACTAACCCCCTCGAACGTATTTTGTTTTGAAGGACACCCCTTCCGCCCCTTCGGGGCACCCACCCCTCAAGGGGTGGGCAAGGGGTGGACGGAAAAAACAAAATCGTTCGAAAAATTACATCACTGTATCTCCGCCCAGTCTCGATTCGACTTCGGAGAGCTTGACGGAGACGATCTTGGAGACCCCCTTCTCTTCCATCGTGACGCCGAAGAGAGAGTCCGCCTGATTCATCGTCGGCTTTCTGTGCGTGATGACGATGAACTGTGTGTCCTGCGAGAACTTCTTCAGATACTTCGCAAATCTGTCGACATTCGCCTCGTCGAGCGCCGCCTCGATCTCGTCGAGGATACAGAACGGCATCGGGTTGGTCTTGAGAATGGCGAAGAGGATCGCAATTGCCGTCAGGGCACGCTCGCCGCCCGAGAGCAAGGAGATCTTCGTCAGTTTCTTCCCGGGCGGGCAGGCGATGATCTCGACGCCCGCGTCGAGCGGGTCGATGCAGTCGGTGTAGTCGAGCTGCATTTCCGCCTTGCCGCCGCCGAAGAGTTCCTTGAAGATCTGCGTGAAGTTGCTGTTGATCTCGTTGAAGCCCTCGTCAAAGCGGGTCTTCATCTCGGCTTTGAGGTCCTCGAGCACGGTCGTGAGGTCCACGATGCCCTTTTCGAGGTCCTCTTTCTGCGCTTCCATGTCCGAATAGCGTTCGAACAGCGCCGCATAGTCCTCTTCCGCATTGGCGTTGACGGGTCCGAGGGCGGTGATCTTTCTCTTCAGGTTGGCGATGTTGTTCGCCGCCTGCGAGAGGTCGTATTCGGGATCCTTGTATTGGAGCGCCGTCTCGTAGGTGAGCTGGTATTCCTCTTCGATGCGCTGCTGCATGTTCTCGAGCGTCGTCTCCGCCTTGGAGATCTCGAGTTCGCTCTGGTGTTTCTTTTCGGAGAGGTTCATCTGGCGGGCGAGGAGCTTTCTCTTCTCCTCGGCGAGCAAGGTCTGCGTCTGGTAGACGGACTTCTTCTCCTCATCGGCTTCCGCGAGCTTCTTGCGGAGAATGGCGACCGCCTTCTGTTCCTCTTCGGTGAGCGCCGCCTTCTCCTCGTCCTGCTTCAACGCCTCGATCTGCTTCTCGGTGCCTGCGATGGAAGCTCTCGTCTCCTCGACCTTCTTGAGGAGATCCTCTTTCTCCCGCTTGAGACGGGAGACGTTGTCCTCTTCGGAAGCGAGGGTGCTCGTGAGCGTCGCGCTCTCGACCTCGAGGGCGTGGAGCTGTTCGGCGAGGGCGTCGCGGTTTTCCTTGAGTTTTCCGCTCTCCTCTTCCCGTTCGCTCGCTTCCTGCGCCGCTTCGTTGCGGATGCGGTTCAGAAGTTCCTCATTCTCGGCGGAAGAGAGCACTTCGCTCTCGAGTTCGTCCGCCTTGCGGGTCAGCTGGGCGAGGAGCGCCGTGAAGTCGGCGATGTCCTTGTCCGCATCGGCGATGAGAGAGACGACGGCGAGTTCCTTCTGGGAGAGCGCCGCAAGGTTTGCGGTCTGTTCCTGCACTTTGACGCGGAACGCCTCGTACTTCGCACGTGCCTCGTCGAGGTCCTTGCCGCAAGATTCGAGGGCGCCCTTGAGTTTTTCGATGGTCGCCGTCTTTTTGGCGATCTCTTCCTCGCATTCCTTGATCCTGCGCTCGCCCGCAAGGAGATGTCCGCTCTCCTTCTTCCTCGAGCCGCCCGTGATGGCGCCCGATGTCGCGATCGTATCCCCGTCGAGAGTGACGATGCGGAAGGCGTGCGGGTACCTCTTGGCGATGTTCGTCGCGCTCGCGATCGTGTCGCAGATGAGGGTGTTGCCGAGGAGATTCGTGACGACGGAGTCGTAATATTTGTCGTACTTTACAAGTTCGTCCGCAAGTCCCACGGCGCCGTTTTCGCGCAGCGCCATGCGTACTTCGCTCGAATTGACGCGGGCGCGCATCCCGTCGACGGGAAGGAAGGTGACGATGCCCCAGCCCGTCTTTTTGAGGTATTCGACGAGCCATCTCGCATCGTCCTGCGTGTCGGTGACGAGGTTCTGCATGGCGGCGCCGAATGCCGTCTCGATGGCGACTTCGTACCGCTTGTCGGTGTGGACGATATCTGCGATCGCGCCCTTGATGCGGCGCCCCACTTCGGGATTTCTCTGTCCCTCGAGCTGGAGACGGCGCACGGAGTCGCGGTATCCTTCGAATTGGTTCTTGAGGCTCTTATAGAGTTCGAGATTGTTCTGATAGCTTGCGATGGAAGAGTTGCACTCGACGATCTCCTGCGAGATCCTGCGCTCGCTGTTGGCAAGGTCGGAGATCTCCGTCGCAAGTTCGCTCTCTTCCTCGTTCTTCTTGTTGAGGAACGCCTCGCAGGCGGCTTTCTGCTGCGTGCATTCTTCCTTCTGGCGGACATATTCGGCGCGGCGCGTCTGCGCTTTCTCGATCGCCTGACGCACTTCCGCCGCCCTGTCCTGCGCGGCGTCGCGCTTTGCCTGAAGACTCCCCGCGTTGGCGCGGAGATCCGCAAGGTCCTCGACGGAGGAAAGTTCGCTCGCCCGCTTCTCGACGGACAGCTTCTCGTACGCGAGGATCCGTGCTTCCGCCTCGCGGAGCTTTCTCGTCAGTTCCGCGCTCTCCTTGCCGATCTCGGCGGAGCGTTCGCGCATCTTGTCGAGCTTCTTCCCGCTCTCCGCGACGAGACCGTCGATGGTCCGCGTGCGGCGGATGGAATAGTCGACCGTCTCCGATGCGGCGGCGAGTTCCCGTTTATAGCTCTCGATGCGGGCGCCGAGCACTCTTGCCTCGCCCGTCTTGTGTTCCATGCCGACTTCGTAGAGGCGCAGATTGTCGTTGAGGTCGCGCAGTTTCCCGTCGGCGGTCTCGATCTTTTCCCGCGCCGCGGTCTCCTCGTTATCCACTTCGGCGAGGCGGGCTTCGACGCCCGTCAGTTCGTTCTCCGCTTCCTCGATGCGGCGGCGGTGCTTGTCCGTCTCCTCGGTGAAGTTCTCATAGCGCAAGAGGTATGTATTGACTTCCTCGTGGCGGAGTTCTTCATAGTAACCGCGGTATTTCTTTGCCGTCTCTGCCTGCTGTTCGAGGGGACGGAGCTGCTTTTCCGCCTCGTCCATACGCTGGACGAACACTGTCAGGTTGTCCCGTGCGTTCTGGAGCTTGCTCTCGATCTCGCGGCGCTGGAGTTTGAACTTCATGACGCCCGTCGCCTCTTCAAAGACGGCGCGGCGCTCCTCGGGCTTCGCGTTCATGATGAGGTCGACCCTGTTCTGCCCGATGATGGAATACCCTTCCTTGCCGATCCCGACGTCATGGAGAAGGGAAACGATCTCCTTGAGGCGGCAGGGCTGCATGTTGAGGAGATATTCGCTCTCCCCCGAGCGATAGAGACGGCGGGTCATGGCGACTTCGCTGTAGTCGATGTTGAAGAGACGGTTCGCGTTGTCAAACACGAGGGTCACTTCGCAATAGCTGAGCTGGCGGCGGGTCTCGGTGCCGTTGAAGATGACGTCCTGCATGGAAGTCCCGCGGAGGACCTTTGCCGACTGCTCGCCGAGCACCCATCTGACGGCGTCGGCGACGTTGGACTTGCCGCAGCCGTTGGGACCGACGATACAGGTGACGCCGTCCTCGAATTTAATGGAAGTCTTGTCCGCGAAGGACTTGAATCCCGCTACTCTGATCTCTTTCAGATTCAATGTCGTATCCTCTCTTTGAGTTTTTCAAGGAGTTCGCTTGCGGCTTCTTCCTTTGCCGCCTGCTTGCTCTTTCCCCTGCCCGTCCCCGTCTGTCCGAGCGCGGTCACTTCTGCGAGAAATTCCCCGCTCTCCGCTCTCTCCCGATAGACGGGCGTCGTCTTTTCTCTCTCCTGCACATAGGTCTGCAGGGCGGAGATGGGGTTTTCCATATCCATGTATCGGAGATTTCTCTTCAGGAACTTCTCCGCTTCCCCGATGCCGCCGTCGAGGTAGATGCCCGCGGTGACGGCTTCGAAGAGACTCGAGCGGATCTTCCCTTCCCTGCCGCCGAGGTCCTCCTCGCGGTTGGAATGGCGAAGAAAGCGCATGAGTCCCAGCTTCTCGGCGACGGGCGTCAGCGCCTCTTTGGAGACGTACCCCTTCCGCCGCTCGGTGAGTTTGCCTTCGTCCCTGTCCGACGTGCGGAAGAGAAAGTCGGAGACGAGAAACTGGAGCACGGCGTCCCCCAAAAATTCCAGCCGTTCGTTGTCTGCGCCGCCGTGGGCGACGTTGTTGCGGTAGGTGGAATGGGTGAAGCACGTCTTTAAGAGTTCCTTATCGTGAAAGACGTAGCCGATGGCACGTTCCGCCTCGCCGTACGTCCTCTCCGTCCAGTCCTCGCCGTTCTTCATGCTTCCTCCGACGCCATGCCCGCTTCCTGCAGCATTGCGGTGATCTTGCCGATGAGGTCGCCGTCGTAGGCGTCGAGGATCTGAAAGACGGCGGGCGTGATGCTGTTCGCCTTGGAAGAGCCGTGGCACTTGACGACGAGCTTCTTGAGTCCCAAGAAGGGCGAACCGCCCAGCCGTGCATAGTCGAGCATCTCCCGAAGGCGGTTGATCTGCTTTCTGGCGAAGAGATAGCTCATCTTGCTGCCGAGATTGCGCTTAAATTCCGACTTCAGGACGGAAGAGACAGTCTTTCCGCACCCTTCCACCGACTTCAAGGCGATGTTACCCGAAAAGCCGTCCGAGACGACGATGTCGACGTCGCCGTACATGATGTCCCTTCCCTCGACGTTGCCCACAAAGTCGATGCCCTTCAGCTCCTTGAGGAGCGCGAACGCTTCCTGATGGAGCGGGTCGCCCTTGTGCTCCTCGGTGCCGTTGTTCAGAAGCCCCACTTTGGGGTTTTCGATGCCCTTCGTGCGGGCATAGGCGGACGCCATCATGCCGAACTGGACGAGGTAGGCGGGCTTGCATTCCGCATTCGCCCCGCAGTCGCAGAGAAGGGTCTGCCCGCCGCGGACGTTGGGGATCCCCGGGCAGAGCGCGGGACGCATGACCCCCTTAATCCTGCCGATGTGCATGACACCGCCCGTCAGAACGGCGCCCGTGCTCCCCGCGGAGAGGAAGCCCGCATAGCCTTCCTCTTTGAGGAGACGCAAGCCGACGACGAGAGAGCTGTCCCGCTTGGTGCGGACGGCGGTCGTCGGGATATCGTCCCCCGTGATGACCTCCTTGCAGCCGATGATCTCCACGCGCGAGGCGTCATAGCTGTACTTGCGCAGTTCGTACTCGATCAGCCCTTCGTCGCCCGTAAAGGTGATGCCGAAGGCCTTTCTCTTCCCGAGCGCGAGAACGGCGCCCTTTATGATTTCCGCAGGGGCGTTGTCGCCGCCCATTGCGTCAACGATCACTTTCGTCATGTTCATTCTCCCTTTGAAACAAACGATACAAAGTTATTATACCATTTTATTTCGGAAAAGACAAGTTTTTGGGCGAATTTCATGTCCGAAAAGGGGTATATTTCTGCAATAAGGGGTCAAAAATGCGGATACGGTGAGCAAAAACTCTTTCCGTTACATACAATGATGGCGGAGGACGCTCACGAAAGAGGTACGATATGGTCGTCAAACGCGGAGAACTGTATTATGCGGACTTGAGTCCCGTCGTGGGGAGCGAACAAGGCGGCGTGCGTCCCGTGCTCGTCGTGCAGAACGACACGGGCAACAAGTATTCCCCCACCGTCATCGCCGCCGCCGTGACGAGCAAGATCCACAAGGCACGGCTCCCCACGCACATCGAACTGCCGTCCGCATTCGGGCTGGCGCGGGACAGTGTCATCCTTTTAGAGCAGATCCGTACCATCGACAAAAAGCGGTTGATGGCGCGGATCGGGGAACTTCCCCCCTCCACCATGTCCCGCGTCAACCGCGCGATCCTGATCAGTTTGGGATTTGAAACATGAGTGTTTCGCGCGGATTTCTTTTGCTGCGCAAAAGAAATCCGCGCGAGGGGTTAGTGTTGTGCGTTCCTCATGCTCCGCTGCCACGCCTTCCGCCTTTCAGACGGACATTAAGGTTCCCGTAGGGTACCGCGTCGCGACACTGCGCAGTTTGCGCGGCTTTGCTTGAACGCAAAGCCGTCGCCTGAAACGCAGGTCGCTCCTTTTCCAAAAATCTTGCTTTGCAAGATTTTTTGGATGCCTTGGGCTTAGGCGGGGAAACCCCGCTACGCGCAGGGATTTTGAGTGTTCCCCCCATTCGTCACGGCTACGCCGTGCCACCTGTCTCATGCGGGTAGAGACCCGCATTCGGTCACCGCTCGCGCGGGACAATGCGCTCGCTCCTGTCGCAACGCGCGAAAAGTTCACTGGACTTTTCGCAGAATGCGTTGCTCCACCCCGCGGGGTCAGGTCTCGGCGGCACAGAGCCTACCCCTTCGGGGTGGAGTGGCGCAATTCTGCTCATCAGCCCAGTGGGCTGTGAGCTGCGCCGCGACAGGAGCGCTGGC
>CANQUD010000030.1 GCA_947626935.1 uncultured Clostridia bacterium | reverse complement strand
GAAGGACACCCCTTCCGCCCCTTCGGGGCACCCACCCCTCAAGGGGTGGGCAAGGGGTGGACGAAAAAACAAAATCGTTCGAAAAAACCTCTACACATATTCAAATTCCACGTCGCCGACGATGACGGTGTCCCCCTCGCGGCAGCCCATCTTCTCGAGTTCCTTAAACACGCCGCGGAGCTTCAGCACCCGCTGGAAATAGTTCATGCTGTCGGGATTGTTCAACACGACATTGCGGCAGAGCATGTCGACCAACCCGCCCACGACGACGTATGCGCCGTTTTCGTCCCGAAAGATCTCAAACTGCGTGTTGTCGGCTTCCTCAAAGACGATCTCGTCGGCGGGAATGCGCTCGGCGGGCGGAAGGGTGGAAAGTTTCTCAAACAGCGCCCTGACGACCTCTTCCGTCCCCTCGCTTTTGAGGGCTGAAATCGCGTATATGTCGTACTTTTTGCCGTATTTGCGCTTGAAAAGCTTGAGATTTTCCTCTGCACCGAAGCAGTCGCACTTGTTGAGCGCGACGATCTGCGGCAGGGCGGCGAGCTTCTCCGAATAGGACTTCAGCTCTCCGTTGATGGTCTCGAGGTCGTTGAGCGGATCCCGTCCTTCCATGCCCGAAATGTCGATGACGTGCAGAATGAGCCGCGTGCGCTCGATGTGACGCAAAAAGTCATGCCCCAGTCCCGCGCCTTCCGCCGCGCCCTCGATGAGTCCGGGGATATCGGCGGCGACAAAGCTCTCGTCATAGTACTTGACGACCCCCAAATTGGGGGACAGGGTCGTAAAATGATAGTCGGCGATCTTGGGTTTCGCGGCAGAGATCTTGGAGAGAAGGGTGCTTTTCCCCACATTCGGGAAGCCGACAAGCCCCACATCTGCGATGACTTTCATCTCCAAAATGATGGAATGGGGTGCGGAAGCCGTCCCTCTCTGTGCAAAATTGGGCGCATGACGGCGGGCGGTCGTGAAGCGCACGTTCCCCTTTCCGCCCCTTCCGCCGCGGAAGAGCAAGATCTTTTCGCCGTCCTCATAGACGTCGCAAATGATCTTTTCGCTCTCCGCATCGCGCACGAGGGTGCCGCACGGGACCCGAATCACGACGTCGTCCCCCCGCTTTCCCGAACACTGGTTGGTGCCGCCGCGCTCGCCGTTCCCCGCCTTGTAGACGCTCGTGAAACGGAACGGGAGCAGATCGTTCATGTCCTTGTCGCCGACGACGTACACACTTCCGCCGTCGCCGCCGTCGCCGCCGTCGGGACCGCATGCGGGCTTTCCCTTGTAGGCTTTGAAGGAGTTCATGCCGTCCCCGCCGTCCCCCGCCTTGACGGTGATCTTGACTTTGTCGGTAAATCCGTAACTTGCCATGTCTATAGTATAGCAGAATTTTTCACGCTTGGCAATCTTTTTTCGGCAGAACGCTTGACAAGTATCCTTGGCAGTGATACAATCATGTATGCCAAGCGAACTTGGCACAATGGAGACATTATGAAAGAATTTCAAAAAGACCTTCCCGAAAGCAGCGGGGAACTCTCGTCCGAGGAAATTTTGGAGCGGGCGAAGAAGGAGAACGAAAACCTCGGCGACGAGCGCCAGCGCGGGCGCATGGCGTGGGGAAACTATGCGGGGTTCATTGCGACGATCCTCTCTGCCGTCATCGTGCTGATCGTCAAAACATTTCTCCGCGGCAGCATTCCCAACGAAATTTTTGCGATTTTTGCATCGGGGATCGCCGCGCAGAACATCGCACAGGCGTGCGTCTGCACCAAAAAATTTCGTACGCTCTATATTGTGACTTCCGTCCTCATCACGGCGGGCGCGGTGCTGTACTGGGTGATGTGGATCCTGGAACTGTGCGGGGTGGTTCTCTGAAATGGATGAAAAACTTGTTCTGCGCAACCGTTTGAAGGAGATCCGTGCGGAGAAAAACTTATCGCAGGGGGAACTTGCCGCGCTCGTGGGCGTCTCGCGCAACACGATCAGCTCCATCGAGACGGGACAGTACTGCCCCACGGCGAAGCTCGCCCTCGTCCTGTCCGTCGCCCTCGGCAAAAAATTCGAAGAAGTGTTCTACATTTGAGATTTAATGGTGGATCGGAATGAATGTTGTATTGAGCGCTGCGCACCCGCTCCGCCCGCTCATGCAGAGCGTAGCGATGCATCCCATTAGACCTATGGAGCACAATGAAACTCCGCCCGTTTGACGGGATCCTTCGGCTTCGCCTCTGGATGAACAGTCCTCGTCATTTCGCCCCGCACGTCATTTCGAGGCGCAGCCGAGAAATCTCAAGGGACGAGATCCCTCACTTCGTAACTTCGTCGCTTCGCTCCTCGTGCCGCGCTTGGAGCAATCAGAATTCGCGCGGGGCGGGATGACGTGTTGTCGCGGAATGATGGAGAGTCCCCTTGGCGCCCCCTTGAGGGTCGCAAAACGCATTTCTTGCGCATCAGCACGGTGTGCTGTGCGCTGCGTTTTGCGGTGAGTGAGCGCATTCTCCCGCGCGAACGGTGACCGAGGACGGGTCTCTACCCGTCCGAGACGCTGCCGAGGCTGCCCTTGCCGAGGCTGAAGGGGTGTCCCGATTCGGAATGACACCCCTTCCGTCCCTCGCGTTGCTCGTGCCACCCACCCCTCAAGGGGTGGGCAAGGAAATGCGGGGACCCACTCCCCTACCCCCGAAGGTGGAGGCTATCCCACCACCTTTCATTTCTTTTCTTGTGTTATTTCCGCCCTGTTTTGTGGTACAATAAAGATGAGGTAATTGTATGTATTCCTATCTTCTCTTCCTGCTCGTCCTCATTCCTTTCCTCGCACTGTCGGCGTGGGCGAGCGCAAAGGTCAACACGACGTATGCAAAGTACGACCGCGTCCCCAACCGCGCCATGATGACGGGCTACGACACCGCCGTCCGCCTCATGCATAACCGCGGCGTCACCGACATCGCCGTCAACCGCGTGGGCGGAAGGCTCACCGATCACTACAACCCTTCCCGCAAACAGGTCAACCTCTCGCAGAGCACCTTCGGCTCGGCATCCGTCGCCGCCGTCGCAGTCGCGGCGCATGAGATCGGGCACGTCATGCAAAAAAAGAAGGGTTATGTGCCGTATAAGATCAGAAATATCCTCGTCCCCATCACGAACATCGGCTCGCGGCTGGCGCTTCCCGTCATCCTCGTCGGCATTCTTCTGACCGCCCTCTGGGAGCTTCCCTACGGCGAATGGACGGTGTACGCGGGGATCGGGCTTTACGGGCTTTCCACCCTCTTCATGCTCGTCACGCTGCCCGTTGAATTCAACGCCTCGCGCAGAGCAAAGAAGATGCTCGTCGAGGACGGGATCCTGTCCGAGGATGAAGTCCGCGGGGCGTCCAAGGTCCTCTCTGCCGCGGCGATGACCTACGTTGCGTCCATGCTCATCTCCCTCGTCTACTTTCTGCGGTTCGCCCTCGTGTTCCTCTCCCTGCTCGGGCGAAGCAGACGGGACTGATCTTTTTTCAAAGTTATTGACACTTTTTGATTCTGTGATATAATAGTATCGGGAAAGCACCTTCGGCGATGCTTTACGATGGAAGTACATGCCGAAATGATCATTGTCCGTTTTGCGCACCGAAGGCAAATTGTTTTTCGTGCGCTTTTTTGATTTTTAAGGGGGTATCGTATGAAAAAGAGAGGCATTGTTTGCATTGTTTTGATCCTTTTTGCCCTTGCGGCAGGGATGAGCGGATGCGGAGACACGGCAAGCGCATATACCGAGGAAGAACATCTCGAGCGCATCGAAAAGCGGGCGAGAAAGCGGTTTTTGGGCAAGGACAGCGAGTACACGGATCTTGAAGTCTTTCCCATCTACGATGAGAACGAGGAATTTAAGTACGCCCTCATCGAGCTGCAGCCGAAAGGATTTATGTATGTCTATATCAACCACAATAGCCAATTTGAAATATTCGGCGGTGCCGGCATGTACTTGATGTATAACTATGAAGTACGCGGCTGGGTCCCCTACCGCGTCAAAGAAGGGGCGCGTGCCGAATGGGAAGACGAAAACGGAAATCACTCCATGAATGATGCGGAACTCTTCTATGACGAAAACGGGGATTATATTCATTACGATGTGAGCCATTTTGCCGCCGCGGGGATCAAGGACGAAAAAAGGTACTTTTTGGCAACGCCTTCAAGTGGAGATAGCAACTCGTCTCCATACCTGATTCCCGCAGTCAAACGCGGCGACCAATATCTTGACCTCGTCGACGGGGCGTTGATCGACTATGAGCCGGGAGTATATTATCCGACATACACAGCAGGTCTCACCAGTTTTATGCCGAAATTTAATTTATAAGGAGATATAATTATGTGTCAAAAATGCAAAAGAAACTTGTTCATCAGCACCTTACTGCTCACGCTTCTCGTGTTCATCACTGCTTTTGTCCTAAACAAAGAAACGTTTCTTGCAAAAGCCTCTGAAAATTTATCGGATGAGAACAGTCCGAGCGGTTTTTTCGCGGAAGACTTAAATAATTCAGGTTCATCCGATAAACGCGTTTACAAAAATTTAGGACAGAATATGCTTACGGATGGGAGCCAAGGATTTACGGGGATACATTATATTGAAAACGCAAATTACTTTTTGGCAAATCCTCTTCACCACGCTAACGATTTAAGCGACAATTCTCAAGGAACTTGTACAACGGTTGCCCTTCAGCTGCTTGTTGGGTATCATAATTACTATTCCGACAGACGGCTTATCCCTCAAACATCCAAAGACGGTACGGTCCTTTTGGAGAGCGACTTCGGCGATTTGAATGGTTTTCCCGCCATTAATTCGACCCCTTCCAAGGATAATAATGGGTTAGGAAATGGTAAAATTGGAACTGCTAAAGGAGTTTATGAGCGAATTTTTGCGGAGACTTTTTTAGCCAGTTTCCCGGGTTTGGGGCAGGCTTTGCCGCATGTTACAAACGCAACGAAAGATTTCCTGGAGGAAGACTCTCCCGTCGATAACTGGTCATTAGAGAATGGTTCTTATGATCGTACTCAAGTACTGGGAGAACTCGATGCCGGGCGTCCTGTCATATTGGGCTTTGACTTTGCGCAACTACACTCGGCACACGTTGTCGTTGCATACGGATATGCGACTTATAACAATGAACTTTGTTACATAACTCATTATGGATGGTATGATGACACTGTTCAGATGCTTGTGCCTGAAAGCTGGCTGGGTTTTCAGGTCATCATGCATGTCGATCATTTACATCAATACAAGGTCATGGAAAACTTCAATGCGACATATCGGGTATTACAGTGCGCAGAATGCGGCTGTACGGTATTGAGCGGCCGTGATTTGCCCACCCTTTTCGACGGCGGGACGGGAGAACTTCACGATCCGTTCTTGATCAGCAATGCCGAACAGTTCAAAAACATCGGTCTTGCCTGTCGGGAAGTCTACGTCCCGGAGCAGGGAAATGAAAAGCAGATCACGTATGCTTTCAGGCTCACACGGAATATCGAAATAGAGGATGACTGGACGCCTTTCATGTATAAATTCAGCGGGGATTTCGACGGTGACGGATACTACATCACCTATCATATGCAGTTAACGCAGGAAGACCTCGATGCGAGCACGAGACAAGGATTATTCAAATACGTGGTGGGCGGACACATTCATGACTTGCAATTGATGAATTGCTCCATTACAAGCGATACGAATACCACGCTCAATGAAATTGGAGACGATATAGATATCGGCGCCGTAGCGGGTTCAATTTCTTCCTCACAAAAATTGGAGAACGTCATTGTGACCAACTTAAAGATCGAATGTAAAATTTATAATGCCTCTATCGGCGCGTTCGCAGGTTCATTCCATTCAACATTCGCCACCAATTGTGTCGTACGCGGACAAAATATGACATCCTACATAACCAATAACACCCACGGTTTTCTCGGCGGCATGGCGGGAATGGGCGAATTTCTTAGTCTATTCAGCGGATGCAGCGTAACGATCGATTTGACGAATACCGAATTTGACGAGGACAGAGATTTAATGGGAGAAGTCATCTCAAACAGCAATGAAAATCCCGCGGATTACGGTATAACGGCAAACGTGAACATGGATAAGGGCAGCTGTATCGCGGAAGGTTCGCTGATTACGCTTGCGGACGGTTCACAGAAACCTGTGGAAGCTCTGACGGGCGATGAAATGCTCCTCGTATGGAATTTGCAGACAGGTCGGTTCGATGTCGCCCCGATCCTGTTCATAGACAAGGACTCGCTGCAAAAGTTCACCGTGATCTCCCTCTGTTTTTCCAACGGTCAAACAGCCGATGTGATCTCCGAACACGGATTCTGGGATCTCAATTTGAACAAGTATGTTTATCTCGATAAAAACGCCGATCAATATATCGGTCATTGGTTCTTCAGCCAAAAAACAGATGAGAACGGAAATTTGATCTCCGATTGCGCACAATTGACAAAAGTTATGGTACATACAGAATTCAAGACGACGTACAGCCCTGTCACCTACGGACATCTGTGCTATTTTGTCAACGGTATGCTATCCATGCCGGGCGGTATCGACGGACTATTCAACATATTCGATGTGGATCCGACAACCATGCGCTATGACAGCGTCTCCATGCAAAAGGACCTCGAGCAATACGGGACATTTACATATGAGGAATTCTCGGATATGCTCCCTGTTTCCAAAGAAGTCTTTGAGGCGTTCAACGGCAGGTGGCTGAAAGTCGCGATCGGCAAAGGGATGATTGATGAGCAGCGGTTGACCGAACTTGTTGCCAGATATACAAAATACTTTGCAGATATGTAACACTGTGGTTAAAATGCGGTGGCCCACCCCCCTACCTTTGGGCGGCAGGGACCGCCGCAAAGCCCTTCGGCGATGCCACGCCTCATGTCGCGGCGCAGCTCACAGCCCACTGGGCTGTTGAGCAGAATTGCGCCGCTCCACCCTCCCATGGAGAGGGTTTGCGCCGCTCCACCCACGGAGAGGGTAAAGGAGCGCAATAGGTTTCATCAAACAAAAAAATCGGCACATATATGCCGATTTTTTTGTAGATGTTCTTATTTCTCTTATTCCTTCGGGGGAAGAAGATCCCATGCGGGGAAGCCCTTTGCGAACCCGTCGAGGTCCTCTGCAAGGACGACATCCTCTTCCTCTACGTCGAGCGCATCGCCGCCGAGGCTGCCGAATTCGCTCAAATCGTCCATCGATCCGCCGAAATCACCGAGTGATTCGAGACCGTTCTCTTTCTTTTCTTCATCCATGTCAGTTTCCCTCCGTCAGAAGTAATTGTTCGTAGTTGGCTTCGGGGTCGAATGCGTTGACGACAGCGCAGACCGCCGAGTACTGTTTGAGCGTATTTTCGATGTCGCTCTTGCCCTTTGCGGTATCCTCATCGTATTTTTGGTTGATCGCAGCCCGCTTCTTCTTGTTGTTGTTGTTGACAACGAAAGCCGCAATGACAAAGATGACGGTCAGGATGAACCCGATGACGCCGAGCGCAATCAGACCAAGGCTGGGGATCACGCCGACGATGCCGAGCACGAGGCAGACAGCTGCGAGCACGAAGCAGACGATCATGGGCGTGTTCTTGACGGTCGCGAGTTCTTTTTCGCGGCGCGAATTGATGGTCGCCTCATAGTTATCGAGCAGTTCCTTGCGGTTGCTGCCGTCCTTCGTCTTGCCCGTCCATTCGTGGGTCGTGACGGTGATCTCCTTCGGGAAGGAAGGCTCTTTTTCCGCCATGAATTCCTTGAACGCCGCCTTGATGTAATCCTGCATGAAGCGGATCGCCGTCTTTTTGGCGGAGATGTCCTCGGTGCTGTTGCTGACGATCGTGTCGGAGAGGCGCTGTGCGAGGTCGACGTGGCGGTCTGCACGGCTGGCTCTGCGGAGTTCTCTCCTCTGCTTCGCCCATGCCTCATTGCCGTTGGAATTCTTGATATCGGTGAGGTACTCTTCCTCTTCGCGGAGAGGCGCCTCGTCGACGTCGTAATTCTTGACGAGTTTGATGAGTTCGTTGTCGATCGCGGACGCGAGCGCAAGACGGTCCACTTCCGTTCCCAGAATGTCGGAGAAGAACTTGATGATCTCGGGAGCGGCGTCGATGCGCTGGAGATACTCGTTCATCTTCGCAAATTCCGTTTTGGAGCAGGCGGCGAGTTCGGGATATTTCGGACTCTGGTCCTTGCAGTAGAGTTGATACTGCTGTTTCCAGTAGCTGATCTGATCCTCTTCGAAGTTGGGCTTCTTGGACTGCAGTTCGCCCATCCAGTTCTCGATGTACTCTTCGCAGAGATTGTCGCGGTCCTCGCCGAACACGCCGTTCGTGTAGGCGTCGATGTAGGCGATGATGCTCTCCTTCATGTCGTCCGCCTTCTGCTTTGCGAAGTAGCGGGAGAGCCAGACGAAGCAGGCATTCGTGCGCTTGTTTCTTCTGCAGATGAGCGCGAAGGTCAGGCAGGTCTTTTCATAGTCGCGGCGGAGCGCCTCTTTGAGGGCGCGGTTCGCGAGCGCCTTGTTGTCGGAGATCCATGCGGACAGCGCGATGAGCACGGGAGCGAGCCAATATCTCGGCGTGGAGAGCATCAGCTCTTCGGTGCAGGTCGCGATCGTCGTCTCGCGGACGAGGAGAAGGTCGGTCGCCTCGAGGATGCCGAGCATCGTGTTGCGGACGAGCTTGTAGTTGCCGAAATCCCTCTCGAGTTCCTGACGGACGCGGATGATCTCGGTGAGAGCGCGCTGCAGGGCAGCTTGGCGGCGGTTCTCTTCCATCATGTTGCGGAAGCTCGCCTTGAGCTGCTCGAGATCTTGCTGCAACACCCCGACATGGTCGTAGACTTGGCTGACATGGCGGTCTACGGTGACGATGGCGTCGCTCATCTGGTTTACTGTCCTAACAATACTACTTAGGTCAGTATAGGAAACTGTCGTTTCAGACATTTTAGTTATTGCCTCCTTTCATTTTATTTTCATATTTTTCTCTCTGCGCCTCAAAGACATAATAGAATTTATCCTTGAGCTGCATTGATTCCATCGATCCGATCACTTCTCCGACGGGAAGGACGAACTCGTCGTAGAAACGGCGTGTCTTTGTCCGAAGGAAGAAGCGGTCGTTGGGGTAAGGAGAATCGGGGTTCTTCTCGATCGCGGCAAGGAGCGCGTAGCATGTCTTGGGGATCGAGCAGGTCGCGGCGATCTCCTTCAGAGTCGCGACGAGCTGCGGCGTGAAGAAGTCCGCAGAGCCGCTCCGCATGATGACGGAAGGACAAATTTCGTCGGCAAATTTCAGAAGATCGTCACGGGGAAGGTTCTCCTTCGCCCATGCGAGAACTTTTTCGATGTGCACTTCGAGCTTGTGTGCGGAGAGCAGGAAGAGCTTGACGAGGATCGGGACTTCTTCCCCGTCCGCCTCGATCGTCTCGAGTTCGCGGAAGAAGTCGGCGATGCGTTCGGAATTCCTGTTCGCCGCGGCATAGGACTCATAATATGCGCGGATGAAGAGGGCGGGAGCGTTGTCGATCGCGACGGAGAGCACGCCGTCGGCATGCGTCTTTGCGTCGTCGAGCCTCCTCTCTTCGAAGTATCTGACGGCGAGCGCCAGTTCGTTCTGGACCTTATCGTCGCTGTTGAACCGCGTGCGGGGGAAGGTAACGACGTTCCCGCACCAGTTGCAAAGACCTTTTCTTGTCTTGAAGTCGACGTCTACGGGCTGCCCGCACCCCGGGCAAGTGAATACTGAGGCGTCCATATGAAATTGTCCCTCACTTTGTCGTCCGCAGATATTCGTTCCGTTCGCGCAGCTTGTTGTCCGCCGCCGTGATCTTGCCGAGGACGAGGTCCTTCTCGTAATTGTTCTCTACGAGCATGCGGACTTCGGCGACCTTCTTCGTGAACTCCTCTTCGAGGGAAGCCGTTTCGGCATTGCCCATGGGATCGCTGTAATCGACGGCTTCACGGAGCTTCGAGAGAGCGGTCTTGATGTCGGGATCGGTCGCGAGCGCCCCGATCTGCCCGAGGTCGACGGAGACGCGCTTGAGCGTCGCGACCTTCTGGTCGATGACTTCGTTGTTCGAATGGATGTGGGAGACGGCAAAGTACGCGACTGCCATCGCCGCAAGGTACAGAAGGACGATGATGACGTTGGGAATGACGACCGCCTTCGTGTTGTCGCCCGCGGTGTTGATCATGAAGATCATGTTCATGATGAGGGTCACGAAGAAGTACAGTCCCGTCGCGATGTAGGCGGGCATCATCACGGAGAAGATCGTGTTCTTGCCGAGGCGGAAGAGGAAGAGCACCCCCGCCACCAGAAGGAAGGCGATCGCCGTGAAGGCGTAGCCGCAGTAGAAGTAGACATTCGCATCCTCGAGCTTCGCAAGCGTCCAGACGAGAACGTTCCAGATCACGAAGATGACGCCCACGACGATGAGCGAGATATAACGTCCGCTGATTTTTTTCATAGTTCTCTCTCCTTTATTCCTGTTTTGCACCGCATTCGTTGCAGAACTTCGCCCCGAGCGGGAGTTCCTTTCCGCAATTCACGCAGGTGTTGACGAGTTTCGCCCCGCAGTTGAAGCAGAACTTCGCCCCCGCGGGAAGCTTGGCGTTGCACTTCGGGCAGACGACCGTGCCGGGCGCGACGACCTCTTTCCCGCAGTTGAAGCAGAATTTTGCACCGGGGGAAAGCTGTGCGCCGCAGTTCTCGCACTTGACGCCCTGCTCTCCGCCCTGCGGTGCGGGACTGTTCTGCCCGACGTTCATGTTCTGTGCCATGGCGCCCATGCCCGCGCCGAATGCGCCGCCGAGACCGAAGCCCATGCCGACGCCCATGCCCGCGCCCATGAGATTGCCCGAGTTGCCCTCGTTCTGCGCCGCGGCTTTGAGCACGTCGAAGCTGTGTTCTTGCTGGTAGGTGTACCCTTCTCTCTCACGCATCCTCGCACGGGCTGCCGATTCGAGATCGAGCTTCCGCGCGGCGATCTTCGCCTCGTTGATGGCGCGGAGATCTTCCTCGAGGGGCGTGATCGTGTTGAACGAGAAGTTGTCGAGGCTGATGCCGTAATCGTCGAAGAAGGGAAGGAGCTGCTTCTTGAGTTCGTCGGAAAGAGGGGTCATGTAGGCGCTGATGTTGAGAACGCCGATCTGCTGTGCGACCATCGCCTGCCCGAGCGTCCCCTTGACGCGCTCGATGAGCTTCGCCCGCAGGTAGTTGGTGAATTCCGTCTTGGTGTAGACCGCTCTCGTGCCGACGACCTTCCTCAAGAATTTTCTGCCGTCGACGATGTGGGCGCCGATGTAGCCGCTCGCCCGAAGATGCACGTTGACGTGCTCGATGGGATCTTCGACGGGAATGGGTTCGGAAGTCCCCCATCTCAAGTCATTGAGAATGATCTTGTTGATGAAGTAGACCTCGCAATGGAAGGGGGTCTGCCCGTCGGTGGGGATCCGCATCAGCTTCCCGAGGATGGGAAGATTGTCGGACGTGAGGGTGTGTTTGCCCGCGTCGAACACGTCGAGGTCGCGGCCGTCTTTGAAGAACACCGCTTCCTGCGAGGCATGGACGATGAGCTGCGAATGGGTGTTGAAGTCCTCCGCTTCGTGCTTGTAGACCAAGATCTCCTCGCCGTCGCTGCCTTCGGGATCCCATTTGATGATATCGTATAGCTTCATGGAACTCCTCCTTATTGGGTTTTGAAAAATATCCTTGTTTGATTGTACCAAAATTCGACAAACATGTCAAGGGGGTTCGACAATTTTTGCGGAAAAATTGTGCAAAAAGGGGGGAACTGTGCATTGTTGCGGCAAAATTGTGTCAACTTTGCTTGAAAGTCCCGTCCCCTTCCGCCCCCTCTTTCCGCCCTTTTCGGATTTCCCAGACTTTTTTTCCTTTCCCGCTTGTCAATGGCGGAAAAATGTGTTAGAATAAGAAAGCAATTTCCGAACGGAAAATTTTTCATGGAGGAATCATCAATGCAATATTCACGCGAAGTGGAAGAGATGACCTGCATTGCGAAGGGTCCTTGGCATGACCCCGCGCCCATTCCCGAAGAGGGAAAATGGGTCTGCGCAAAGCAGATCACCGACATCAGCGGGTTCACGCACGGCGTCGGCTGGTGCGCCCCGCAACAGGGCGCCTGCAAGCTGACCCTCAACGTCAAAAAGGGCGTCATCGAAGAGGCGCTCGTCGAGACGATCGGCTGCTCGGGCATGACCCATTCGGCAGCCATGGCGGCGGAGATCCTGCCCCACAAGACCATTCTCGAAGCGCTCAACACCGACCTCGTGTGCGACGCGATCAACACCGCCATGCGCGAACTGTTCCTGCAGATCGTGTACGGCAGAACGCAGTCGGCGTTCTCCGATGACGGGCTTGTCGTCGGCGCGGGTCTCGAGGACCTCGGCAAGGGTCTGCGCTCGCAGGTCGGCACGATGTACGGCACGGCAAAGAAGGGCGTCAGATATCTCGAAATGGCAGAAGGCTATGTCACCCGCCTCGCGCTCGACAAGGACGCACAGGTGATCGGCTATGAGTTCGTCTCGCTCGGAAAGATGACCGACTTCATCAAGAAGGGTCTCACCCCCAACGAAGCTTGGGAGAAGGCGCTCGGTCACTACGGCAGATTCTCTGAAGAGCAGGGTGCGGTGAAATACATCGACCCCCGCAAGGAATAAGGAGGTGCGACATGGCTCTGTTCGAAGGTTATGAAAGAAGGATCGCAAAGATCGAAAAGACGCTCAAAGAATACGGCATCAAGTCGGTCGAGGAATGCCGCGAGATCTGCCTTGCAAAGGGCGTTGACTGCGACAAACTCGTCCGCGGGACCCAGCCCATCTGCTTCGAGAACGCCGTCTGGGCTTACACCGTCGGTGCGGCGATCGCCATCAAGAAAGGCTGCACGAAGGCGGCGGACGCCGCTGCCGCGATCGGCATCGGGCTGCAGTCCTTCTGCATCCCCGGTTCCGTCGCCGAAAACCGTCAGGTCGGTCTCGGACACGGCAATTTGGGCAAAATGCTCCTCTCCGAGGAGACGGAATGCTTCTGCTTCCTCGCGGGGCACGAGAGCTTCGCGGCGGCGGAAGGCGCCATTTCCATTGCGATGAACGCCAACAAGGTCCGTCAGAAGCCCCTCCGCGTCATCCTGAACGGTCTCGGCAAGGACGCGGCATTCATCATCTCCCGCATCAACGGCTTCACCTACTGCGAGACGGTGTTCGATCCCTATACGGAGACCGTCACCGTGACGAAGGAAGTCCCCTATTCGGACGGTCCCCGCTCCAAGGTCAAATGCTACGGCGCGGACAACGTCCCCGAGGGCGTCGCGATCATGAAGCTCGAGCACGTCGGCGTGTCCATCACGGGCAACTCGACGAACCCCACGCGCTTCCAGCACCCCGTCGCGGGCACCTATAAGAAGTGGTGCAACGAGAACGGCGTGAAGTACTTCTCCGTCGCGAGCGGCGGCGGCACGGGCAGGACGCTCCACCCCGACAACATGGCGGCGGGTCCCTCGAGCTACGGCATGACGGACACGATGGGCAGAATGCACTCCGATGCGCAGTTCGCAGGCTCCTCTTCCGTCCCCGCACACGTCGAGATGATGGGTCTTATCGGCATGGGCAACAACCCCATGGTCGGCGCGACCGTCGCAGTCGCCGTTGCCGTGCAGGAAGGCATGAACAAGTAAAAATTCCACACTTATGTGCAAAAAAGAACGCCTCAAGCGAGGCGTTCTTTTGTGATGTTTCGGAAAATTATCTCAATTCCCCGCCGAGGGTATGGTTGAGACTTCCGACGATCTTCTTGAAATAGCCGTCCACGGTCTCGGGGGAGAGTCCCTTTTCGGCATTTTCGTCGGCGGCAAAGGTCAGGCGGAACGCCATGCTCTTTTTTCCTTCGCCGAGCCGCCTGTCGCGGTAGACGTCGAACAGCTCCGCCCCCTTCACCGCCTTGCACGCGCGGAGAATACACTCCGTCATCTCGCCGCAGGTGACTTTTTCGTCCACGACGACGGCGAGATCGCGCTCCACATCGGGGAATTTCGGCAGGTTATGATAGGAAATATCCCCTTTGAACTTCTTTTTCATGCCGTCGTAGTCGAGTTCGGCGACGTACACTTTCTTCTCGAGGGCAAGCTCCTCCGCGATCTCGGGGTGGAGTTCTCCGAGGAAGCCGACTTCCCTCTCTCCCAAGAGGACTTTGGCGGAGACGCCGGGGTGCAGGAAGGGCTTTTCCGTGCGGGCGAAGGCGAGTTTGAGACCGAACGCCGCCCCGATCGCCTCGACGGCGCCCTTGAGGTCGAAGAAGTCGCCCTCTCCCCACAGGGCGAGCACGGCTTTTTTGCGCTCCTCGGGAAGTTCCTTCAGGGGAAGTTCTTCGGCGAGGTAGACGTTTGCGAGTTCGAACAGCCTTCCGCTCTCGTTGCCCCGCCGCACGTTGCGGACGACGTTCTGCAGCATGGACGGAAGCAAGATCGTCCGCATGACGCCGAGATCTTCGCTGATGGGGTTGAGAATTGCGATCGTCCTGCGCTCGGGCGCATCGGCGGGAAGGCGGAGAAGGTCATAGTCCTTGAGGGAATAGAAGGAGTAATTGCATGCTTCCATGAATCCCTCTCCCGCAAGGGTGCGCTTGAACTTGAGTTCGGTCTCCTGCGCGGGGGTCAATCCCCCCATCGTGACCGTCGCATTCTTCAAAAAAGTGGGACTTATGTGCTCATAACCGTACATGCGGATGACTTCTTCCGCAAGGTCGGGGAAGCCGTCGATATCCTCTCTCCAGAGGGGGACCGTCGCGGAGAACGCCTCGCCCTTTTCCGTCACTGAAAAGCCGAGCCGACGCAAGATCCCGTTGACTTCCTCTTTCGGCACTTCGATCCCGAGAAGAGCGTCGATCTTTTCGTACGTCGTATCGATCGTTTTGGACGGGATCGTGTAGGCGGATAGGTCGGGGCAGTTCGCGATCGTCGTGTACGTCGTGGGCGTGCCGCAGCCGAGCTGTTGCATGAGGTGCAGGGCGCGGGTCATGCCCATGTGCGGGAAGATCTCATAGACACCCTTTTCGAAGCGGGCGGAGGAATCGCTCCTCTGTCCGAGGGCGCGGGAGGTCTTTCTCACGCTGTCCCGCGCGAAGCAAGCCGCTTCGAAGAACACTTCCGTCGTGTCGTCCTTGATCTCGCTGTTGAGTCCCCCCATCACGCCCGCGAGCGCAACGGGACGCTCTCCGTCGCAGATGAGGAGATTGTCGGGGTGCAGGGAGAACTCCTTCTCGTCGAGGGTCGTGATCTTCTCCCCTTCTTCGGCGCAACGGACGACGATCTTGTCGCCGTGCAGGAATTTTCTGTCGAACGCGTGCATGGGCTGCCCGACTTCGAGGAGCACATAGTTCGTGATGTCGACGACGTTGTTGACGGACCGCATGCCGCAGAGGGCGAGACGGCGCCGCAGCCAGCGGGGGGACGTCCCGATCCTGACATCCTTGACATAGCTCCCCACATAGAGCGGGCAGAGCTTCGTGTCTCTGACCTCGACGGGGATCCTGACGTCCGTCCTCTCCGCCGTGTAGTCGGTGCGGAAGGCGGGAAGCTTTCCGTCCGCCGTCTTTTTGAGGACGGCGGCGACTTCGCGGGCGATGCCGAGGACGCTCTGGCAATCGGGGCGGTTCGCCGTGACTGCGATGTCGAAAATATAGTCGTCAATGCCGACGACGGGCTTGATATCGCACCCCGTATTGGTATTTTCGTCCAAGATGAGGATGCCGTTGAACTCTGCGCCCTCATAGAAATCGTCATTGATGCCCAGTTCTTCGCCCGAGCAGAACATGCCCTCCGAGGTGACGCCGCGGAGCTTGCCTGTCTTGATCTTCTGGACGCCGCCCTCGTGGCGGACGGTCGATCCGTCGAGCGCGACGGGGACGACGGCGCCCGCAAAGACGTTGGTCGCGGCGGTGACGATCTGCTTTTCTCCGTAGCTGCCGCAGTCCACTCTGCAGACGGTGAGCCTGTCTGCATCGGGATGCTTGTCGCAGGAGAGGATCCTGCCGACGACGACCTTGTCGACGCCCTCGCCGAGGTAGAGGAGTTCCTCGACCTCAAACCCGCACGAGAAGAGCTTCTCCTGCAGCTCCTCGGCGGAAATGTCGATGTCTACATATTCTTTTAACCATGAAAACGGTACTTTCATTTTTGTCTCCTTTGATTTTGATACTGCGGGGGGTCAGGTCTCGCTGCCCCTCTCCCATGGAGAGAATAGTGGGCGTGAACACTCTCGCTGCCCCTTTTAGGGGAAGTCCCCGAGCTTGCGAGGGGAAAAGGGTTTCAAAACCCCTCTGTCTCGGCTTCGCCTCGACATCTCCCCTGTGAGGGGCGACAAGTGAATGCGGGGACCCCGAGGGGGAGCCAAGGCATACCCCCTTCACCGCAGACTTTCCCCTCACTCTTTGAATTGCTCCAAGAATCTGACATCGTTTTCGGTCAGGAGCTTGATGTTATTGATCCCGTATTTGAGCATGGCGATGCGTTCGATGCCCATGCCGAAAGCAAAGCCCGTGTACTCGTCGGGGTCGACGCCGCAGTTCTCGAGGACGTGCCTGTTCACCATGCCCGCACCGAGGACTTCGATCCAGCCCGTCCCCTTGCAGAGGGAACACCCCTTTCCGCCGCAGGCGTGACAGCTGACGTCCACCTCGACGGACGGTTCGGTGAAGGGGAAATAGCTCGGGCGCAGCCGCGTCTTGCTCGTCTCCGAGAACATCGACTTCGCGAACTTGTCGAGCATGCCCTGCAGATCGCAGAGGGTGATCCCCCTGTCGACGACCAGCCCTTCCATCTGATGGAACATGGGCGAATGCGTCGCGTCGTCGTCCGAACGGAACACCCGCCCCGGGGAGAGCATCTTGATGGGCGGCTTCTTCTTTTCCATGAGCCTGATCTGTCCCGCGCTCGTCTGGGTGCGGAGAAGAAATTCGTCCGTCAGATAAAAGGTGTCCTGCATGTCGCGGGCGGGGTGATCGGCTGGCGTGTTGAGGGCGGTGAAATTGTAGTAGTCGTTCTCGATCTCGGGACCTTCGAACACTTCGAAGCCCATGCCCGCAAAGATGTCGATGAGTTCGTTCTTGACCCGCGTGACGGGGTGAAGGGTCCCCGCCCGATGCCTTCTCCCCGGCATCGTGACGTCCACCTGCTCGGCGGAGAGCTTCTTTTGAAGTTCCAGCTCCTTCATGCGCGTTTCGTGCTCGGAAAAGAGCGCCTCGAGCTTCGCCCGCAGCGCATTGACCTGTTTTCCGAAGGCGGGACGGAGTTCCTGCGCGATCTCCTTCATCCGCTTCATGAGCGCCGTCACCTTCCCCTCGCGCCCGAGGAATTGCAGCTTCGCCTCGTATAGCGATTTGCTATCTTCCGCTTGGGACGCCGCAGCCTCGGCTTCCTCTACGATCTTGTCGTTTTCGTCCATATCTGCTCCTTTTTGAAAATAAAACCCCGTTCCGAAAACGGAACAGGGCGAAAATTTCGCGGTACCACCTGTCTTCACGCCGCAGAACGCGGCGCCTCATTGCCCTTGACGCGGGGAACGGCTTTTCTTAAAGTTCTGTTCGGAAAAGCGGCTCGCGGGGGAATACCGTGCCGTGTTCATGGAGACTTCCCAGCCGAAGAGTCCCCTCTCTGCGATGAACGCCATGCGCGTCTTGCCCGTATCTTTGCCTTTGAGGATATTGTATCATCTGCCCGCGGGAAAGTCAAGCGTTTTTGATCGGGTGAACGGCATTCCCCTTTCACGGTCTCCGATCGGAAATTTTGAAAAATTTGTCGAAAAATTTTTCGGGAAACCCGCGGATTTTAACGCTTTTTTAACGCTTCGTCCGCTATAATGAATGGTAACTTCTGAATTCGTCCACAGTACCTCCAACATAGGAAGCGTCTCTGCGTTTGCGGGGATGCTTTCTTTTTCGGCAGTAAAAAACCGCCGCGAAGGGTGGCTTCGATAGGGATTCTATGAATAAGCGGTTTGGCGGTTCGTCAGACCGCTTATTCTATTGTCCTTGCTACGCCGCAACATCCGCTTGCGCGAAGTCGGGAATCATTCCCACGCAGTTATAGATGATTTCCACCGCCTGCGTCCGCTTGCCGCCGTCAATCTT
>CANQUD010000029.1 GCA_947626935.1 uncultured Clostridia bacterium | reverse complement strand
CCGAAGAGCCGACGGACGACCTCTTCTCCCGCGGCAGGCGGGACATCCCCACCCAGCCCGAAGAGCCGACGGACGACCTCTTCTCCCGCGGCAGGCGGGACATTCCCGTGCAGCCCGAAGAGCCGACGGATGACCTCTTCTCCCGCAGCCGACGGGATATCCCCGTTCAGCCCGAAGAGCCGACGGAGACGGAAGAACTGCCCGAGAGCCGCATCTTTGACGCCGACATGCAGGGGTCGAACGCCGACCTCTTCGACGACGACGCGCCCCTCGAGGAACCCGCCGCCTTCGCCGCTCCCGAACCCCCCGCGCCCCAGCGCAAGGAAGTTCCCAAGAAGAAAAAACACGTCTGGAAGAAGTATAAGCGTCCTTCCACCGACCTTCTCAATACCTATGAGGACAAGCCCACGCTCTCCAACGAGGAAGTGGGGCGGAATTCGGGCATCATTCTCGACACTCTGCGCCGCTACAAGATCGAGACGCACATCATCGGCGTGAAGGCGGGCGCTTCCGTCACGCGGTACGACCTCGCCATGCCCGAGAGCGGCACGATCAGCAACGTCACCCGCTATGACGAGGAACTTGCCGTCTACCTTCAGGTGAAGGGCGTCAACATGTACGCCAACCCCGAGGTGCGCGGCATCTCCGTGGAAGTCCCCAACGACAAGCGCTCCACCGTCGGACTCAAGTCCGTCCTCGAATCGGACGAGTTCAAAAAGGACAGTCCCGACGCGCTTCTCTTCGCCCTCGGGCAGGATGTCGAGGGAAGATCGGTGTGCGGCAACGTCACCGAGATGACCCACATCCTCGTCGCAGGCATGACGGGATCGGGCAAGTCGATCGCCATGCACGCGATGCTCATCTCCATGCTCTTCAAGTATTCTCCCGAAGAGCTTCGCCTCATTCTCATCGACCCCAAGCAGTCCGAATTCACGCTGTACGAGGGGATCCCGCACCTCATGATCAACGAGATCATCACGCAGGCGCCCAAGGCGGTCGCCGCCCTCAACTGGGCGGTCAACGAGATGGAGAGAAGGTACACTCTCTTCAACGAAAAGACCCGCGGCGGCGTCGCCGTCTCCAAGATCGACGAATACAACCAAAACCTCACCGAGGACGAGGAACGTCTCCCCAAGATCGTTGTCGTCGTCGATGAGTTCTCCGACCTCATGATGACAGCCAAGAAGGAAGTGGAAGAGCGCATCCAACGCCTTGCGCAAAAGGCGAGGGCGGCGGGCATCCACCTCGTCCTTGCGACCCAGCGTCCCGACGCGACCGTCATCACGGGCGTCATCAAGAGCAACCTTCCGACGAGGATCTCGCTCTCCGTCGACTCCGACCTCAACTCCCGCATCATGCTCGACGAATCGGGCGCCGAAAAGCTCCTCGGCTACGGCGACATGCTCGTCAAGACGACGGGGAAGCCCCGCCGTGCGCAGGGCGCCTTCATCAGCGCCGCCGAGCGGCAGAGAGTCATCAACTTCATCCGCGAGAACAACGAGACCTACTTCGACGAGAGCGTCGCCGAGGCGATCGACAAGTCCGAGACGGGCAAGAGCGGCGACGTCGGCGGCGGAGCGGGCGGCGACGGCGAGGGCGGCGGTGTGAACGAGACATACATTCGGGCGCTCGGCGTCGTCGTCAAGCGGGGACAGGCTTCCATTTCCCTCATCCAGCGCAGTCTCGGCATCGGCTACAACCATGCGGGGAAGATCATCGAATGGATGGAATCGCAGGGCTTCATCTCCGCCTTCGAGGGATCCAAGGCGAGGACCGTCCTTCTCACCAAAGAGGAGTACGAAAGCAGATTCGGGGGACTTGACTGATGCTGAAAAAAGTTTTCGGCATGATCTCCCTCGGCTGCGACAAGAACCGCGTGGACGGGGAGAGGCTCCTCGGCGAGATCGTGCGCCACGGCTGCACCGTGACGGATGACCTTGCCAAGGCGCAAGTCCTCATCGTCAACACCTGTGCCTTTCTGAACGCAGCGAGAGAGGAATCGCTTGCCGCCGTGTTCGAGGGCAACCGCTATCGGGAAGGGATGCTCGAAAAGATCGTCGTCACGGGCTGTCTGCCCGAAAAATTCATCGGCGAACTCTTTCCCGAACTCTCCGAGGCAGACGTCTTTTTAGGCGTCAAGGACTATGCGGAACTCTTTCCCGCCCTCGAAAGGTCCTATCGGGAAGGGCAGCGCATCAACGCCGTGGGAACGGGGAACGGGGTCCGTCCCGAGCGGTACGTCTCCACGATGCCGCACCTCAAGTATCTCAAGATCGCGGACGGCTGTTTCAACCACTGTACATACTGCCTGATCCCCAAGATCAGGGGAAAATACGTCTCCTACCCGATGGACGAGCTCCTTTCGGAGGCGGCGTCCCTCGGGGAGACGGACGAACTCGTCCTCGTCGCACAGGACACCACCCGCTACGGAGAGGACAGGGGGGAGAACGCATTCGTCGAACTCCTTCAAAAGCTCTCCGCCCTCGAAAATATCCGACACATCCGCCTGCTCTATTGCTATCCAGAAGTCGTCACCGACGCGCTCATCGGGGAGATCGCGGCGAACCCCAAGATCTTGCACTATCTCGACATTCCGCTCCAGCATTGCGCGGACAGGGTGTTGAAGCTCATGGGGCGGCGGGGAAGCGGAAAGGACTATCTTGCGCTCCTCAAAAAGCTCCGCACGGCGATCCCCGACATCGCCGTCCGCACGACCTTCATCACGGGCTTTCCCACCGAGACGGAAGAGGAGCACCTCGCCCTGCTCGATTTTCTCGAAGAGGCAAACTTTGAAAACTGCGGCTTTTTCGCCTACTCGCGGGAAGAGGACACGCCCGCCTACAAACTGAAAGGGCAAGTCCCTTACGCGACGAAACAGCGCCGCCGCAGGGAACTCTACCGCAAACAGGCGGAAATTTCCCGCCGAAAACTGGAAACCTACATTGGAAAGACGCTCGAAGTCGTCTGCGACGGCATCGATTACGAAAAATCGTGCTTCGTCGGACGGGCGTACTTTCAGGCGTATGAAATCGACGGCTGCGTCTACTTCACCGCACCGGAGGCAGAGGAAGGGAAACGGTATTCCGTCCTCATCACCTCGGTCGGGGAATACGATCTCTATGGAAAAAGCGAGGCTTGAACTATGAATTTACCCAACAAAATCACGCTGACAAGGATCCTGATGATCCCGCTCTTTGTCCTCTTCTTCTATCTCGACGTCTTTTCGGGGAGAAATTGGGAGTACATCATCGCGGCGGTCATCTTCGTTGTCGCGGCTTCCACCGACTTTTTGGACGGACACATCGCCCGCTCTCGCGGACTTGTCACAAATTTGGGCAAGTTTCTCGACCCCATTGCCGATAAAGTCCTCAATGCGACGGCATTCATCCTGCTTCTCACCCGTCCCTTCGCCTTCGAAGTCGGACCCTTTGCGGGATGGGGGACCATCGTCGCGGGCATCTGCGTCGCCGTCATCATCGCACGGGAACTCATCGTCAGCGGCTTCCGTATGATTGCGGCGGGACAGCATCTCGTCCTCGCCGCCGACATGATCGGAAAAGTCAAGACGGTCCTGCAGGACGTTGCCATCGCCATCCTGCTCGCCGTGACGCCCTGCCTCGACCTCGCCGTCGGGCGGGTGTTCGCCTATATCGGCATGGCGATCTTCTGGCTGTGCACGGTCCTGACGATCGTCTCGGGCATCAACTATATCGTCAAAAACAGGCAAGTCCTTGCAGATAAGGAGACAGAATGAACGCCGCAGCCGTTCTCATCAACAATCGGAACCCGCTCTCCGCGGTCAATTTTTCCGCGGTGACGGACGCGCTCCTCGCAGGCGGCGTCTTTCTCGACGAAACTGCGATCCTTCCCTATGACGCACCCGTGACGGTGACGTCGACGCTCGCCCGTCTCGTCGCAGAGCATCGCTTCGTCTATCTCATCTGCGACGGTGCGCTCCTTCCCTCCGCACGGGAAGCGCTGGAGGCAGCCACGGGGGAAAAGTTCACCGAAGAATATCATCTGAACGTCAAGGAGACGACCTGCTTCGTCCTTCCCGCCGATGAACGCGGCGCGGAGATCGTGAAGAATGAGACGATCCCGCTCGTGGACGAAAAGAGGGGGAACATGTACCTTCGCACCTATCTCCGCACCGTCTGCGCCCCGACCGACCTCGTCCGCACCGCTCTGAAGAAGGCAGAAGAGGCGGCGCAGGGGAAACTTCTCCTGCACATGAATACGACGTTCGGCAACGGACGCATCGAGATCATCTACGACCGGAACACGCCCAAGATGATCGCGGACGAAGTCATCCGCATCCTCGCGACCGACCTCAAGGACTATCTCTATTCCATGGAAGACGAGGGGATCGAACACCGTCTCGTCGAGGCGTTGAAGGTCCGCCGCATGCACATCTCCACCGCCGAGAGCTTCACGGGCGGCGGCGTGGGAGCCGCGATCGTCTCCGTCGCGGGGGCGAGCAGTGTGTTCTATGAGGGTCTCAACACCTACGACAGCGGCTCCAAGGAAGAGCGTCTCGGCGTCTCCTCGTTCACGCTGAAGCAGAAGGGCGCCGTCTCCGACCAGACCGCCTACGAAATGGCGGCGGGACTCTTAAGGAGCGGCAAATGCGATGTCGCCGTCGCCACGACGGGCTATGCGGGTCCCGACGCGGAGGGACAGCCCGCAGGGCTTTGCTTCATCGCGATCGGCACCAAGGAACGGGTGCGCGTCTACCGTCCGCAGCTCACGGGAAACAGAGAGGAGATCACAAAGACCGCCATCCAGCTTGCGCTCTTCCTCGCCTTCCGCGAGATCAAATAAAGAAAACATTCAAGGAGATACAGATATGAACGAAGAAAAACAAAAAGCCCTCGAGGCGGTGCTTGCCCAGATCGAAAAGAGCTACGGCAAGGGCGCGATCATGAAGCTCGGCGAGAACGCGGGGGAGACGGACATCGAAGTCATTCCCACGGGCTGCCTCGCCCTTGACCTCGCGCTCGGCATCGGGGGAGTTCCCCGCGGCAGAATGATCGAAATTTACGGACCCGAATCCTCGGGCAAGACGACGGTCGCGCTCCACTGCGTCGCGGAAGCGCAAAAGAGGGGCGGGATCGCCGCATTCGTCGATGCGGAACACGCCCTCGACCCCGTCTATGCGAAGCACCTCGGCGTCAACCTCGACGAACTGTACGTCTCCCAGCCCGACACGGGCGAACAGGCGCTCGACATCGTGGACGCCCTCGTCCGCTCTTCCGCCGTCGACATCATCGTCGTCGACTCCGTCGCCGCCCTGACACCCAAGGCGGAGATCGAGGGGGATATGGGGGAAAGCCACGTCGGACTTCAGGCAAGACTCATGTCGCAAGCGCTCCGAAAACTCACCGCCATCGTCAACAAGTCCAAGACGTGCGTCATCTTCATCAACCAGCTGCGCGAGAAGGTCGGCATCATGTTCGGCAACCCCGAAGTGACCCCGGGCGGCAAGGCGCTCAAGTTCTATGCTTCCATCCGCATCGACGTCAGAAAGACGGACATTCTGAAGGACACCGACGGGGCGGCGGGCAACCGCACGCGGGCGAAGATCGTCAAGAACAAGCTCGCTCCGCCCTTCCGTCAGGCAGAATTCGACATCATGTACGGCGAGGGCATCTCGCAAGAGGGTTGCATCATCGACCTCGGCGTGCAGTACGACGTCATCAAGAAGAGCGGCGCATGGTTCAGCTACAATGACAACAAGATCGCGAACGGCAAGGAGAAGATGAGGCAGTTCCTGAAGGACAATCCCGAACTCTCTGCGGAGATCGAAGGAAAGATCCGCATCGCCGCCAAGGGCGCATCCGTCGACTCGATCGCAGGCGAGGAGTGAAAGTTTCGCGCGATTATTTCGAACGATTTTGTTTTTTCGTCCACCCCTTGCCCACCCCTTGAGGGAAGAATTTTGCATTCTGCCAAAGATTGATAATCTTTGGCGCAAAATTCTTATAGCATTTGCCCATATGCGTGGGCAAATGCCGACCAAACGCGGGTTTCTACCCGCGCGCGTGGGTGCCCCCGAGGGGGCGGAAGGGGTGTCCTTCAAAACAAAATACGTTCGAGCGAACTGACTTTGTTCATCAATTAGGTCACTCCGAAAGCGTTATATGTATTGACATTAAGCCTACGGTAGTGTTGCAAATGGGGTCGCCCACGGCGGAAGTGAATTCCGCCTATGGCAAGTGATTTTAGAATGTCCCCCCCCATTCGTCTCGGCGGCACAGAGCCTACCCCTTCGGGGGGGGAGGCTCCCGCGTAGCGGGTGGTGGGGGGGATAATGCCCACCGCATTCCCTTGCCCATAGACAGGCAAAGACATCAAATTATCTATGAAACATCAATTCATAAAAGCGGCGGCGGCAAGTCCCGACATTCGGGTCGCCGATCCCGCCTACAACGCGCAAAAGATCGTCGAGATCATACAGGCGCAGGCAAAGAAGGGGACGGAGCTTCTCGTGTTCCCCGAGCTTTCCCTCTGCGGTTACACATGCGGGGAACTCTTTCTGCAGAAACAGCTCCTCGACGGCTGTCTCTCCGCACTCCTGAAAGTCGCAGCGAGCACGAAAGACTTGCGGATGCTCGTCTATGTCGGACTTCCCGTCATGCACGGCACAAAGCTCTACAACTGCGCCGCGGCGGTCGCGAACGGCAGAGTTCTCGGCTTGATCCCCAAGCGCTACCTGCCCAATTTCGGCGAATATTACGAAAAGCGCTACTTCGCGCCCGCACCCGATGAGGCGTCCACGGTCCTCTTCGGCGGGAATGCCGTGCCGCTTGATCGCGAACTCCTCATTCACGACCTCTCGGAGCCTGAAATTTCGGTCGGCTGCGAGATCTGCGAGGACCTCTGGACGGGGGAATCGCCCTCGATCCGCCACGCAAAACACGGCGCCGTCGTCATCGTGAACCTTTCGGCGAGCAACGAAGTCGTCGGCAAGCGGGAGTACCGCCACAAGCTCCTTGCCGCGCAGGCGAGAAAGAACATCTGCGCCTACATCTATGCCGATGCGGGGGAAGGGGAATCGACGTCCGACATGATCTTTTCGGGCAACAACATCCTCTATGAGAGCGACACGCTTCTCTCCGAGTCCCTTCCCTTCGGCGCAGGGCTTGCGGAAGGGCAGATCGACGCGGGCTATCTCCTTCACGAGCGCATGCGCAACACGAGCTATGAACCCCTCGCGGACGGACCTTTCCACGGTCCCCAAAGGGTCTCCTGCGACTTTTTGACGGACGGGGAACCCACCCTTTCCGTCGATCCTTCTCCGTTTGTCCCGCACACCGAGGCGGCGAGGAAGGAACAGGCGGAACTCATCCTCAACTTGCAGGCGCACGCGCTCGCACGGCGGCTCTCCGCGACGAACGCGAAAACGGCGGTCATCGGCGTCTCGGGCGGACTCGATTCCACCCTTGCGCTTCTCGTCGCATGCCGCGCGGCAGATCTCTTGAAGAGGCCCCGCGGGGACGTCCTCGCCGTGACGATGCCGGGATTCGGCACGAGCCTCAAGACCAAAAATTCCGCGACCGCGCTCATGCAGGCGCTCGGCGTCGGCATCCGCACCGTCAACATCTCGCAGACCGTGCTCCGCCACTTCAAGGACATCGGTCACGACCCCGAAAATACGGACGTCACCTATGAGAACGCGCAGGCGAGATACCGCACGATGGTCCTCATGGACCTCGCCAACGAGACGGGGGGACTCGTCATCGGCACGGGGGACCTTTCCGAGCTTGCCCTCGGCTGGTGCACCTATAACGGCGACCACATGTCGATGTACGCCGTCAACGCGTCCGTCCCCAAGACTCTCGTCAAACACCTCGTCCTCGCGGAAGCGGAACGGCTGGGCGGCAGGGCGGAAGTCGTCCTGAAGAGCGTCCTTTCGACGGAGATCTCTCCCGAACTTCTCCCCACCGACCAAGAGGGGAACATCGCGCAGAGGACGGAGGACATCATCGGACCGTACGAACTGCACGACTTCTATCTGTATCATTTCCTTCGGAGAGGGGACACGCCCGCAAAGACCCTCTGCCTTGCGGAACTTGCCTTTGCGGGAAAATACGACCGCGCGACGCTCAAGAAGTGGCTCGTCCTGTTCTACAGGCGGTTTTTCAGTCAGCAATTCAAGCGCAACTGCATGCCCGACGGGGTGAAAGTCGGTCCGATCTCCCTCTCTCCCCGTGCCGACTGGCGCATGCCGTCCGACGCTTCCGCAGCGCTCTGGATCGAGGAAGCGGAGAATTTATAACGCCCGTCCGCAGGGGGAAATTTCCTAAAAATAGCGGAATGGGGTAAAAAAATGACGAATGGGGGGAATATGGCTTTTCAAAAAAACTTTGCATGGGGCGTTGCAACGGCGTCCTATCAGATCGAAGGCGGCGCGACCGCGGACGGCAAGGGTCTCAACGTCTGGGACGTTGCCTCGATGACCGAGGGACGCGTTTTCGAGGGACACAGAGGGGAAGTCGGCTGCGACCACTATCATCGCATGAAAGAGGACGTCGCCCTCATGAAACAATTGGGGATCAAGGCGTACCGCTTCTCGATCAGCTGGTCCCGTCTCCTTCCCGAGGGAACGGGAAAGATCAACGAGGCGGGCAAGAAGTTCTATCTTGACCTCTTCCGCGAACTCAAAGCCGCGAGCATCGAGCCGTGGGTGACTCTCTTCCATTGGGACTATCCCTATGCGCTCTACCAAAAGGGCGGCTGGCTCCACCCCGAGAGTTCGGACTGGTTCGAAGAATACGCACGGGTCTGCGGCGAACTGTTCGGCGAGTATATGGAGCATATCATTCTCGTCAACGAACCCGAATGTTTCGTCGGTCTCGGACACTTCACGGGCGGGCACGCACCCTTCCTGAAATTGCCCGTATTCGATGTCGCCCGCGTTGCCCACAACGTGCTCCTCGCCTGCGGAAAGGCGGAAAAAGTTCTCCGCAAGACGATAGGGCACCCCGTTCTGATCGGCACGGCGCAGGCGTATTGGCCCGCGATCCCCGCAACGGACGCCGAAAAGGACATCGCCATGGCAAAACGGGAGACCTTTACCTGCCACCGTGACTTCGGCTGTCCCGCGCTCTGGCTCGACCCTCTCCTCAAGGGGAAATACCCAGAGGACTACCTTGCATGGTTCCGCGAGAACGGCTTTGTCCCGCCCACGGAGGACATGGAGATCATCAAAAGCAAGCTCGACTTCTGCGGGCTGAACACCTATTCAGGCAACCCCGTGCGGGACGAAAACGGAACGCCCGTCTATCCCGTCCCGTCGCCCGCCGTCCCCAAGACGGACATGCGCTGGAACGTGTTCCCGCGGACGATGTACTTCGGTCCCAAGTTCATCTACGAACGATACGGACTGCCCGTCGTCTACACCGAGGACGGCGTCGCACTCACCGAGTGGAAGGACCTGAACGGCGAGATCAACGACGACAGCCGCATCGACTTTTTGAAGAGATACCTGCGCGAACTGCACAGGGCGGCACAGGAGATCCCCGTCGCGGGGTACTTCTACTGGACGCTCTATGACAACTATGAGTGGACGGAAGGCTTCTCGAAGAAGTTCGGCATCGTCCATTTCGATCCCGAGACGCTCGAACGCACGCCCAAAAAGAGCGCGTGGTTCTACAAAAAAGTCATCGAGACCAACGGCGAAGAAGTATTCAAATAAAAATCGAGGAAGGGCGACCGACTTCACTATAATTTTGAAAATATTGAGGTGTTTATGCGTTGTTTGTATTGTAACTGCACAGAGAGCAAAGTCATCGACTCCCGTTCCGCGGACGACGACAGATCCATCCGCAGACGCCGCGAATGTATCGGCTGCGGCAGACGGTTCACGACCTACGAGACCATCGAGATCGCGCCCATTCTCGTCGTCAAATCGGACGGGACGAGGCAGGCATTCGACGTCACCAAGATCAAGCAGGGCATCATCAAGGCATGCGAAAAGACGTCCGTCTCCTTGGAGAAGATCGATTCTCTCGTCGAGGACATCTCCAAGCAGGTGTACAACTCCCTCGAGCAGGAGATCAGCTCCAAGCAGATCGGCGAAATGGTCATGGAGGGACTCAAACAGCTCGACGAAGTGGCGTATGTCCGCTATGCCTCCGTGTACCGTTCCTTCAAGGACATCTCATCCTTCATGGCGGAACTTCAGACCATGATGGAAAAAAAGGAAACGGAGAACAAGTGACCTTATGCCGAAAAGACAGGTTTCTGTGGGAAAAGTCCTCCTCGGCGGGGGACAGATCGCCGTACAGAGCATGACGACGGAGAGAGTGAGCGACGTGGAAAAGAGCGTCGCTCAAATTCTGCGTCTGAAAGAGGCGGGCTGCGACATCGTCCGCGTCGCCGTGCTCGACGAAGAGGACGCAAGGGCGATTTCTGCCGTCAAGGAAAGGATCGATCTCCCGATCGTCGCGGACATCCACTTCTCCGCACGTCTTGCCGTCCTTGCCGCGGAACACGGCGCCGACAAGCTCCGCGTCAACCCGGGCAACATCGGCGGGGAGAGGGAGATCGCCCTCGTCGCGGACTGCCTCAAAGCCCATCACATCCCCGTGCGGGTGGGGGCGAATACGGGCAGTATCGAACCCCATTTCTATGAAAAGTACGGAAGGAGCGCCCGTGCGCTCGTCGAGAGTGCTCTCTCGAACGTCTCCGTTTTCGAGAGGCACGGCGTTGAGGACATCGTCATCTCCGTCAAGGCGTCCGACGTCCCGCTCACCGTAGAGGCGTACCGTCTCCTCGGCGGCATGGCGGACTATCCGCTCCATGTCGGCGTGACGGAAGCGGGCGGCGGGGAGTTCGCCCTCGTCAAGAGCGCCGCGGGGATCGGCTCCCTTCTCTTGGACGGGATCGGCGACACCGTCCGCGTCTCCCTCTCGGACGACCCCGTCAAGGAAGTCGCCGCCGCGCACATGATCCTCCGCGCCTGCGGTCTCGAAAGGGACTTTGCCGACGTCATCTCCTGTCCCACCTGCGGCAGGTGCATGTACGACTGTACGGGACTTGCGGAGCGGGTGCGCCGACGGGTCGCTTCCGTCAGAAAGCCCCTCAAGATCGCCGTCATGGGCTGTGTCGTGAACGGTCCGGGCGAGGCAAAAGGGTGCGATCTCGGCATCGCGGGAGGAAAAGAGTACTGCATGATCTTCGACAGAGAGGGGAACATGACGAGAGTCCCCGCCGTGACGGCGGAAGAGACATTTTTTGCAAAACTTGAGGAATTGTTGCGATGAAGAGCGAAGAATTTTTGAACGGGATACGGCAGAGGGAGAACCTCGGAAGGGCGGTCCTCAAAAAGCTCGAGGTCGAGAAGAATACCGTCACATTCTACCTCGTCACCGACCGTACATACACCCGCGACGATGTCGCCTTTGCGGAAAAGACGGCGGCAGCCTTCGTCCCCGAAGGATACAGAGCCGCAGTCTCCCTCGTGAAGTCCGTCCCCGACGCCGAGGGCGTCCGCCGCGCCGTTCTCGACATTCTCAAGCGCCGTTTTCCCGCCGTCGCCGCATTTGTCTCCCATGAGGAGATCGAGGTCGTCATCGACGGAAACGGCGGCAGATTTTTCATTCCCATCGGGGAGAACGACAGGGCGCTCCTGCAGTCGGACGGCGTGATCGACGCCTTGCATGACGAACTCGGACGCATGTTCTGCGGCACATGGTACGGAGAACTCCGCTTTGAGCAGCGGGAGAGGGGAGAGATCGAGGAGACGGCGCTCCCGCCCGCCGAGCGCATCCTTCCGCCCCGCTCCTTCAAGATCGAGGGATACGACCCGATCGACGGCGGCGAAGCGGCGACGGCTATTTACATCTCCGATCTCAACAAGGAAGTTCAGGGCGTCTCCGTCTGCGGGGACATCACCTTCATCGACGAGCGGCAGACCAAGACGGGCAAACCGTGGTTTTCCGTCACCGTCACGGACGGAACGGGGTCCCTGCGGGCGTCCTATTTCTCCAAAAAAGCGACCGTGGAGAAGATCCGAGGCTTGCGGGCGGGCATGTCCGTCGCTCTTACGGGGGACATGGAACTCTATAACGGCAGTCTCTCCTTCAAGGCAAAGGCGATCGACTTCGGCAGCCGTCCGAAGGGATTCGTCCCCGAAGCCCGTCCTTCCCGTCCCTGCCCCGCGCAGTACCGCGCCGTCTTTCCCGCTCCCGATGTCAACATGGTGCAGGGGGGAATGTTCGACCGCGACACCCTTCCCGAAGCCTTCAAGCGCCGCACCTTCGTCGTATTCGACCTCGAGACGACGGGACTCAACATGAACCCAATCGGCGGACAGGTCGACAGGATCATCGAGATCGGCGCCGTGAAGATCGTCGGCGGCAAGATTTCAGAGCGCTTTTCGAGCTTCGTCTCCTGCCCCGTCCGCCTGCCCGACGAGATCGTAAAACTTACGGGCATCACGGACGACATGCTCGTCGGGGCGCCCGACATTTCGACCGTCATCGCCGACTTTTTCCGTTTTGCCTACGGAGCGGAGCTTGTCGCCCACAACGGCTTCATGTTCGACTTCAAATTCATCCGCTATTACGGCGAGAAAGAGGGCTTCCTGTTCGAAAACCGTCTGCACGACACCCTCAACCTCTCGCAGGAGCTTCTTCCCATGCTTCCCCGCCACGGACTGGACGCCATTGCGGAGAAGTTCGGCTTCACCTTCAACCATCACCGCGCCTACGACGACGCCTTCGTCACGGCGAAGATCTTTTTGGAATTCGCAAAGAGGAAGGAGATCTGACGGCGCAAAGAGGCGCCGCTTGAGGGCAAAAATGCGGATCTTGCGCATAATTTTCCGAAAATTTCCGTTGAAATGCTTGCAAAAGCCTCAAACTTATGGTACAATAAGGGTACTTAATCGATGAAAAGAGATTGAGAGCGGGTCTCCGCTCTCAAATTTCTTTATTCGGGGGTCGCATGAAGGTAAAACCTCTTTCGGAAGTCGTGGAATTTTTACAGCCCTTCGCAAGGGAAGCGGGCGTCGAGATCGTCGATGCGGCATGGGATATGCGCCAAAGATCGCTCACCGTCTTTATCGACAGAGAGGGCGGGATCGACATCGTCACCTGCGAGAAATTCCACAGGCTCATCGACGGACCGCTCGACGAACTCGATCCGACGTTCGGCGAGAGCTACACGCTGAACTGCTCTTCCCCGGGGTTGGACCGTCCCTTCAAGACGCAGAGAGATTTCGACCGTCATCTCGGCGAAAAGGTGGAAGTCCACCTCTACGCCCCGCTCGGCGGGAAGAAATATTACGAGGGCGTCCTGACTTCCTTTGACGGCGAGACCGTCACCCTTCGGGACGGAGACAGCGAACTCTCCTTCCCGTTCGGAAAGTGCGCAAAGGTCTGCCTTCTCATCGAGATCTGAAAAATCCACCGTGAAAATATAAGGAGATAATGATATGGCAACTAAGGATCAAAAGGAATTTTTCGAAGCCCTCGCCGACCTCGAGCGGGAAAAGGGCATCAGCGAGAGCGTGTTTCTGAAGGCGCTCTCCGATGCGCTCGCTTCCGCCTACAAGCGGCAGTTCGAGGATGACACGGGCGTCGTGGACGTCCGCATCGACCCCGACAAAAATTCCATCCGCTTTTTCCTCGTCCACACCGTCGTCGAGGGAGAGGAAGCGGGCGACGGAGAAATTCTCCTCGAGGATGCCCGCGACATCCGTCCCGACGCCAATATCGGCGACGTCCTCGAGCAGGAGTTCATTCCCAAGGACTTCTCGAGGATTGCCGCACAGACCGCAAAACAGGTCATCCTGCAAAAGATCCACGAGACCGAGCGCGACAACACCCTCTCGGAGTTCTCCGACAAAGAGGGGGAACTCATGTGCGGGTTCGTGCGCAAGGTCGAGGCGAAAAATGTCTATATCGAACTCGGCAAGGCACAGATCGAAGGTCTGATGCTCCCGCAAGACCAAGTCCCCGGCGAAAAGTACGTCGCAGGCGACAGGATCAAAGTGTTCGTGAAGCGGGTCAAGAGCGGCGGAAAGAACGCGCAGGTGCTCGTCTCCCGCTCCTCTTCGGGTCTCGTCAAGCGTCTCTTTGAGGAAGAAGTACCCGAGATCAAGCAGGGCATCGTCACGGTCAAGTCCATTGCCCGCGAGGCGGGTCACAGGACGAAAATGGCGATCCACTCCGAGGATCCCCGCATCGACGCCGTCGGCGCCTGCGTCGGGAACAAGGGCGCGAGGGTCAACGCCGTCGTGCAGGAACTGGGCGGAGAGAAGATCGACATCATCCTCTGGAGCGAAAATCCGCTCGAATTCATCGCAAAGGCGCTCTCGCCCGCGTCCGTCATCTCGGTGACGCAGCTCACGGAAAAGTCCGCCGTCGCCGTCGTTCCCGACGACAAACTCTCTCTCGCGATCGGCAGGGACGGACAGAATGCCCGCCTCGCCGCCCGCCTTACGGGGTGGAAGATCGACGTCAAGAGCGAATCGGCTGCCGCAAAGCTCGACCTCGGCGAGTACACCGATCCCGCCGCAACGGAGGAATAAATGGCGCAGGAAAGGAAGATCCCCATGCGCACCTGCATCGCCTGCAGGCAAGAAAAGCCCAAGCGTGAGATGCTCCGCATCGTGAAGAACGCGGCGGGGGAGATCTCCTTGGACTTTTCGGGAAAAGTCGCGGGGCGGGGCGCCTACATCTGCAACGATCCCGCCTGCGTCAAAAAACTCGGGGAATACCGTCTCTTGAACAAGGCGTTTTCCGCCGCGGTCCCCGAGGAAGTCTACACGCGCATCGAGGAGGAATTCGGTGCAAAGTAAAGCCGCAAGTTATTTGGGTCTCGCAAGAAGGGCGGGGAAACTCACCCTCGGCGTCAACGCGCTCGCGACGGTCAAAAAGTGCTATCTCATCGCCGTTGACCCCGCCGCGTCGGAGAATTCCCAAAAAGAGATCAAAAAACAGCAGAGAAGGCTCAACTGCCCGCTCGTCTTTCTCGACGGTTTGGGAGAGGCGGTCGGAAAATCGGGCTGCATGGTCGCAGCGGTGCGCGAAGAGCACCTTGCAGGGGCGATCGAAAAGGAAATCGGACAGGAAAATTCGGAAAGGAAATCGGAGAATCGGTCAGGAAGGTAACGAATGGCATACGAGAATATTGAAAAATTGAAATCACTCGCCGCGGATCAGGACACCGCCGCGCTGCAGAAGGCGATCGCCGCCAACGAAAAACAGCTCTCGGAATTGATGAAAAAGCTCGCCGAGCTGGAAGCGGCTGTCGCCCAAAAACGCGCGGAAGAGGAACAGAGGCGCGAAGAGGAGTTGAGAAAGCTGGAAGAAGAGGCGCGTGCGCGGGAAGAAGCCGCCCGTCTCGAGGCGGAAAAGGCTGCCGCAGAGAAAGAGGAAGCGTCCAAAAAAGAGGGACCCGCCGAGAGCGAGGTCGTCCCCGAGACGCCCGCGGCAGAGGAGACGAAACCCCGTCCCGCCGCCAAGCCCGCACCGACGCCCCGTCCCACCTTCCGTCCCGATGTCAGGGAGACGCGCGGCGGGCAGCCGAGACAGACATTCAACGGCGCCGCCCGTCCCGTACAGGGCGGAAAGCCGCCTCTGACCCGTCAGGGGAGCACATTCCAGACCCGTCCCGCCACGGCAGGGGGAGCGGCAAGACCGCCCCGTCCCGCAGGGGCGAGACCCGTTCCGCCCCCTCCTCCCGCACCGACACAGCGGAAAGAGGCGCCCAAAAAGTTCGATAAGACCTTTGTCGAGCGCCGTCCCGTCAACAAGCGTGCGCTCCAGCGCCAGCAGGGGGCGACCGTCGGCGACTTCGACGAGGAGAAGAGCGGCTACCGCAAGGCGAGATTCCAGAAGAAGGGCGCCAAGCGGGAGACGCAGACCATCAAGATCGACCACGCCGTCGTCACGAGCCGCGATATCCCCATCAAAGTCCTCTCCGAAAAGCTCGGGATCTCCGCCGTCGAGATCGTGAAGCGCCTCTTCAAAGAGGGTGTCACCAAGACGGTGAACGAGTCCATCGACTACGACAACGCCGCATATATCGCCCTCGACCTCGGCATCGACCTCGAGTACAAACCCGAAAAGACGGCGGAAGAGACCCTCATCGAGGCACACGAAGAGGGGGGAAACGAAAACGCCGTCCCCCGCGCACCCGTCGTCACCGTCATGGGACACGTCGACCACGGCAAGACGTCCCTTCTCGACAAGATCAGGAGCACGAACGTCACCGAAGGGGAAGCGGGCGGCATCACCCAGAGCATCGGCGCCTACACCGTCGACCTCGGCGATGACAAGAAGATCACCTTTATCGACACGCCCGGGCACGCCGCCTTCTCCGCGATGCGTGCGCGCGGCGCGAAAGTGACGGACATCGTCGTGCTCGTCGTCGCCGCCGATGACGGCATCATGCCGCAGACGGTGGAAGCGATCGACCACGCAAAGGCGGCGAATGTTCCCATCATCGTCGCAATGAACAAGATGGATAAGCCCCATGTCGACCCCGACAAGGTCAAGCAAGGGCTGATGAAATACGACCTCGTCCCCGAAGAATGGGGCGGCGACGTCATGATCGTCCCCATCTCCGCAAAGACGGGGGAGGGCATCGACCAGCTCCTCGAGGACATCTACCTGCAGGCGGAAATGCTCGAACTCAAAGCCGATCCGACCCGCAAGGCGAAGGGCGTCGTCATCGAGGCGAAGCTCGACAAGGGCAAGGGTCCCATGGCGAGCGTCCTCGTGCAGAACGGGACGCTCCGCACGGGCGACAATCTCATCTCGGGCACGACGATGGGACGCGTCCGCGCGATGTTCGACGACAAGGGCAGACAGGTGAAAGAGGCAGGTCCCTCGATGGCTGTCTCCGTCTTGGGACTCGAGGACGTCCCCGGGGCGGGAGACACGATCTTCTCCGTCGACCAGTCCCTCATGAAGAAAGTTCAGGAAGAGCGCAAGAACAAAGAGCGCGAGTCCATGATCCACGAGATGAAAAAGACCAGCCTCGACGACCTCTTCAAGGATGTCTCCGAGGGGACCCTCAAGACGCTCAACGTCATCGTCAAGGGGGACGTGCAGGGATCGGTGGAAGCAGTCAAGGGTTCGCTCGAGAAGCTCTCCAACGAGGAAGTCAAGATCAAAGTCATCCACGCGGCGGCGGGCGCCATCTCCGAGAGCGACATCACCCTCGCAGACAGCGCGAACGCCATCGTCATCGGCTTCAACGTCCGTCCCGACAGCAAGGCAAAGACGCTCGCCGAGCGCTCCCACGTCGACGTCAGACAGTATCGCATCATCTATGAACTGCTCGACGATATGGAAGCGGCGCTCAAGGGCATGCTCTCTCCCAAGTACAGGGAAGTCTACATGGGCAAAGCCGAAGTCAAGGAGACCTTCCAGATCACGGGCGTCGGCACCGTTGCGGGCTGCCTCGTCGAAGAGGGCAGGCTCGTCCGCGGCGGAAAGCTCCGCATCTACCGCGACAACGTGATGATCGTCGAGGGGAACGTCAAGACCCTCAAGCATTACAAGGATGAAGTCAAAGAGATGGCGGCGGGCATGGAATGCGGCTGCGCGATCGACGGCTTCAACGAAATCAGAGTGGGCGACTACATCGAGTGCTACATCATGGAGGAGATCAAACAGGCATGAAGCGCACCGATCGGCTGAACAGCGAATACCAGAAGGAGATCTCCGCCATCCTCTCGGGACCTCTGAAGAACAAGGAACCCGACCTCAAGGGCATCATCTCCGTGACGGAGACGGATGTCGCCCCCGACCTCAAGACGGCAAAGGTGTACTTGAGCATCTACGCCGCCGAAGAGGAGAAGAAGAGGACGTTCGCGTGCATCAAGGAGAATGCGGGATTCGTGCGGAGAGAACTCTCCAAAGTCATGCGCATGCGCACCGTGCCCGTCCTCACTTTCCTTCTTGACGGGAGCATGGAATACGGCTCCAAAATGGACGAACTATTCGCAAAGATCCACAAGGACGAAACATGAATACCATCGAGGAAATCGCAAGAGTACTCAAATCGCTGAAAAGCGCGGTCATCTTCACTCATATGCGCCCTGACGGGGACACCTTGGGGAGCGCGTTGGGTCTCAGCCGCGCTCTTTCTATGCTCGGGATCCGCAACGAAGTCGTCAACGAGGCGCCCATCCCCGTGCGCTACTACTTTTTGGACGGCGCAAGGGACATCAAACTTTCACCTTCCTTTGACGCCGAAGCGTACATTCTCGTCGACGTCAGCGCGGAGAACCGTCTCGGTGAACTGCAGGAGACTTTTAGAAGGGGAGCGAGGAAAAAGATCACGGTAAATCTCGACCATCACACTTCCAATCTCCGCTTTTGCCGCTATAACTATGTCGCGGAATGCTCCGCAAACTGCCAGAATATCTATCATCTCATCAAGGCGCTCGGCGTCACGCCCGACAAGATCGTCGCGGAAGCGCTCCTGACGGGGCTTGTCACCGATTCGGGCGCCTTCTCGCACGGCGACGTCTCGGAGGAGACCTTTCTCGTCGCTGCCGCCTGCGTGAAAGCGGGGGCGGACATCGGCAAGATCAGCTACGAGGCATACAAAAAAAAGACAAAGGCGCGGGCGGACCTCTATGCGGCGACCGTCTCCGCGATCAGATATTTCCTCGGCGGAAAGCTCGCGATCGCCGTCATCCGTCAGGACATGCTGAAGCAGTACGGCGTCGGGCAGGATGCGACGGAGGGCATCGTCGACTTCGCGCTCGAGATCGACTCCGTTGCGGTCTCCGTCTGCATCATGGAAGTCAAAAAGGGACAGTATAAAGTTTCTCTCCGCTCCAAGGAGACGAACGTCAACGAGATCGCCCGCGTGTTTGGCGGCGGGGGACATGTGCTCGCCTCGGGCTGCATGCTCTTCGGGGAAGAGGAAGAGGTCTTGGACCGACTCTCCTTCACCGTCTCGCAATATTTGGGATCATGACGGGATTCTTCAACATCTACAAGCGGGAGGGGATCTCTTCCGCCTACTGCGTGAACCGTCTGAAGCGGCTCACGAAAACACCGTGCGGGCACATGGGGACCCTCGATCCCTTGGCGGAAGGCGTTCTTCCTATCGGGGCGGGCAATGCGACCCGTCTTTTCGACTACTTTTTGGGGAAGGAAAAGACCTATCTCGCCCGTTTCCGATTCGGCTCCACGACGGACACCCTCGATAGGGAGTCCGAAGTGAGAAAGACGGGCAGTGTTCCCTCAAGAGCCGCCGTCGAGGAGATCCTGCCCCTCTTTACGGGGGAGATCTCCCAGCGCCCGCCCGTCTATTCCGCCATCTGCGTGGACGGGAAGCGCAGCTATGAACTCGCCCGCAAGGGGAAAGAGGTGGAACTTCCCGCGCGGAAGGTCAGGATCTTTTCCCTCTCCCTGACGCAGCAGACCGCCGAGGACGAATTCGAACTCGAGATCGTCTGCGGCGGCGGCACCTACATCCGCTCTCTCGCCCGCGACATGGGGAAGAAGTTGCAGACGGGCGCCTACATGACCAAGCTCGTGCGCACGGCAAGCGGACCCTTCTCGGTCGAGAACGCCGTCCCGCTCGACGAACTGACGCCCGAGAATCTCGGGACCTATCGCATCGCCGCCGAGAGCGTCCTGCCCTTTGAGACGATCGAAGTGACGGACGAACGCTTCTTCCACGGCGTTCCCGTCCCCGCCGAGCGGGAAAACGGCATGTATAAACTCACCAGCGGCGGCATCTTTTACGGCACGGGGATCGTGGAAGGGGGACTTCTCCGTCCCGACAAAAAATTATGCTGACCGTACGGTTTGACAACGTCCGCCCGCAGCGGGAGCGTTTCGATTTTCCCGTCGCCCTCGTCTTGGGGGGATTTGACGGACTGCACATCGGGCACAGACATCTGCTCGCCGAGGCGCAAAAGACGGGGCTTCCCGTCGCCCTGACGACGATGTTCGGCGGAAAGGGGAAAGTCCTCTTCACCCAAAAAGAGCGCAGAGAGATCTTTGAAAGGGCGGGCGTTTCCTGTCTTTGCGAGATCGACCTCGACGGGACTTTACGGAAATTGTCCGCCGAGGACTTTTGCGGGACCGTCTTTTCCCTCTTCGACGTCCGTGCGGCGTTCTGCGGCGAGGATTTCCGCTTCGGAAGGGACGCGCTCGGGACGCCCGCGCTCTTAAAACGTCTTGCGCCTTGCCCCGTTACCGTCTGCAAGACCGTGAAATACCGCTTCGGGGACAGCGGCAGGGGACGGAAATTCTCCGCTTCCGCCTGCAAACGCTTCCTCAAGGCGGGGGACATTTCTGCATTGAACGCCTGCCTTTTTGCAAAGAACGGGGACTTTTACGACGGTGCATATTTCATAAAAGGGGAAGTGGAACACGGCAGACAGGTCGGCAGGACGTACGGATTTCCCACGCTCAACCTCTCCGTCCCCGCGGAGAAACTTCTCCCGCCCGACGGGGTCTACGGCGGACTTTGCAGGACGCCGAAGGGGAATTTCCCGACCATTGTCAACATCGGCTCCCGTCCCACATTCGGCATCGGGGAGCGCAAGATCGAAGCATATCTCGACGGTTTTTCGGGCGACCTCTACGGCGCGGACGTCGCGGTCTACCCGACGGAGTTCTACCGCGGCATCGAGAAATTTGCCTCCGCGGAAGATCTGAAGTCCCAACTGCAACGCGACATCGCCCGCTTACGCACCCGCCGATTATTGTAAGCGAAGCCTTGCCCCTCTCCATTGGAGGGCGGAGCGGCGCATACCCTCTCCATGGGAGGGTGGAGCGGCGCAATTCTGCTCAACAGCCCAGTGGGCTGTGAGCTGCGCCGCGACAGGAGCGCTGGCGGGCGCGA
>CANQUD010000028.1 GCA_947626935.1 uncultured Clostridia bacterium | reverse complement strand
CGGAGCGACTTGATTGATGTACAGCGTTACATCGCTCGCGCGTATTTATTTTGCGAAGCAAAAGAAATCGCGCGAAATAATTCATATTGCTCTCAAAGCATGGATAAGCGCGTTGGCTTCCCGCATGCCCTGAAAGACGGAGAAGGACGCGCGTACGAGTCCGTCGGGCAGCGTTCCGATCGCCCGATGTGCGAGAGGAGCGCAATGCAGACCGCCCCGCACGGCGATGTCGAAGCGTTCGGATAAGATCCCCGCGACTTCTTCGGACGACATCGACTTGTGTCGGAAGGAGAAGATCCCCGCATGATTGGGCGGCGAGAAGATCTCATACGCCCCGATAGCCCCGACTTCTTCGCCGAGCCGCTCCGTCACCGCATAGAGGTCGTTCTTGTGTCCCGCCTTGACGATGAGAAGCCCCTCGAAGAGGGAACAGATCGCAGGATAGGATAACGTCCCGCTCTCGAGACGGTCGGGATAGAAGTTCGGCATCGCAAGGCTCAGACTTTCGCTGCCCGTTCCCCCGAAGAGGAGCGGACGGGGGTCGACCCGTTCGGAAAAGAGCAGAACGCCCGTCTGAATGGCGTGCAGTCCCTTGTGCCCCGCGAGCGCGAGCATGTCGATGCCCGTCTCCTTCATGCGGATGGGAATGTGTCCCGCCCCCTGCGCTCCGTCCACGAGGAGCAGGACATGTTCGGGCAGAAGTTTTCTGACTTCCTTCAGGTCGCAGGAGACCCCCGTGACGTTGGAAGCAGCCGTGACGCAGACGAGCCGCGTCTTATGCTTGACGTGGGCGGCGATCGTCGAGGGTTCGAGTTTTCCGTCCGTGAGCGGCACGATGTCGTAGGTGATGACTCCCTTCTCCGCGAGCGCATGCAGGGGACGGAGCACGGAATTGTGTTCGAGCGTCGTTGCGACGACGTGGTCTCCCTGTCCGAGAACGCCCAAAATGGCGAGGTTGAGCGCTTCGGTACAGCTCTTTGTGAACACCGTCCGCTCGTATCCGTACCCGTCGAACACATCGGAGAGGAGCTTTCTGCAGGCGAGAACATGCTCCGCATGGGCGAGAGAGAGGCGGTGCCCGCTCCGCCCGGGGTTGGCGCACACCTTCATGGCGGCAGCCACGGCGCTGCGCACGGAATGGGGTTTGGAGCCTCCCGTCGCGGCATTGTCGAGATAGATCATGGTTGTATCTCCCCAAAGAATGATACCATATTATACGAAGGCAGGTCCCGATTCATGACGATCCTTGCAGTTTTCAAGTCCCGCGCACAGGCGCTCGACTGCATTTCCGAACTCCGCAGAGAGGGGATCCCCGCACAGCCCGTCGCCAATCCGCCCGAGGCGAGGGTGGGCTGCGGCGTCTCCGCCCGCTTCGAGGAGAATTTTCTGCCCCGCGCACAGCGGGTCATCCGAAGAAAGTCCTACTCCGCCTTCGCGGGCTATCTCAAAAAGACGGGCGCATCCTATCTCTTCCTCTGACTGCCGCTTGCAAAAAAAGTCGGAATGTGTTACAATGAACGCATGAACGAAATTCTTACCGAACTCGAGCGGCTCTATCCCGACGCCCGTCCCGCTCTGCACTACGAAAGTCCCTACGAACTTCTCGTTGCGGTCATTCTCTCCGCCCAATGCACGGACGAGCGGGTGAACAAGGTGACGGCGGAACTCTTCAAAGAGCACGGGACGCCCGAGACGATGCTCCTTCTCTCCCAAGAGGAGCTGGAACAGTTCATCTTCTCATGCGGATTTTACCACAACAAGGCGGCGCATATCCTGTCCGCCTCGCGGGACATTCTCGAAAAATTCGGCGGACAAGTCCCAAGGACGCTCGACGAACTGCGCACCCTCGCGGGCGTGGGGAGAAAGACGGCAAACGTCGTCTATTCGGTCGCCTTCGGGGGAGCCGCGATCGCCGTCGATACGCATGTGTTCCGCGTCGCCAACCGCACGGGACTCTCCAAGGGCAAGACGCCGACCGAGGTGGAAGAGGGACTCATGCGGGTCATTCCCGAGGAGAAATGGGCACAGGCGCATCACTGGCTCATCTGGCACGGGCGGAAAGTCTGCCACTCGCAAAAGCCCGACTGCGCTCATTGCACGCTCGGCGCATGGTGCGATTTTTTCAGGCAAGTATAAAAAATGCCTCCTTCGTCGATAACGGCTGCAAGGAGGTTTTTTGATTTGACGGCAAAAGATCTGGATGTATTATCGCAAGTTCTCACGGGAGAGGAAATGGCATGCAAGAAGGCGAAGATCTACGCCAACACGCTGACGGATACGACGCTCGCACAGGAGATGGAGACGATCGCATCCGCCCATGCGCAGCGGTTTTCGGCGCTGTTCGCGCTCCTCGGAGGGAAACAATGAAGACGAGCAAGCAAGATGTCACGCTCTCCGAAAAGGACGCCCTGCAAGATCTTCTCGACTGCGAAAAACTGCTCATGAGCTACTACGCCGCGGCGCTCCTCGAGGGCAGCAGCAAGTCCTTCCGCAAGGAGATCGTGAAACTCTACACGCAGAACGCCGAGACACAGTTTCAGGTATTCGAACAGATGCAGGCGCGGGGATACTATGAAGTCCAGCCCGCCGCGAAAATGCTCATCGACCAGAACACGGAGAAATTTTCCAAGGTGAAAAAACAGCTCGCACAGGCATGAATGTCCCGATTTCGCCCAAACTGAAGGCATGAAGAAAAAGGACACCTATGCGCACAATCCGCGCTATTGCATGATCTTGCCCGATGCGGCAGACCCCGACGAAGAGGACATCGTCCCCACGTCACAGAGTTAAAAAAAGACGTTCGGACCGAACGTCTTTTCTGTTATTCCGCCGTCGGCGGGGATTCGTTTTCGTCAGATGTCTCTTTCGGATCCGTCTCGGGCATAGCGGGCGCCTTTGCGGCGGGCGCCGCGGGCAGGAGCGACGGACCCTTTTCCCCGATCAGGAACAGGACATAACTGTCCGTGTTGACGTCTCCGATGACGAGGGAGTAGATGATCACGGGGATCATGAGCAGGAAGCAGAGGAGCGGACTGATGAGGAAGAGGAGCAGGGCGACGATGAAGTTCAAAACGATGAGAAGGAGCAGGATGGAGAGATGCTTTGCGATGTTTTTCGGCGTCACGACTTCCTTCAATGCGATCTTCCCCTTGCCGTGGACGATCCACGACGACGCCAGCGAGAAGGCGCAGGAGATGATGAGCATCGCCGCAAAGACAAGCAGGCTGTAGTATTGGATGCTCGAGAGGAGCAGGACGGACACGATGATGACGGCGGACTGCACGAGCGGGACGACCGTGTGGGCGATGAGGACTTTCTTGAAGTTCCGCCTTGCGGTGTTGCGGCGGACGAGCCAGCCCGTCATGAAGTTCGCGAGCGTCACGCCGAGGGAGACGAGGGAGACGCAGAGGGAGAGGTACATCGAGACGGCCCCCGAGTAATCGGCAAGGACGGCGCCGATGTTTTCGTCGAACCCTTCGGTGGAGAGACTGATCGATTCGAAGAATCCCGTGACCGTCGAAGAGAGCCACCCCGTGTCGAGGATCTGATGGATCGTGTCGAGCAAATTCCCGTTCCAGTCGATCTCCGCATAGGCGAATTTGAAAAAGGAAGAGACGTCTGCCGAGGACTGCGCGGACGCCGTCTTGACAAGATCCATGACGGCGGCGAGCATGTCTCCCGTCTGCCCGATGAAGCCGTAAAAGAGCAAGAAGAGGGAAATGAGCAGAAAGAGATAAAAGATCCCCATCGGAACGAAGAGGTAGACGATGTTGTTGACGAAATTTTTCAATGCGGTCCTGTACATATGCACAACCTGAAAGGGACGGGATAGCGTCATTATAGCATGCTTTCGCCCAAAAAGCAAGTCCTTGCACGCGGAAGGGACCCCCTTCATACAATGGGGGTATGAATGATCGCATTTCCGACCTCTTCGACCTCGACCGCACAGCCGCGCGGGAGTATCTGAACAGATTCGTCTATCCTTGGGAAGCGCTCGGCGGGATCGGGCAATGGCTCCTCGAAATCTTTCCGAGGCTCGGGGACGAATACAGAGAGATCGCCGAGGGCGTCTTTGTTCACAGGAGCGTCTCCCTCTCGCGGACGGCGGAACTGCACGGTCCCTGTCTCATCGGCGCGGGGAGCGAAGTACGGAGCGGGGCGCTGTTCCGCGGGAGCGTCCTCGTCGGCAAGAACTGCGTCATCGGGAATTCCACCGAACTCAAGAACTGTATCCTGTTCGACGGGGTGCAGGTCCCGCATTTCAACTATGTCGGCGATTCGGTCTTGGGATACAGGGCGCACCTCGGTGCGGGCGTCATCTGCGCAAATGTGCGGCTCGACAGGGGAGAGGTCGTCCTGCACGGCGTCCCGACGGGGAGACGGAAGGTCGGTGCATTCGTCGGGGACCGTGCGGAAGTGGGCTGCAACAGCGTCCTCGCCCCGGGGACGGTCCTTCCGCGGGACGCAAAGATCCTCCCGCTTTCCCTTCTGACCCCCTCACGCGAAAGGGGGTAGCAAGACCTTACCCCCAGCGTTGCGACAGGAGCGAGCGCATCCCTTTCCGCGATATCATCGAACTCACTCCGCTCCTCTTGAAGTAGGGGACTGCCGAGACCTGACCCCCTACGGGGGGAAGGTGGCGCGGCGAAGCCGTGACGAATGGGGGGGACAAGGTTGGCATTATCCCCCCCACCACCGCCTACGGCGGAGCCTCCCCCCCAAGGGGTAGGCTCTTACCCTCTCCCGCAAGGGGGGCTGCTTTCCCCCTGCGTCTTTACAAACTTTCGCAAATGTGGTACAATCGGGACAGAGGAGCAAAATGGAAAAAACGTACATCGCGATCGATCTGAAATCTTTCTACGCTTCCGTGGAATGCGCCGCGCGGGGACTCGACCCTCTGGATACCAACCTCGTCGTCGCCGACAGCTCGAGGACGGAAAAGACCATCTGCCTCGCCGTCTCGCCCTCTCTGAAGGAATACGGCATTCCCGGACGGGCGAGGCTCTTCGAAGTCGTGGAACGCATGAAGGAAGTCAACCGTGCACGCAAGGCGCGGTCGCCTCTGCACGCCCTGACGGAGAAGTCCTTTCGGAAGAGCGAACTCTACGCCGATCCCTTCCTCGAAGCCGACTACATCGTCGCGCCGCCCCGCATGGAACTCTATGAGAAGGTCAGCGCGTCCATCTTCGACATCTACCGCGGCTATGTCGCACCCGAGGACATCCACGTCTATTCCATCGATGAAGTGTTCATCGACGTCACGGGCTATCTCGGCGTCTACAAGCTCTCCGCCCATGAATTGACCGTAAAGATGATCCGAGACGTTCTCAAAAAGACGGGCATCACGGCGACTGCGGGGATCGGGAGCAATCTCTACCTCGCGAAAGTCGCAATGGATATCGTCGCGAAGCACGCGCCCGCGGATCGGGACGGCGTCCGCATCGCAGAGCTTACCGAGGAGAGCTACCGCCGCACGCTCTGGTCGCACCGCCCGCTCACCGACTTCTGGCGGGTGGGAAGGGGATACGCCGCAAAGCTCGAGGCGCACGGGCTTTTGACAATGGGGGACGTCGCCCGCTGTTCCCTCGAAAACGAGGACTTATTGTACAATTTATTCGGGGTGAACGCCGAACTCCTCATCGATCACGCATGGGGGTGGGAGCCGTGCACGCTCAAGGACATCAAGGCATTCCGCCCCGCGACGAACAGCTTGAGTTCGGGACAAGTCCTCTCTACCGCCTACACCGCCGAGAAGGGCAAGCTCATCGTCAAGGAGATGACCGACCTCTTGGTTTTGGACCTCGTCTCCAAGCGACTCAAGACCCGCCAGATCGGGCTGTACGTCGGGTACGATGTCGACAACCTGAAGAGCAGGAACTTTGCGGGCGAGACCGTCCTCGACCACTACGGGCGGCGGGTGCCCAAGCCCTCGACGGGGACAGAGAACCTCAACGGCTATACCTCGTCGACGCGGGAGATCCTCGAAGCCGTCACGCGGCTGTACGACAGGATCGTGGAGAAAAACCTGCTCGTGCGGCGCATGTCCGTCGTCGCCAACGACGTTTTGAGGGACGGGGAAGTCCCCGCGGGCGGCGCCGTGCAGCTCGATCTTTTTACCGACTATGAAAAGGAAAAAGCCGAGAATGCGGCGCGGGAGAAGGACAGGGAGAAGGAACGGCGGATGCAGGAAGCGGCGATCGCCGTGCAGAACAAGTTCGGCAAGAATGCCCTGCTCAAGGGGATGAACCTCGAAGAGGGGGCGACGACGCGGGAGCGGAACGAACAGATCGGAGGACATAAAAAATGAGCGGCGGAAAGTACGATGACATGCTGTCAATGCCACATCACACCTCAAAAACACGACCCCATATGACGAATTTGCAGCGTGCGGCGCAATTTTCGGCGTTTGCGGCGCTCAAGGGGTTCGACGAGGAGATCGCCGAGACCGCCCGCTACACCGAGGAAGCCGTCGAGCTGTTCGAAGAGCGTCAGACCGAACTCGGCGCGACCCTTTCCGCCCTCAAAAGGGGACAGGAAGTCTCCGTCCGATACTTTCTCCCCGACGCGAAGAAGGAAGGCGGCGCCTTCCTCGAGAAGCGCGGGACCCTCAAAAAGATCGATGAAATCGCACATAAGTTGCTGTTTTTTGACGGAGAGAGCATCCCTTTCCGCGATATCATCGAACTCATCCCTCTCTCCTCGAAGTAGGGGACTGCCCAGACCTGACCCCCTACGGGGTGGAGCAAGGCTTTTCTCGTCGCCCCTCACAGGGGAGATGTCACGAGCAAAGCGAGTGACAGAGGGGTTTAACCCCTTTGGCTCACTGCGTTCGCCACTTCCCCTAAAAGGGGCAGCGAGAGTGTTTGCCGCGTTCGCCACTGTCTCGGACGGGTAGAGACCCGTCCTCGGTCACCGTTCGCGCAGGATAATGCGCTCACTCACCGCAAAACGCAGCGCACAGCACACCGTGCTGATGCGCAAGAATTGCGTTTTGCGACCCTATGAGGGGCAGCGAGGAACCCTTCTCCATGGAGGGCGGACCGCGGACTTCCCCGCGTTTCTTTCCGCGGAAAGAAATTTTTTTGAAAAATTTTTCGGGAAACAACCGTGTTTGCACAAATTTATCAAATTTATTGTCTATCTACATTATATAGAGAAGGCGGAAAATTCCCTCCGATCCCCGTCATTTCGGGGAATCAAAATGAGAAAAATTCACAAATTTCAAGCCTTGACAAACAAAATTCTTTGATGTAAAATGGGAAAAACCCAAAAGGGACCGAGAGGAGACAATGCTGAACATCGCGATCGTGGATGATGAAAAGAATATAGCGGATGCCCTGAACGAGATCCTCGCACGCTATGCGGAGGAGAGGAAGATCGAGTATCATACCGATTGGTATTCGAACCCCGTGCAGTTCCTCACGCAGTATACCGACCGTTACGAGCTTGTCCTTCTCGACATCGACATGCCCGACATGAACGGGCTTGACACCGCAAAAAAGCTCCGTGAAATGGACGATATCGTCTCCCTGATCTTCGTCACGAACATGCGCCAGTACGCCATCAACGGCTACGGCGTCAACGCCGACGACTTCATCGTCAAGCCCGTCTCCTACTATGACCTTGCGATGAAGCTCGACCGCGTGCTCAAGAAGGATCTCCGCAGGACCGCCGACGTCGTCCCCGTCAAGAACGAAGGCTCCGTCAAGTTCATCTCCCTTCGCATCGTGCGCTATGTCGAAGTGCTCAAGCATCGGCTCATCTATCACACCCTCGACGGCGACTTCGAGCAGAGGGGGACGCTCAAGAAGCTCGAACCCATCTTCATCAAGAACCACTTCGCGCGGTGCAACAACTATTGTTTCGTCAATCTCCGCTACGTCGAGGGGATCGACGGTTTCACCTGCATCGTCTCCTATGGCAGAAATTCCGAAAAAAAGGACGAAGTCATCATCTCTCACCCGCGGAAAAAGGAGTTCGTCGCCGAACTGGGACGGTATCTCGGGGTAAATCTTTGAAACAGTCCAAATGACGCAGTTTGAATTTTACAAATCATTTCTCTTCGTCACAGAACTCCTTCTGGCGGAGACAATGTATATCTACAGATTCAGAAGGCGTTCTCTCTTCTGGCTGAGGTTGCCCGTTGCGGTCGCGGCGTGCGTTCTCTTCGCATGGCTTCTTCCCGCCGTGCCCGACAATCCGTACCTCTTCGCGCTGACCTTTCTCGCCATCTTCCTCTTTACCGTCCTTGCGGCGAAGGCGATCTTCCGCGAGAGCTGGTTTACCGTCCTTTTCTGCTGCTTTGCCGGCTACACGACCCAGCATTTGAGCTACGAGATCTACAACATCCTACTCGTCATCATGCACGCCGACGGCGCGGCGGGTTTCTACGGCAATACGGACTTTTTACAGATCTTCCCCAATCTCTTCGTCTTTGCCGTCTATATGGTCAGCTACGTTTTCTGTTACTTCATCTGTTTCATGTTCTTCTCGGTCAAGCTTGTGCCGAAAGAGGACATCGACGTCCAGAAGAGCTTCATCTTCATCTTCTCCATCTTCATCGTCATCGTCGACGTCGTCCTCAACGCCGTCGTCGTCCACAACCCCCTCGAGGGGAGCGGTCTCTACCTCATCGTCATCGGGATCTACAACGTGCTCTGCTGTACGGTCTCCCTCTATCTCCAGTTCGAAGTCGCCATTCGGCGGAAGATCGAGACCAATTTCGACTTCATGCAAAAAATTTGGGAAAAGACAAAGTCCCAGTACGAGATGTCGAAGGAGAACATGGAGATCATCAACATGAAATGCCACGACATCAAGCACCAGATCCGCTCCCTCGGCAACCACGTCGACCCGAACGTCCTGCAGGAGCTTGAGGAACGCATCTCCATCTACGACGCCACCGTCAAGACGGGCAACGAGTCCCTCGACGTCATCCTCATGGAGAAAATGCTCCTCTGCAACAAACAGCACATCGAGTTCAGCTGCATGATCGACGGCGAGAAGCTCTCCTTCATGAAGGACGAGGACATCTACGCCCTCTTCGGGAACATCGTCGACAACGCCATGGAAGCCGTCCAGAAGGTCGACCCGACCAAGCGCGTCATCGACCTTCAGGTCCGCGCCGTCGGCGACATCGTCAACATCCGCGAGACCAACTACTTCACCGCCGACCTCGTCAAGGACGCAAGGGGACTTCCCATGACCACCAAGGGCGACCGCATCAACCACGGCTTCGGTCTCAAGAGCATCCAGTACATCTGCGAGAGCTACGGCGGCACCATGCAGGTCGAGACGGACGACCACACCTTCCGCCTCAACATCGTCCTCTTCCCGCCGAAAGACTAAATTTTTTGAATCGAACCTCTCAAAGGCACGGAGAAATCTCCGTGCTTTTTTCACATTTTTCGGGTTAAAAATCTTGAAATTTATAAGGTTGTGCCGCTTTTTTGCAAGTTTGGGTCACACTTGTTGAAATCGGTGTTCAGATATGTTATCGTTACCATGATAGAATCTTTCCTTATTCTGTCAAAAAATAACATGAGGAGGAAGTCCATGAAAGGACGCAACAAGTTTCTGGCGCTCTTTTTGAGCGCGGCAATGGCGCTGAGCGTATGCGCAGCGACGGCTTGCGGTGACAACACCACCACAGGCGGCAATGAGGGGGAGAACCCCGGTCCCGGGCAAGAGCAACCCGGTGGTCCCCAGACGACGCCCGAAGTCAAATCCGTGGCGATCAAGTACAACAACGCAGCAGTCGAGGGAGAACTTTCCCTCAACCTCACAGTCGGAACCGTCGAACTCGTCCCCGTCGTGACCGCGGACGAGGGCGCGACCTACACCGTCGCTTGGTCGAGCGTCGATCCCGACGTCGCGACCGTTCAGGGCGACAACACAAAGGCGACCGTCACCCTCAATGACGAGGGCGAAACGGTCATCAAGGCGGAAGCAGGCTCCAAGAGCGCTTCGTTCGTCCTCACCGTCGTGGACGACAGACCCGCGACCGAGTACAACATCACGGTCAGCGGCGGCGTCGCCAAGAATTCGGACGGTCAGACGATCACCAAGGCGACCGCAGGCACGCAGGTGACCCTCGAAGCGTCGGCGCCCGAGCACAAATCGCTCGATAAGTGGACGTTTGACAACAAGGACGTCACCCTGAACGGGACGACGTTCACGATGCCCGAAGGAGACGTCACGGCGACGGCGACCTTCACGGATACCCTCTATCCTCTTACGCTTGTCGGCGCAACGGTGACGAAAGCAGGGGAAGTTACCAACCCTCAAGGCACCGAAGGCACGGGCAGCACACCGCAGACAAAACAGATGACATACGGCATTGCTTACGGCACGCAGGTCACGATCAAGGCGGCGGAAGCAAAGAGCGATGAGACCTTCGTCGGTTGGGACTACCTCATTGCAAATAACCGCGTCGGGAAGCTCGGCGTCGACGAATATACGTTCACCATGGAAGACCGCGAAAGCACGACCTATACCGCGATCTACTCCCCGATCCTCAAGAAAGTCTGGACGGCGACCGATCAGGGACCCGGCAAGACAGGTCAAGCTATCAACGCCTCCGCTGCCAACCTGTATGACGCGGGTCACGGCTCCAAGCTCATCACCAATGGCGACGGCGATCCCGATCTGAAGGGCTTGTCGGGATACAGGCTCGCGATCAGAGGGACCGAGCAAGGTTCGGCGGGCGCTCCCGAGAACATTCAGGATTCCGAATTCGGCATGCCTCGCGGACGCGGCATGGCGAAACTCATTCTGAAGAATCACAGCAACACGCGTACCATTAAGATCCAAGTCTATGCTTCCTTCTGCGGCATCCTTGCCAACTCCGAAGTCGTCGAAGTCGGTCCGAATGCAGTCGTTGAGACGAACTTCGAACTCACCTTCGGCATGAGCAACACATGGTGGGGCGCTTCTCTCCGCGCAGATGTCGGCGGCGAAAGCGACGAATGGGTCAATGTCGACATGGTCCTCGGGGTCGCAACGGCGCTTTATCCCAACGGTGACCCGCTTCAGGACGTCGGTTCAGATGCACAACTTGCTACCTATGGCGATGAATTTGATGGACCGAACTGGCATACGCAAAATAAGCCGAACTTCTCTGTCAACAATACGCTCGGCTACATCCTGTTCGCAAGCTGGGGTTCTTCCCTCGGCGCGGGTGCGGCAGGCAGCGACCGTTGGGCAGGCTTTGAGATCACGAACATGCCCGCATATGCCGAAGGAACGGATACGACCTACATCTACGGCAGAGTGACCAACATGGCGTCGAACATGCAGACGGATCCGAAGGCGGACTACAAGCTCGTCATCGGAACCGACAAGAACGATCCTTCCAAGGGCGTTGCTGTTCCCGTCCACTTCGACCGCACGGGCGACACCGTGATCTTCAGATTCGAAGTTCCCCGTAAGAATGCAGAGGAGAAATTCTACTTCTTCCTGTTGAAGGAAGTCCTTGAGGATCCGACATCGTCCTACGGTTACGGATTCGTCATGCACCTGACATACAATAATATCTTTAACTGGACGGAGGAATAAATGAAGCATAAGTCGAAATTGATCGTTGCCATATCTCTGGCAGCCGCGATGTGCTTCTCGGTTGGGATACCCGCAAGTTTGCGGGTATCCGCAGCGGGGGAAGTTACGGCGAAAACGAACGTCTATTCATCCGATTATGATACACGTTCGGAACTTTCGGCGGCGGCTACGGCAATGGCAAGCGAAATCACAGCAGAGGGCGCTGTCCTTCTCAAGAATGAGGACAATGCGTTGCCCCTTGAACCCGGTGCGAAGATCAGCTTTGTCGGAAAGAGTTCGGTTAGATTCGGCTATTCGGACGGACTTGCCGCAGCGGGCTACAAGCTGAACAACGTCGTGCGCGACTTCTACCAGAACAACAGCCTTTCGGGACCCGGTCCCGATACGAACAACTACGGCAATACTTCCTCGGCAGGGTACCAGACGGGCGAGACCCCGATCTCGAGTTACCCGCAAAACGTCAAGGACAGCCTGAACGAGTACAACGACGTCGGGATCTTCGTGATCTACCGTGTCATGCGCGAAGGCATGGACGCGCCCCGCACCATGATGTGGGACGGACAGTCGCAGGCAGTCTGGACGGATCAGTCGACACAGCTGATCCCCGGTGCACGGGCGAAGGATGACCACTATCTGCAGCTCGACCAAAACGAGACCGACCTTCTCAAACTCTGCGGACAGACCTTCAAAAAGGTGATCGTCCTGTTATCGACGCCCGCAACGTTTGAATTGGGTTGGCTGGACGACCCCGGACATTACGCTTATCAAGAAAATATCAAGGCAGCGCTCTTTGTCACGAACGACAACAGACCCGGTCCCATCGCACAGATGCTGACGGGGCAGTTGAGTCCGAGCGGACACGTGACATCGACGTGGGCAAGGGACTTCAAGACCGACCCCACATGGCAGAATTTCGGCAACTACCTCATGGAAGCGGGTTCCGCGACCAAGGGCAACCAGTACTCCAACCTTCCCGGATCGGGCGGCGTCGGCGGCGGCGGACACGTCAACAACTACGTCACCTACAACGAGGGCATCTATGCAGGCTACCGTTACTGGGAAACGAGGAGCATCACCGAGGGGAACGATGCGTATACGAGCGCATCGGAGGCAGAAAAGTCAGATTACCTTGACCCGCAGAGCGGCGGCAGCAACGGAAAATCGAAAGATTACATCCACGGCACGACGACGACTTCATGGGACAACTGGTATCAGGCGCATGTCGTCTATCCCTTCGGGCACGGTCTCTCCTACACGACCTTTGAACAGACCTTGGTCTCTTCCGACCCCGCGGGCAATTCCAAACTCACCGCGGACGGAACGATCACCCTCAAGGTCAAAGTCAAGAACACAGGCTCTGTCGCGGGCAAGGATGTCGTACAGGTCTACTACACCGCTCCATATATCATGGGGGGGGTGGAGAAGTCCTATGTGACGCTCGTCGCCTTTGAAAAGACAAAGCTTCTGGAACCCAATGCAGAGGAGACATTGACCCTCACATTCGACGTCCGCGACATGGCTTCCTACGACTATGCCGACCTCAACCACGACAGCTTCAAGGGCTATGAACTCGATGCGGGCAACTACACCGTGCGTCTCATGAAGAACGCGCACGATGAGATCTCTAACATTATATATAATGTAGAGAACGTCATCAAGTACGAGACCGATGAAGTGACGGGCGAGAAGATCGAAAACCGTTTCGACGAAGTCAGCGACTACATCACGGACGACCTCAACCAAGTGTATCTTACCCGCAACGACTGGGAAGGCACATGGCCGAAATTCAACAAGCGTCTCGAGGCTTCGCAGGAAGTTCAGGACGGGTTGAACGAATGGCGTGTCGCGAACGGTGCGCAGACCCGTGACCCGTCCAAGGACGAGGGACAACCTTACTACACATCGGAAATGCCCACCACGGGCGCAAAGAACGGGATCCTTCTCAAGGAACTGCACGGTCTTGACTACGACGATCCGAAGTGGGACCAATATCTTGACCAGTTCACCGTTGCACAGCTCACCGAACTCGTCACGCTCGGCGGCTACTGCTCGGGCAAGAACTATCCCGACCTCGGCGTCCGCCAGATGGCAAACTGCGACGGTCCCGGCGGTCTCGGGATCAACGGCGGCAGCAGAGACGCGCACTACGGATTCGGCGGGATCCTTCTCCGCGCGATGTCGTGGAACAAGGACCTTGCCTATCGCTTCGGCAAGATGGTCGGCGAAGATGCTCTTTGGGGCTGGAACGATGCGATCGGCGGATGGTACGCTCCTTCCGTCAACATCCAGCGCAACCAGTTCTGCGGACGCAACGGCGAGTATTACGGCGAAGAAGGTCTCATCGGCGGCTGGATCGCGGGTATGGAGATCAAGGGCGCACAGGAGAAGGGACTTCCCGTCTATGTGAAGCACTTTGCATTCAACAACTCCGAGACGAACCGTTCGGGACTCATCACTTGGCTCAACGAGCAGGCGATGCGTGAGATCTATCTGAAGCCCTTCGAGATCTGCGTCAAAGAGGGGAAGGCGCTCGGCATCATGTCCTCGCTCAACCGCGTGGGCACCGAATGGACGGGCGGCAGCTATGAGCTCTTGACGGAAATTCTCCGCAATGAATGGGGATTCCACGGCTCCGTCGTCACGGACAGCTACCTCGGCGACACTTCCAACCTCTCCAATGCGGACCAGATGATCCGCGGCGGCGGCAACCTTGCGCTCGGTTGGTCCTCCTTATATTATAATGTAGGGACGCCGACCACCGTCGCTTGTCTCCGCGAAGCCGTGCACGGCATTCTCTATGCACAGGCGCACAGCAATGCACTCAACGAAATTCCGCAGGGCGAACACTATCCCATCCAAACTTATTCGGGCGCGGTGCTCGAACGCGGCACGGTCGGGATCCCCTACAGCCAGAGCGTTGCAAACGCAAAACTCTCTGACGTGCTCTATCCCGGCGTGGACGATTCGGAGATCGTCTATGCTCTCAACTCCGAGAGCAAACTTCCCGCAGGACTTACGCTCTCAAACAAGGGCATGCTGACAGGCACGCCCACCGAAGAACAAAACAACTACCGCTTCAAAGTCGATGCAACCTATGCGGGATACACCCGCACCGCAGAGTTCACGATCTCCATCGTCGGTTCCAACGGCGCGATCGTCTATGAGGCGGACAGCGACCTCGGCTCGATCCTCGTCAACAAAGCTGCGAACCTCTCCGTCGCGGGCGCAACGGTCGTCAAACCCAACGCCGCCGCGGGAGAAGTCCTTCCCACCTGTACCTATTCGCTCGCAAGCGGCAGCAGTTTACCCGCAGGGCTGACGCTGAATGCGGACGGTACGATCACGGGAACGCCGACAGCGGTGTGCGAGAACTATTCCTTCTCCGTCGCGGCAAGCGCGAGCGGCTACTCGAGCGTGACGCTCGCCTTCAAGCTCAACGTCCACTATGAACTGACCTTTGAAGGCAGCACGCTGGAAGCGGGGAAACTCGGCGTGAGCTACATGCAGAAACTTCCCGCAGCCAAAACGACGGGCAAAGTGACGTACACGCTTGACGAAGAGAGCAAACTTCCCAACGGACTTTCGCTGACTTCGGGCGGTTACATCACGGGTACGCCGAGAGAGACGGTCACGGACTACAAGTTCACCGTCATCGCAAGCGCAGCCTACACCGAACCCGTGAAGGCGGAGTTCACGATCACCGTGGGACTTTCCTTCAATGACACTACTCTGCCGAATGCGCGTACGGGAGAGAGCTATTCCGCCCGTGTCGACACGGCGCAGGGCGCAGGCGAGATCAAGTATGCCCTGAAAGAGGGGAGCACCCTTCCCGAGGGACTGACTCTTTCCGAGAGCGGTATCCTTTCTGGGACTCCCGCAAAGACGGGCGACTACAGCTTTACGATCGTCGCTACGGCAGACGGAAAAGTCGGTGACGAGATCACCCTGACCCTGCACATCGACGAAGGACAGGGCGGCGCTTCGGGCGGCGGTGGCTGCGGAAGCGTCATCGGGATCGGCAGCGCAGGTGTGTTCCTCGCCGTGATGAGCGCAGGATGCGGTATTTTACTTGCGGGAAAGGCTTCACGCAGAAAGGAGGATGCCGCGAATGGAGAAGAAGAAAGCAAAGACTAACCTGACAAAGCCGCTCAGCGTTTGGTCTGGCATCTTTACGGCGCTGTTCATCCTCGTGCTCGTCATCTCGATCGTCATCACGCAGAATTCCTTTCTCTACTACACTGTGTGTTCCATGATCGGCGGCAGCGAGCGCTATCTGAAGAGCGGCGACCCGTCGGCGTACATCTACTATTCTTCCGACTATGACAGCAAGCAAGAAGTGTTCGCGGCGGCAAACAAGCTGAACGAAGAGATCTGCGAAGAGGGATTTGTTCTCCTCAAAAACGATGACAATGCGCTCCCGATGAAGGGCGGCAAGGTGACGGTGTTCGGGAAGAACTCCGTGGACCTCGTGCTCGGCGGTTCGGGATCCAACGCAGGCGCAACTTCCGACGATAATGCGGATATTTACGGCAGTCTCGAGGGGGCGGGCTTCCGATGCAACCCCACATTGAAGTCCTACTACGAGAACGACCGTTCCTCGGGCAGCGGCAGACCCGACGTCCCCGCCATGGGCGACGTCATCACGGGATTCCCCATTTCGGAATCCCCTCTGCCGTACCCGCAGGACGTGCGGAGCAGCTACCGTGACTATTCGGACGCGGCGATCGTCGTCCTCTCCCGCATCGGCGGCGAGGGATACGATCTTCCCCGCAGCATGTTCTGGAACGGGTCGTCCTACACCGACTGGAGCAGCTCCCAGCCCATCCCGGGCGCGAGGAGCAAGGACGACCACTATCTCCAGCTCGACCAAAACGAGACGGACATGCTTGCGGAAGCGTGCAACAACTTCTCGAAAGTCATCGTCGTCATCAACAGCGCATCCTCGATGGAACTCGGCTTCCTCGACGATCCGACCCATTACGCCTACCATGATAACATCGTGGCGGCGCTCTGGATCGGCGCTCCCGGATCCTCGGGCGTGAACGCGCTCGGGAGAGTGTTGAGCGGCGAAGTGAACCCCTCGGGCAGAACGGTGGATACGTATGCGAGAAACTTCAAAAACGACCCCACGTTCTACAATTTCGGCAACAATCTTTCCGAAAACGGCAACCGCTATACTTACAAGAACAAGTTGAGCGACGCCTACTTCGTCGAATACCGCGAAGGTATCTACTTCGGCTATCGCTACTATGAGACCCGCGCGAAAGAGGCGGGCGGAAACTGGTATCGGGAGAACGTCGTCTATCCCTTCGGCTACGGCTTGAGCTATACGACCTTCTCGCGGGAAGCCGAAAACAAGAACGAGGCGGCCCTCTCCGCGGACGGAACGCTGACCTTTGACGTCACCGTCACGAACACGGGCGGAGTCGCGGGAAAGGACGTCGTGCAGCTGTGGTATTCCGCTCCCTACACGGCGGGCGGGATCGAAAAGCCGCATGTCGTGCTCGGCGACTTCCAAAAGACGGAACTCATCCCCGCAAAGGGAGAGGACACCGTGACGCTCAAGCTCGACGTCCGCACGATGGCATCCTATGACTATTCGGACGCCAACAAGAACGGCTTCCGCGGCTATGAACTCGAGAAAGGGGAGTACACGGTCTACATCGCGAACGGCTCCCACGGCTGGGCGGAAGAGGACGCGATCAAGTTCACCTTCACCCTCGATGAGGACATCCGCTACACGGCGGACAGCGTCACGGGGACGGAGATCGGGAACCTCTTCGACGATGTCAGCAGCCAGATCCCCGAATATCTCTCGAGAAAGAACAATTTCGAGAACTGGTCTGTGCTTTACGGCGTCTCCGAGGAGAGCCACCGCGAAGCGTCCGAAACGATCGTCAACGGCGTCACGTTCAAGCTCAACGACAAGGAGACCGATCCGTGGTACGCCGCGCAAGCGCCCGAACAGAGCAAGAGAACGCTCTCCCGTCAGGAGACGGAAGTGAGTCTTTCGGACCTCATCGGGAAGTCCTTCGACGACCCGCTCTGGGAAGAACTCATGAATGAATTGACCGTCCAGCAGATGGTCGACCTCATCTCCACGGGCAATTTCCGCACTCTCGCCATCGAGAACATCGACAAACCGTTGACGACCGATGCGGACGGACCCATGGGCTACGCGCTCTTCATGGGAGACAGCGCCGTCTATGACACCTGCTACTATGCGAGCGAATGCGTGCTCGGCTCCTCGTGGAACCGCGACCTCGCCAAGAGAATGGGCGAGATGATCGGAAACGAAGGACTTGTCGGCAACGAGGCGGGGGATCAAAGACCGTACTCGGGCTGGTATGCGCCCGCCGTCAATCTTCATCGTTCCCAATTCGGCGGAAGAAACTTCGAGTATTACAGCGAGGACGGACTGCTTTCGGGCATTCTTGCCGAAAACGTCATCCAAGGCGCACGCTCCAAGGGGATCTATACCTTCGTCAAGCACTTTGTGCTGAACGAACAGGAGACCAAGCGCGACAAGACGGGACTCATCACATGGGCAAATGAGCAGGCGATGCGGGAGAACTATTTTGTTCCCTTCGAGCACGCCGTCAAAGAAGGCGGGACCCCCGCGGTCATGTCCTCCTTCAACCGCATCGGAACGACGTGGGCGGGCGGCAGTTATCCGCTCCTCACCAAGCTGTTGCGGGAAGAATGGGGCTTCCGCGGCACGGTCATCACCGACTTCAACCTCAAGACCTACATGGATACCGACCAGATGATCCGCGCGGGAGGCGACCTCAACCTTTCGGCGGGAAAGGCGCCCACGTCCGTCTCTACCGCAACGGATATCTCCTGTGTCCGCCGTGCGGCAAAGAACATTCTCTTTACAGTTGCAAATTCCTGTGCGATGAACGGCTACGGTCCCGACGTCGAATGGGGATACACAACACCGACATGGGTCATTTGGCTCATCGTGGGCGACTGCGTCCTGTTTGCGGCTGCAGCCTCGCTCGGGACCGTCACCCTCGTGAGGGTCATAAGAAACAAAAAATACGGAGGCTATTACGACGATGAAACTTAAAAAGGCACTTTCGCTCATTCTCGCCGCGGCGGCAGGCTGCACGGTCCTTGCGATCGCGGGCTGCGGAGAGGAAGGCGGGACAAACGGCGGAGAGGGCGCAAACGGCGTCAAGACCTATACGCTTGAGGCGGAGTACATCGACCTCGACGACGTGCAGGGCGCGGGGATCTCTTCCGACCAAGGCGGCGTGGAGATGATCTACGGGCAGGGGACGGAAGCGGACAAGAACAAGGGTTGGAGCAGCGGCTACTATGTCGGCTACACCTACAGCGCAAATTTGCAGCTCGATTTTGTGTTCGAGTCTGACAAGGACGCGACGGCTGCGATCGTGCTTCGGCTCGGCTCCGAACTCGGCGCTCTCTCCCTCGACCCGACATCTTTTGCCGTCAAACTCAACGGCGTCGCGCTCGACTATCAGGCAATGTATATCGAAACTTCCACGATGGACCAGATGAAGTTCTACGATAAGACGGTCACGTCGAACGCACAGCTCAAAGCGGGGACGAACACCATTTCTCTCGTCGTCCTGCCGAACACCTTCAAGAACGGCAGCTCGGGCGGACCCATGGTCGACTGCGTGAAGCTGGAAACGGCGGCGACGGTCACTTGGTCGCCCAAGACGGAGAACCCTTCCAACCGCGGCGGCGGACCCTTCTGAACAAGACTACCCCAAAAGAATTTTTCTTTCCTCCTTACAAAAAACGCGCACTTGTTGCGCGTTTTTTGTAAGGAAGCGAAAATCCTCGACTCCCGTTTCCTCTCTGCGAATAGAAAGAGGTGGGGCGGTAGTACTTCGTCGCGATGCTCCTCGTGCTCCCGTCTCCTGCGAAACAGTCGCTTCGCTCCCGTTTGATACGGGAAACGGGAGTCGTGCCTTGAGCGGCACGCACGGTTGACAATTATCAATTGTCAAGTCGTCGGTCGTTTCCGCCGACCTGCGCCGTTTTTGCGCGTGGAAGGGCACAAAAACGGCTTGCCTCCCCTCGACTCCCGTTTCCTCTCTGTACATTATAAAAGGCAAGGCACCCTTCTGGGTGCCTTGCCTTTTATGGAGCAGGAAACGGGAGTCGAACCCGCCGGAATCAGCTTGGGAAGCTGACGCCATACCGCTAGGCGATTCCTGCATTCCTATCTTTATTATATGCGAAGAGGGGCTTCTTGTCAAGATATTTTTCTCGGAATGCCGCAAAAAAATTTCCGTCGCCCCGAAAAATTTCTCCAACCGCTTGTAATTTACGCCGCGCGGTTGTATAATATTGTCGATCAGGAGGTAATTATGGATTGGTTTAACGAAAACGCGGGCGTCATGGTCCTGCTCCTCACCGTGCTGTCCGTCGTCGCATTTGTCGCTCTCATCGTCTTGGTCGTCACGCTGAAGAACCGCATCGCCGTCCAGCGGCTCAAGATGGTCGGCTTCTACTCCCGCAACGCCGATTCCCGCGAGAACTATGCGGAATTCACGATCGGGAACCGCTCTCTCAACGACGTCGGCGTCATGGAGATCGGACTGCAAAACGGCAAGATCAACCTCGATTTCACCGAACTCTACATGAAGAAAGCCAACCTCAACCGCGGCACGCGCATCGTCATCGACCAGCGCAGCTCCATCACCTTCCGCATGACGGAAGAGGAGCTTTCCTCCGTCCTCTTGGAGACGCCCAAGGGCAAAAAGCTCTCCCGTCTCCGCCTCTACGTCGTCGATCTCCCCGGGAACGTCTACTACGGCAGGATGCACGCCGTCAGAAAGCTCCTCTCGGAGTCCATGCGGGGGAAGCTCCCGCCTGTAGCGAAAGACAGACAGGCGCCGCAGGAGGAGGCTCCCGCGCCCCTTGCGGAGAACGAGAAAAAAGGGGAAGCATAACATTTTTCCTTTGCCGCCTTCGGGCGGCTTATTTCTGGAAATTCTGCAATAACTCTCCATTTTTGCACGATAGAAGAGGCATAAACGGACGGTCTTTCGCATACGATATTCTGTCATTTCGGAGGCATGTATGCGAAAAATCATCTGCTGTATCATCGGCGCCGCCCTTGTGCTGACCCTGTTCCCGCTTGCGGCGTGCGGCGGGGAAACTGTCGGGACGAGCTACGACATCAAGGCGGAATTTCTCGGCGAAGAGGACCTTCTCCGCTGCGAGATGACGTCGACGGTCGTGAACCGCACGGACAACGTGTTCGAAAAAATCCCCTTCGAACTCTGGGCGAACGCCTACCGCGAGGGGGCGAAATACCGTCCCGTCTCCGAACTCTATGCGCCCGCAGCCTACTATGACGGGGAAAGTTACGGCGGGATCGACATCGCGGAAGTGGAAGGTGGGACCTTCGAGATCGGCGGCGAGGACGAAAATATCCTGTACGTCACGCCAGAAAGCCCGCTCTACCCCGACGAAAGCGCGACCTTTACGATGAAGTTCGATGTCAGACTTGCCCGCATCGACCACCGTCTCGGCATCGGGGAGAGGACGGTCACGCTCTCGGGCTTCTATCCCGTGCTCTGCGCCCTCAAGGACGGCAGCTTTTACGAATGTGTGTACAGTGAGAACGGCGACCCCTTCGTGAGCGATTGCGCCGACTACCGCGTGGAGCTTACCGTCCCCGCAAAATACGATGTCGCAGGGGCGGATCTTATCTCGAAATCGAACGATAAGTGTGTGTTTTTGCTCGAAGCGAAGGGGGTGCGCGACGTCGCGTTCGTCCTTTCCGACGCCTTCACCCGCATTGACAAAGAGGCGTGCGGCGTGCCCGTTTCCTACTACTGCGTCGACGATACGGAACCCGATCGGACGCTCGGGATCGCCTGCGAGGCGCTCGAATTCTGTGAGGAGAACTTCGGCGATTACGCCTATCCCCGCTACACCGTCGTGCAGACGGACTTTCCCTACGGCGGAATGGAGTATCCCATGCTCTCCATGATCTCCGCATCCGTCGCGGAAAGCGGGCTTCCCGCCGTCCTCGTGCACGAAACGGCACACCAATGGTGGTATGCGAGCGTCGGCAGCGACCAATTCTGCGAGGCATGGCAGGATGAAGGGCTTGCCGAGTGGACGACGGCGCTCTTTCTCGGATCCCACCCCGCGTACGGCGGCAGCTACCGCGAGATGGTGAACACTTCCGAAAAGTCCTACCGCGCCTACTTTTCCGTCACCGCGCAGCTGAACGGCGAGGCGGACACCCGCATGTCCCGTCCCCTGACGAGCTACACGGGACTGTATGAATACAGGAACATCGCCTACGACAAGGGGGTCATCCTTTTTGACCGCATTCGGGACGTCGCAGGGGAGAAAAAGCTTATACGGGGTCTGAAAAACTACGCTTCACAGTTCAAAGGGAAGCTTGCATCTCCCGCCGATCTCATCGCCTGTCTCTCCGATGCGGGCATCCGCGCGGAAGAACTCATCCGCTCCTTCACCGAGGGAAAATGTGTGATCTGACATTCCATATTTTATAATATCCTTGGATATGTCGGCGCCGCGGCAAAATTTGCGGCGCCGATTTTTGGTGTGCGGAAGCCGTTTCCGCTTGCAATTTTTCCCCGCTTGTGATAGGATAATGACATGCCTGTTTTACAGTATCATTGCCCCAAATGCGGCAAGAAATTCGAGGAACTCGTCAAGAGCCATGAGGAAGAGGTCAACTGCCCCGATTGCGGGGAGAAGGCGGACCGCTGCTATGCGGGAACGGTGTATTCCGCAACGGGGAAGCCTGCCAAAAAATGCTCGGGCAACTGCGCGACGTGCGGCGGCTGCAGATGAACCCGCAAGAACGGGAGAATGTTTCTCTCTTGCGGCGGGCTTTTTGATGACCCCGCAGACGCACGGCGTTTCGGAAATTTCCGCAAAAAAGTCGGAAAAAGCTTTCAAAATTGCTTGACGAATGTTTGCCGAAGTGATATGATAGGTAAGCTGCTCGGGTGAAAATGCCCAAAACAGCCTTCCTCTGTCGAGGAAGTCCCGAAGATTGACAACTGCATAGCAAGAGAAGAAAGAGAAAGAAAAGGCAATTCAAGTGAAGAATGGTTAATACGAAG
>CANQUD010000027.1 GCA_947626935.1 uncultured Clostridia bacterium | reverse complement strand
AGGGGTTTAACCCCTTTCCCCTCGCAAGCTCGGGGACTTCCCCTAAAAGGGGCAGCGAGAGGAAAATGCGGTGACGCGGGGTCCCCCTTGGCGCCCCCTTGAGAGGGAGCTGCCGAGGCTGCCCTTGTCGAGGCTGAGGGGGTGTCACGTTTTGGAATGACACCCCTTCCGCCCCTACGGGGCACCCTCGCACGCGGGTAGAAACCCGCGTTTGGTCGGCATTTGCCCACGCATATGGGCAAATGCTATAAGAATTTTGCGCCAAAGATTATCAATCTTTGGCAGAATGCAAAATTCTTCCCTCAAGGGGTGGGCAAGAGAGCTGCGGTGACCCACCCCCCTACCCCCCTCCCACGGAGGGGGTAAAGGCGGAACCTCCCATGGAGAGAGTGAAAGAGCAAAAAAAGACCTACGGTTGCCCGTAGGTCTTTTTTTGTTCACTCATGATGAGTTTTGGTTGCGATCAATAGAGCTTGTAGCCGCTGACCGTAAGGTTCGTGACTGCTTCCGCGCCGATCCAAATCGTCTGGAAGCGTGTGACCATAGCCGCATTGACGATCGGGCAGGTGTAGACACAGTTGTAGATGAGGTCTTGCCCGTCCACAGTCGCCGAGACCGTAACGGTCACAACGAGCGTATTCGCATCCTTGTAGTCGAACTCTACACGCCAAGCGCAGTCTTTCGCGATCGACTTGAAGGTAGTCCAGACATCTGCGCCCCTCGCGTCCTCGCCGCCCTTGTTGGTGAGCGTGAAAGCATTCGTTACAGTCCCGAATGCGGTGACGCCGTCGCCATTGTTCCCTTTATTGTCGTTGTCGGGGTCAAAGGGCCAGCCGTAGGCGTCCGAACGTCCCGTGTAGCCTGCAAGGACTTCCCAGCAAACGGAGTGGTAGTTTTGTGCCATTTCGCTCGTCTGCGTGCCGAGAATGACCAACTTCTTCCCGACGGTAAGTCCCTCATCCGCGCCGAAGAGTACGGGCGATGCATACCAACGGGAGTTGAAGCCTGCGATAGCTTCGGACTTGTCGGTTACTGCCGTAAATCCGTCGAGCGATTCCTTCTGGACGAACTTGCAGTACTTGCAAGCACCGTTCTCATAGACATGGGTATGCTCGGGGTTGACCGCGCCGCACTTGCAGAGGTTGTCGTTCTCCTTGTCATAGCTGTGCTCATGTTCGGGATTCAGGAAGCCGTCATCGGGGCAACGGTCTGATTCATCCCAGTTGCCATGCACGTGCTTGTCGAGGGCGGGAGCGGGATCGGTCCCTGCGGGAACGACCGACTCAGCCTTCGTCGCTTCGTACTTGTTGCCGTCCTGATGCAGCCAGATCGTGTAGATGTCGGCAGCCGTGTCGGGCGTCAAGGTCACGACCGTGGTCTTGTTCCAATCGCCGTTGACAAGTTTCGCCGTGATGATGATGTTGACGGAGTTCTGATAATCGAACGTGATCGTCATCGTCGCGTTGTTGTACCTCGTCCTATCATTATCCGTAAGCGGATTCTCATAGGTCGGGTGCATGTTGTGGTTGTCGAGGTCGAAGTTCCAACCGTCGAGACGCCAAGCGTCGCAGTTGGTGTTTTCATCGGGCGCAAGACCGACGCCGGGAAGATCCCAACGATGTACGCCGTTCGAAAGGACTTTGCCTTCGATCGTGTAGCTGCCGCCCTTGACGACGGAAGCGAACTGCTCCCAATTTGCCGCACCGCCATTGCCCCAACCGTCATAGCTGCCTGCTTCGCCGCCGCCCCAGACCTGCGTGGTGCTCGTCTGCTCGTACTTGAGGATCTTGCAGACGCTGCATTCATAGAGCGCGTCATAGTCCTTGAGGTCGGTGACGTCGGACTTCGCTGCCCAAGTATGCCCTTCGGCAGCGGTGACGGTGAGATTGAAGTAGAAGCTATTGTCCGTCGTCTCGTAAGCCGCGACGCCGTTCTTGATGCAGCTGCCCTTGGCAACTTCCTTCTTCTCGCCCGTTTCGGCAACGGTCGCTTCGGCGATGGCTCTCGCCGCGCTGACGGTGTAGTACTTCTCTTCGCTCGAGCTGAGCTGGTAGCCGTAAGGGGTCTCCGCTTCGACGCCGAAGGTCGCAAGTTCGACGACGATGACGTAGAGCTTGGTCTCGCCCGATTCGGTATAGACGACCTTGGAGACCTTGCTGAGCGCATTGTTGACGTCCTTGAGCGCCTTGCCGCTGTCATTCAGAGACAGGTCATAGTTGTTGACGAGGTCTGCAGGGGTCTGTTCGCCCGCATTGACGTTGACGACGAGGTCAGACTTCGCATTTGCATAGAAGTAGAGCTTCGTGCCGCTTGCCTTGACGTGCCAATCGGTCCCCGCAAGTTCTGTTCCGCCTGCGACGGTAAGGGCAGGTTCGATGACGTTTCTCGCAAGGAGAGCGCCGTTTCTCTCGAGACGGATCTCGATGCCCGTGACAGCCTTGTCAAGGTCGGCTGCGTGCTTCTTGACGGTGACGACCTTGTTCGCATAGGAGACGGAGTAGCCGTTGCCGAGGTCTGTCTCGGAGGCAATCTCGGAGAGCGCCTTGGAGACTTCGCCGACGACAAGGGTATCGGTCGCAGCGACGTCGCCCGTGTAGGTGACAGTGAAGGTGCCTCCCTCGGTCGTAAGCGCGTTCGTGCCGCTGACTTCGGAAGTGATGTCGGAGATCGCAAGGTCGTTGAGGTCGATGCGGATATCCGCCTGCTTCGTGCTCGCTTCATAGTTGGTGAAGTCGAGGAATGCTTCCGTCAACCCGTCCGCGATGGGAAGATAGACGGTGATCTTGTCTTTGGTCCGTGCGAGTTCGCAGGTTGCGCCATTGATCGCGTTGCCGTCCTTGTCGACGAGCTTGACCGTGGTCGTGCCGACGAGCGCCTGCGAGAGGTTGATGTCGAATGCCGCAAAGAAGGTGTTCCCCTCTTTCTTGGCAGCGCCGCTGAGTGCGATGACGACATAGCCGTTGCCCTTGCCGACCTTGTATTCAACACCTTCGGACTGAGGATGGCTGCCGACCGTCGCATTCTCGACGGAGCTGATGACGGAGTTGACGTTGCTCGACTTCGTGAACACAGGCTTGTCGGTAAGACCCGCCGAGGGTTCACACGTGAAGGCGACGGTGACTGCGCCCGAAATGTCGGTCAGCTTGATCTGATAGCTGTACGAGACGGATCCGTCGGGGTTGGAGTAGGAGATGTCGACCGTGATCGTCGTTCCGACATAGGAAACAACGTAACGGACGGTCTTGCCTGCGAGCCATTCCGCGAAGAGCGTCGCGGACGTGGTGTCGAGCGTGACGCCGTCATTGGTGACGATGCCGTTGAGGACGTTGTAGGGAAGCGTCGTGGTGAAGTTCGTTTCGCCTTCGGGACGCTCTGTCTCGTCGTAAGGCACGCCGCCCCTCGTATCCCAGTTGTTATTATAGATGACTTCCGCTCTGCCGTCGGTATAGACGACGTAACGGTTCGTCTTGACGAGGGACAGATAAGGTCCGAATGCGCCCCATGTTGACGTAGGAACATCTTCGGAGACATACGTGCCGACCATGTCGACGACGTCGCCGTCGTTGATCGAGAAACTCTTGACATCAGACCATACAGGGAGAGTGTCGGGAGTCATCGTGCCGCCGCAGAGGTCGCAGGTGTTGTCCCCGTCCGCATCGACGTGAGAGCCGCCCGCGGTCGCCGCGCCGATGAAGCAGACGGTTTCGCCGCTCTTCTTGACAGCCCATGCGTAGAGACCTTCCACATAGCAGGTGCCTTCCGCCGTGATGACGATCTCATAGGTGTAGCTGTCGAGCGTTGTCTTTGTGACCGTGTTCGCGGAGACCTTGTAGATGTTGTCGGGATGAGATGCGGAATTGAATACTTCGCCGTCGTTGAACTCGAAGTAGTAATCGCCCTCGATGCCGAGCGCGGAGACGTCGACCGTGATGACGACATAGGCGCCCGTATCCTTGTCGCGGGAGTCATTGTAGGTGCCGCGGACGACCGCGATGCCCGTGACGCACGCGGGAGCGTTGAGAAGGACGAGTTCGCCGTCCGTGATGCGGTAGGAGACGGTGATGAGACCGCTCTTTGCGAAGTTCTCGAAGTTGCCGTCGTTGACGTTGAGGGTGAACTTGCCGCTGACGGTCTCGTTGTCAAGATCGGTCTCCTCAAAGACCTTGATGACGCGGAGATCTCCGCCTTCCGCAAAGGCATAGTGGTTATCCTGCCCTGCTGCGACGTACTTCGACGTGTCGAGCTTCATGCTGTACTCATAGGTATCGGAGACGGAGTCGACCTTTCCGTTGCTGCTGTACCTGAGCGCGAAGGTCAGAGGCTGGTAGTTATTGAGCGTAGCGCCGCCGATCTTGAGGTTGACGGTGAGCTTGCCGCTTGCATACGTTGCGGAGACGAAAGTGATCGTCGAGTCGACTTCCGCTTCAGACATCGTAATCAGGTTGCTGACGGGAACGGGCATCGTGCCGAGCGTAAGCGTAAGCTCGGAAGCCTGTACCGTTGCGGGAACGGTGTATTCGAGCTTGAGCGCGCCGCCGCCGTTGAGGGTCAGTTCGCCCGTGATCGCCGATTCGATCGAGAAGCCCTGCAAGGACGAGAGATCGAGAACGATGTCGGTCTCCTGTGCGCCCTTCAAGGTGTACTTGCCCGCCGCGGAAAGAGCGAGGACGAGGCTCAAAGACTTGTCTTCGCCGAGCTGTGCGAGGAACTTCACATCGCCGTTCGCGCTGTCCTTGACGGAGAGACCCGTCGCGGTGAAGTCTGCGCCGAGCTGTGCGGGATCGATGCGGAGCGCGATATACTTCGCGCCGTCTGCAACGCCCGAGATGAGCGCCTTCTGCGCTGCCGTAAGGGACTGCACATAGCCGCCGTCGAGGGCGAGAACGATGTTCTTCGCCGTGCCGTCGAGCGAGAACTCAAGTTTGCCGACTTTGCCGCTGTTGTAGAAGGTGGCGCCGTCTGCGACGTAGTCTGCACCTTCCGCAGAGGCGACCTTGTTGGGCAGAACTTCGAAGGGAAGTTTGCCGTCGTCGCTGTTGAGGAGCGTCGTGAAAGGAACGCCGCCCTTGACGAGGTCGATCTTGTAGAATTTTGCGGAAGCGAGGAGATTGTTGTTCCCGAGGGAGACCCACTTGTCCTCCGCGGAGATCTCGCCCTTGACACCTTCGACGGTCGTCTCGGTGCCCGTGTAGTAGTAGACCTGCCCGTTGCTGATCTGGAGAGGATCGCGCTTGTCGGGCGTCTGTACATACTGGACTTCGGCATTGATCGTCGTCGCGTCGAACGCCGTGTTCTCCGCATAGACCGTTTGAGCGCCGCTCTTGAGTCCGTTGTAGTAGAAGTGTTCGGGCGTTCTCTTCGTCGTGACGATGCTCTCGGTGATGGTCATATCGCTGTAGTCGCCGTGAATGATCGTGTCGTAATATCCGACGGGAGATTCGGGGACTTTGATATAAGCCTTGAGCGTCGCGCTGCCGTTGTTATAGATATAGGTGATCTCGATGACGCCGTCCTCGCGGTAGTTCCACGAATACTCGATCGGAACGGGTTCGGTGCTGTTGTAATATTCGCCCGATTTCATAGCGGTGCCCGTGGAATAGACCCACCAGTCGCCGATGTTGCTCCAATCGGTGGGAAGCTGCCCGTGGACGTAGCCGACGTCCTGCCTGCTGGGCGAGGTCGTCTCATTCTCGCTCGGGTGCGAACCGTAGTTGCGCCACGTATCCGTCACGTCGTTGAAGCCGTTCGTGATCCCTGCGAGCGTCGTCGTAGCCGCCGTGTCGCCGATACCGTTGTAGAGGATCCAGCCTTCCTGACGGACAATGACGGAGACGCCGTACTGATAGTGGGCGTTTTCATTGTTCTGCATCTTGGTATTGTAGCGGTCTGCAATGCCGAGGGAAGGAGAGTTCCAATACTTCTGCTCTGCGCCCCAAGGTCCGTTCGTGCCGACTGCCGTCTTTGCGGTGCCCTTCAGCGTGATCGTCGTACCGGGTTCAAGCTGCCCTGCCGTGAGGGTGGGAACGTTTCTGCCGTTGACGGAGCCGAACGGCGCGATCGCGGAAGTCCCTTTGGTGTTGTTGGTGTAAACGGAAGTTTCCGTCCACATCGTGTTGGAAGGGATCGCCGCGCCCGTGCCTGCGTGGAATTCGCCGTAGTGGATGACGACATCCTCTTCCGTCGTCACGCGGCGGGCTTGGTCGTGTTTGCAGACCTGAACGCCTTTTTCCGCGTCTTCCCAGTCATGGGAAATGTTGACGGTGAGCGTCGCCGCGACGCTGAAATCTTTGTTGACCGTGACTTTGAGAATGTACTCGCCGACTTCGCCGATCGTGACCTTACCGTCGATGTCGCATTCGCTGAGCGTATAGGTGGTCGATTCCATGTCGAGATCGCGGACGGTCACCTCGATCTCTTCATACGCAGCGTCGAGTTCTGCCTGTGTGTCTGAATCTGTCAGTTCGATGACGTTCGGGTCTACCATAACGTCAAAGATGTCGCTTTCCTCTCCACCTTGGGGCGGGTTGTCTTCCTCGCCGCCTTGAGGCGGGTTGTCGCCTTGGGGCGGGTTGTCTTCCTCGCCGCCGCCGCAGGCGAACAAGCAGAGCGACATCGTGAAAGCGAACAGCAAAATCAGAGCTGTCTTGAGCTTCTTCATGTCTTTCCCCCTTATAAAATATAAAATTTTTGCCACCTTATGAATGGCTATACCATTCTACAACAATTTTTTCAATAAGTCAACATGTTTGGAAAAAATTTTTTTTGGTGAAAATTTCCCCCTTCCGCGTTCGTTTTTCACAATTTTTTGTTCAAAATGCGGCGAAGAGACGGGCGCCGCGGGGCATTCGGGCAAAAAAAGACTCCCTCGGGAGAGAGAGCCTTATAAGATGTCTTTTCGGATCGGGACGGGGAAGAGGGACGGGATCTGCCCGCGCGGGAAGTTCCCGAGGAGCCACATGAGCTTGGTGAGCGTCGCCTCGAGGGTCATGCTCCGCGCCTCGAGCACGGTCCCGCAGGACAGGACCCTCCTCCCCACTTCGTACTTGTCGAGGGCGCTGCCTTCCCGCTCCACCTGCGTCGTGAGGACGGCGATCTTGCCCGCGTCCAGAAAACGGCGGAGCCGCGTGAAGAACATGTCGTCCTCGTAGCGGGGAAGCCCGCCCGAGCCGAACGATTCGATGATGAGTCCCTCGCAGTGGGTGTCGCAGTAGTCGAAGATGTCGGCGGAGATCCCGGGGGTCATCTTGAGCACGAACACCCGCTCGTCGAGCTTATGGAAGAAGATGGGCGCGGACGGTTTGTTTTCTTTAATATAGTAATTGGGCACGCCCTCGCGCATGACGGCGATCTCGGGATAGTCGATGCTCGCAAAGGCGTTGTAGCTGCGCGTCCTCGTCTTTTTGGCGCGGGTGCCGACCATGACTTTCCCGTCGAACACGACGTCGACGCCGAATGCGTTGTCATCGGCGCAGTAGAAGAAGGCGTCGATGAGGTTCTGCCGTGCGTCCGTATCGCGGAGAAACACCGATCTTTGGGACCCCGTCAGGACGATCGGCTTGGGAGAGTTCTGAATGAGATAGGAGAGCGCCGCGGCGGTGTAGGCGAGCGTATCCGTCCCGTGGGTAATGACGAATCCGTCGTATTTGTGATAATTTTCCTCGATGAACTTCGCGATCTCAAGCCAGTGGCGGGCATAGATGTTCGTGCTGTCGAGGTTGAAGAGCTGGACGGCGTCGACGTCGATGCTCCTCAAGACTTCGGGAACTTCCATGAGGAGTTCCTCGGAAGAAATGGCGGGGGCGAGACCTTCTCCCCTGTTGCGGGAGGCGATCGTCCCCCCCGTTGCGATGAGCAGGATGTGTTTCATGGTTTTTTCTCGGATATGGTTTGAAAAAGGGAAGTCAGCACAGTTTTTCGCGGAGCGCGGCAAGGACGGACGGCGGGACTTCATCGGGATCGTCCCCGCGGACGATCTCCAAAATGAGCGCGGCGGCTTCCTTGATCTCCTTGCCGAAGAGAAGGACGCATTCCCGCGCCTGTGCGGCGTCTTGCAGCCAGTTTTCCGACCCCGTGTCGATCTTTTTGACGGAAAGTCCGACCCCGTCCCCCTCTTCCCGTGCGATGAGGATCCGACGGAGCCGCGTGAAGTGTCTGTCGTCATAGCGGACGCCGCCGAGGTCAAAGACGCCCTTCTTGATCTCTCTGTCGCCGAGTTTTGCGAGGACGTGCTTGCAGAGAACGGGCGGATAGGGCGCTTCCGCTTCCGAAAAACTGTCCGTCCGCTCGACGCGGGCGCATTGGAGCTTGTCGTGCGGTCCGACGGGCGCGAGCACGCGTTCCCCCTCTTTGAGCGGGAAGGGGGTGATGTACCAGTAGACGCGCCCCGTAAGATTTTCGTCCTCGGTGAACCGCAAGGCGGCAAAAAGCTCCATGGATGTGCTCCTTAAGGGGTCTCCCCCTCGTCTTTAGGACCTTCTTCTTCGGGTCCCTCTTCCGTCGGCGCCTGTTCCGTCTTTTTCTTGTTCGTATCGATGAAATAGACAATGACCGACGCGGCGATGAGACCGCCGAGGAAGCAGACGAGCGCACCGACGATCGTGCCGATGTCCCCGCTCGAAGTGACCTTCTGCGAGTCGAAGCGGACGGACATTCCCCGCCCGTAGATCGCCGCGATGACGTCCGTCAGAAGGGACGCTTCCGTGTTGAGCTTGTCGAATTCCTCATCGAGCCGCGCGGCAAAAGCTTCGACGTTCTCCTCTGTGAGCGTCGGGGAAGAGACCTCTCCCGAGGCGTTCACCCAGTGGTCGATGCGGTTGTTGCGGTTGATGAGTTCGGCAAGACGCTGCGAGAGGTCCGTCCCCGCGATCGGGGAAGTCTCCGCCCCGTTCAGAGCAAGGGAGACGGGACTGACGCTCAAGATCTCCTTGATCCGCGCGATCTCGGCTTCGTTCTGTTGGTACTCGCGCTTGAGACGAGCTGTGTACTCCCCGAGGTCGCCCGCAAAGTACCCGCCGAATTCGAGTTCGTCCTCGAGACCGCTCTTGACGCTCTCGCCGAAGAGGGCGGCGGCGGAATCGCGGAAATCCTTCAATCTCCGCACGACGGGTCCGTTTTCCCCCGTGATGCGCACGCTGTAGGTCTCGCTGTAGATGTCGATCCATTTATCGTAAGTCGAAAGAATGGTCGCACGTTCGCTTGACAGCATGGAGAGCCGTTCCTCGAAGGGAGCGCTCCCGAAAACGTTCTTATCCGAAGCATAATCGACCATTTTTGCCTCTTCGCGCACCGTCTCGACGGACACTTGCGCCAGAGCTTTGATGAACTCTTCCGCCTGATCTTCGCTCCTGAAATACGCCGCCTGTACCGTGACGGAATAGCTGCCCGTGTACTCCGTGATCCCCTCGACGACCACGCTGTCGGGTTCGATCTCGATGTCGCCGTTCTTCAGCATCTTTTCGGTATTGACGTTCGAAAAGTTGCCCGAACCTTTGGCTTCGGACAAAAATTTCGAGGAGACGATGTCCTGATAGAAGAAGGGCGACCCGTCGGGATAGACGTCCTCTTCGGTCGGAAAGACGAGGTCGAATTTCATCGAATAGGTCGCGCGGAGCGGGTTGACGACGAACTCCAAAAGGAGCACCGCGGCGACGGTAAAGAGGACCGTCGCACCCAATATGTACCAGATCCTGTGCTTGAGGACTTGCCAGACCTCGCCGAGCGTCATGCCTTCCTCTTTTTCTTCCATATGGAAACCCCCTTTGCGGTTTTTTCGGGTGGATAGATGTATTATACCCCTTTTCGCCGTCTGCGTCAAGAAATTTCAGTGCATCGGAGCGAGCAGGCGCAGGTATTCGCCGAGCGCCTTGGGTTCGCTGTCCGTCTTGAGGGCGAAATATGCCCCGAGCAGGCGGATGGCTCGGATGTTCCCCTCTTCCGTCCCCTCTTCCCCGAGAAGGGCGGCGCGGACAGAACGGTAGGTCGACTCGCTCGCAGGGACGCCGTCGGAGTGGTCGTTGCAGGTGAAAATGCCCCGCTCCATGTCGAATCTCATGCGCCCCGCGGGGAGCTTGCCGCAGACGGGACAGACGTCCGCCCCGACGGGATAGCCCGCGATCGAGAGCGCTTCCGAAAGAAACGCCACGACTGCCCCCGTTCCCTCTCCCGCGGACAGCCGTCCGAGCGCACGGACGGCGGAGACGAGGAGATCTCCCCCCGTCATGCCCTCATAGAGGAGAAGGTCGCACGCCTGCGTCACGCAAGCGGCGCCGTAGAGGGCGGCGATGTCCTCGCGGAGGGCAAAGAATCCGTCGTGCAGGCTCGCGCCCGTCACGGTGTTGCGTCCCCCCTTTTCGGCGATGACATATTCCGCAAAACAAAAAGGCTGTGACGCAAAATTCAGCTTCGCGCCCGCCTTCTTCACGCCCTTCATGGCTGCGGACACCTTTCCGCGTTCCGCCGTCAAGAGGGTGACGATCCTGTCATTTTCCCGATAGTCCGCGCTGCGCAGAACGAGCGCGTCCGTCTTGTATTCCATAGTGCTATTGGAGCCTCTTGTAGAGCATGTAATAGCTCAAATTTCCCGTCTTTTCAAAGAGTTCCCATGCGATCTCCGACGCCGTTTTTTCCTCTTTCATGCCGTCCTCCCATTCGCAGTATGGCAAGAAAAGCAGAAGTTATGCGGAGATGGGGCGGGATAACGTGAATGTCCTCGTTGCCCCTCACCCGCTGCGCGGGAGCTCCCCCTTGAGGGGGCGCCAAGCCTTGTCCACCCCTTGAGGGGTGGGTGCCCCGTAGGGGCGGAAGGGGTGTCATTCCAAATCGGGACACCCCCTCACCCGCTGCGCGGGAGCTCCCCCTTGAGGGGGCGCCAAGGGGACTGTTCATTCAGAGCGAAGCGATGAATCCCGACAAACGGACGGAGCATGTGTTCCGTAGGTTTAATGGGATGCTTCACATTCGTTCAGCATGAGCGCATTGGGGCAGGATGAGCGGTCGGAGCCGGATGAGTGCTGTGCGCTCAATTTTCCTTATCGTAGCCGAATTCTTTCAGGAGTCCCGCGCGGTCGCGCCAGTCCTCGCGGACCTTGACATACACCGTCAAAAAGACCTTTGCACCGAGGAACTTTTCCATGTCCTGCCGCGCGAAGGATGCGACTTCCTTGAGCGCCTTCCCCTGCTTCCCGATGAGGATCGCCTTGTGGTTGAACTTCTCGCAGACGATGTCGAGATCGATCGCATAGGTGCCGTTTTCCCGCTTCTCGAAGGTGTTGACGACGATCGCCACCCCGTGCGGGATCTCCTTGTCGTACTTCAAGAGGATCTTCTCCCGCATCAGTTCGGAGATCATGAATTTTTCGCTGCGGTCGGAGACGATGTCGTCGGGAAAGAGCCGTTCTCCCTCGGGCAGGAGTTTGACGAGTTCCTGCTCCAGAAGGGCGATATTTCTCCCCTTCCGCGCCGAGACGGGCACGACGTCCTTCTCGATCCCCGCTTCATAGAGGATCTTTGCGTCCCGCGGAATATTTTCCTTGGGCATGATGTCCGTCTTGGTGTAGGCGATGAGCATGGGAACGCCGAGCGCCGAATACTTCTTCATGAGGGAAATATCCTCGTCCTTGATCCCCGCATGCCCGTCATGGACGTAGAGAATGACGTCCACTTCCTTGGAAGCGTTGTCCGTCGCGTGCATCATGCGGTCGGTGAGTTCGTTCCTGTGACGGTAGATCCCGGGCGTGTCGACAAAGACGATCTGGTGCTCTTCCCGCGTCAGAATGCCCATGATCCTGTCCCGCGTCGTCTGCGGCTTGGGGGAGACGATGGCAATCTTCTCCCCGACCATGACGTTGACGAGGGTCGATTTCCCCGCGTTTGCCCTTCCGATGACGGCGACTGTTCCGCTTCTCATGCCTCTCTCCTTAAGCCGAGCCTTGCCATGACTGCCTCTTCCTTCCCGCGCATCTCGCGCTTGTCCTCTTCCGTCTCATGGTCATAGCCGAGACAGTGGAGCGCTCCGTGCACGATGAGATAGCCCATTTCCCGTCCGACGGAGTGTCCGTACTCCTCCGCCTGCTCTTCCGCCCTCTTTTTGCAGACGGCGACGGAGCCGAGGTAGAGCCTTGCGCCCGTCTGGACCCATTCGCCCTTCCGCTTTCCCATGACGGGTTCGATGCAGTCGGCATGTTCGGCGGCGAGAATGGGCATTCCGCGCCGATAATTTGATGCGGGGAAGGACAGGACGTCCGTGACGGCGTCCACCCCCCTCTCGCGGGCGTTGAGGGATCTGATCTCCTCTTCGGAGACGATGACAAGCTCCAAAACGAGGGGCATGTCCGCCTCAAATTCTTCCGCGACGGCTGCGGCGATCTTCTTTCTCTCGGCGGCGGGAAGTCCGCCCTCTATCGTCAGTTTCATTTATCATCCTCGACCGACCTGTCCCGCTTGAAGCGGATGGAAGGATACTCCACGCGGTGATGGTGCACGCCCGAGAGTGCCTCGACGAGGGTCTGTTTGATGATGGTGAGGTCGCGCATTGTGATGTCGCATTCGGCGAACTGCCCGAGGTCCATTCTCTCCTCGATGATGCCGCGGACGGTCTTTTCGACGTTCTCGGGGGAATGGTCCTTGAGGGCGCGGGTCGCCGCCTCTGCGCCGTCGGCGATCATGACGATGGCGGAAATGCGGGTCTGCGGAGTGGGTCCGAAGTAGGAGAAGTTCATGATGTTCGCTTCCCCGCCCGTGATGCGCAGCGCCTTGTTGAAGAAGTACTTGACGGGGAGCGTCCCGTGGTGTTCCTTCGCGACGTCGGCGATCGCCTTGGGAAGATGGTTGTAGATGAGGAGGTCATACCCGTCCTGCGCGTGCGAACGGATGATGTCCGCCGAAAGTTCGGGCGTGATCTCGCTGTGGACGTTGTAATCTGTCTGGTTTTCGGTGAAGCATTGGGGATCCTTGAGCTTCCCGACGTCATGATAATAGGCGGCGGCACGGGCAAGTTCGGCATTCTCGCCGATCGCGACGGCACACGCCTCGGAGAGCTGGGCGACGATGAGCGAATGGTTGAAGGTCCCGGGCGCTTCCTTCTTGAGTCTGTTGAGAAGGGGCGCGTTCGTCGACGTCAGTTCGCGCAGCCTGAAAATGGTCAGTTTGTTGAAGATAATCTCGAAAATGGGCAGAAGGGCGAGCGCGAGCGAGGCGGAGACGACACTGCCGAGCATTCTGTAGCCGACGTTCGTGAGGTACAGCCAGCCGTTGGTTCGGAGCGTGGAGAGATTGAGAAGGGCGACGACGATGCTCGTCGGAAGGGCGAGCGCGACGCCCGTCAATACAAGTCCCGCCCTCGTCTTGACGTTCCCCGCGAAGAAGATCGCGAGCGTTCCGCTCACAAAGCCGATCATCAGGGTCGAATAGACCTCTTCCACGAGTTCCAGCCCGTCATAGCGGTTGGTGTACATGTCGATGACGAAGATGAGGAAGGTGAAGATGAAGTTGAGGACGATCGCCTGCCTTCTGTTGAGCAGAAAGAGCATGAGGAGCGCAAACAGCGCGAAGGGACGGACATAGATGGAAAGATATCTTCCGAACAAATAGCAGATGACCGCGCAGACGGTAATGACCGAGAAGATGAGAACGGTGTTCGCCGTACTCAACAGCGCTTCCCTGTCCTCAAAGAGGAAATAGAAGAAAATGATGACGACGAGGAAGAACACGCTCACGATCAAGAAGAGGACGTTCGCGAATTCCGTACGGAAATAGTCGATCCAGCCGCTGAAGTCGTTCAGGACGATCATGCCGAAGATGACGGCGAGGAGCACGAGATAGCTGAGCGCATAGCAGCAGATGCACACGATCATCTTGTGTTTCTTTTTGGGATCTTTTTTCTCCTTGGGCGGCTTCCTGATGTCGATATTCTCGTGCAGATATTGCATTTTTTGCTGCGTCGTCATCTGCTCGAGATCGACGTCATCGGTCTTGCGTCTGCTCATTTTCTTTCCCCCTTCTTCCGTTTATTCTCTTGCGCCTCGTACGCGCGGACGATCTTCGCGACGAGCGGATGCCGCACGACGTCCCGTTCGGTGAGACGGCACACGGCGATGTCCTCAACGTCCTTCAAGAGAGACACGGCTTGTCTCAAGCCACTCGTCTTTCCCTCGGGAAGGTCGGTCTGGGTCAGATCCCCCGTGACGACCATCTTGCTCCCGTCGCCGAGGCGGGTCAAAAACATCTTCATCTGTTCGGCGGTCGCGTTCTGCGCCTCGTCCAAAATGACGAAGGCATTGGAGAGCGTTCTCCCGCGCATATAGGCAAGGGGTGCGACCTCGATCGCTCCCTTTTCCATGAGTTTTTGGTAGGTCTCCAAGCCGAACATCTCCTGCAGCGCGTCATAGAGCGGGCGGAGATAGGGATCGACCTTTGTCTGCAGGTCCCCGGGAAGGAAGCCGAGCTTTTCGCCCGCCTCGACGGCGGGACGGGTCAGAATGATCTTTTCGGCCTGTTTCCCCTTGTAGGCGGAGACGGCGAGGCAGACGGCGAGATAGGTCTTTCCCGTTCCCGCAGGGCCCACGCCGAAGGTGATCGTGTTCTTTTTGATCGCGTCGACATAGGTTTTTTGACCCACAGTCTTGCATTTTACGGGTTTTCCCTTGGCGGAAACGGCGACGACGCCCTGCATGATCTGCCCGATGTCGGAGGCATGTCCCTCCTGCGCGAGAGAGATGCAGTAGACGAGACTGCTCTTGTCGATGTTGCCGCCGATCTCCACGGCGGAAAGAAGGCTCCTGACGACTTCCGCGCCGATGTCAGCCCCTTCCCCCTCGAAGCGGATGACCGTGCCCTCGACGTGCGTGACGAGTCCCAGTTCCCGTGCGATGATCGCAAGATTTTCGTCAAAAACGCCGAGAACGGCGCTCAATCTCGCCAGATCTCCCGTATCGACCGTGCTGAATTTCTCCATTCTTCTCCTCAGCCGAAGTTCATGGTCCCTTCGGCATGGCATGTACCTTCGATGCGCCAGCCCTGCGCCGTCTTTGTCGTGTGCAGCGACCCGATCTCCCCGAATTCGAGGAAAGCTTGCAGCTTTGCCCCTTCCTCGTCGAGGGCGTATTCCTTGGAAACGGGGAAGGCGATGCGGACCCGTGCAATGACGATGCAGTCCTCTTTTTCTTCCCCATGCAGGGCATAATTTGCTACGATTTCCTGCCCCATGTCTACAAAATCACCGATTTTGACGAGTGGCGTCCCGCGGAGAACGACGAGTTCTTCCACGGTCCCCGCGGCGGGAGAGAAGAGGCTCTCTTTTCGGAGCGGCTCGGTGCTGTCCCCCACTTCCACGCAGACGGTGAGGACACCGCCTTCCCCCTTCACCGAACAGAACTGCACGCGCGGAAGGGACAGGATCGCGGGGATGAGCGTTTCGGGCTGCGGCATCGCCGAAAGACGGTCTACGCCGTGCTCCGAAAGGACCGCCCGCACCTGCGGCTCGAGATAGGCGCCGCTCCCCTTCACTTCTACCTTGAGGACTCTGCTCTGGGCGAAGAGGACGAGAGCGAGGGCGAGGGCAGCGCCGATCAACAGACCGACCGCGCGGACGCCCTTCTCTAAAAACCGCGCAAGTCCCGCAGGGCGGCACTTTTTTATATTATAACACGTCCCACGCAGAATTGTAAAGACTTTTTTTCGCACATTTGCGGGAACGGCGATCGTAACCCCCATTTTCGGGGTCCTTCGGGCGGAAAGGAGCACGATCCCCTCGCGGAGAAGGCGATCCACCGCTCTGTGGGCGGAAAGTCCCCCGATCTCGAATTCAACCATCGCTGCGCTCCACTTTGCGGATGTCGCCGCGGACGGTGACGTCGCCCAAATAGCATTTCCCGAGGGAGAGGTCCTTCCCCTCGACGGTGACGGACCCCTTCTTGCCCGCGAGGACGATCTTTTCCTCGGTGAATTCGAGAAGGCGTCTGACGTTCTGAAAATAGCCGCCCTTGCCGTCGAGCACCGTATAGCGCACCCGTCCTGTGTCGAGAGAAGTCTCCGCCGACCCATCAAACTCTTTCATATGTGCTTATTTTATGCGAAAATCGACCGTTTTACCACTTGTTTGCGGGACGAGATCCCTCGGCTTCGCCTCGGGGTGGTCTTGCTGCCCCGCCCGTTCATGCTGCCCCGCCCGTTCATGCTGAACGTACGTGAAGCATCCCATTAAACCCACGGAGTACAATGCCACTCCGCCCGTTTGTCGGGATTCTTCGCTTCGCTCTGAATGAACGGCTGCGGTGACCCACTCGCTGCCCCTATAGGGGAAGTCCCCGAGCTTGCGAAGGGAAAGGGGTTAAACCCCTCTGTCTCGGCTTCGCCTCGACATCTCCCCTAAGAGGGGCGACAAGAGAGCTGCGGTGACCCACACCCCTACCCCTCTCCCATGGAGAGGGTAAAGGCATGACATTCGCTCCCTTCAATCAAATCGGAACGATTTTTTTTATTATATCACAATTTCCGCAAAAAAACAATTTACAATGACCGATTCGCGTGATATAATAAGGTCACAATTTGAATATCCGTCGTGGGTGCCCGCAAGGGCTGAGATGATACCATTGGAATCGGACAAGGTAATGCTTGCACGAAAGAAACGGAACTCTTCGGAAATTTTTCCGCCTGCGTTTCTGACGTAGGCGGTTTTTTCGTCACGGACATTCAAACACACACTTTACGGAGGTTTTTTATGTTACTCAATTCCCTGCTCGAAGTGAGCGAAAGCGCGACGAACATCGTCATGTGGATCTCTGTCGGCGCAGCCGTCCTTTTGCTCGGCGTCATTGCCGCGATCTGCTTTAAGGGCGGCAAGAAGTACGACGCCAAACACATTGCGGCGGCAGGCGTCACGCTTGCGCTCTCCTTCGGACTCTCGTATGTAAAGGTCTCGCCCGTGACTTACGGCGGTTCGATCACGCTTGCAAGCTTCGTCCCCGTGCTCATCTATGCCTATGTGTACGGCGTTGTCGACGGACTCCTTGCGGGGTTGATCTTCGGTCTCCTCAATTTCATTTCGGGACCGTATATCCTGACGCCGATGACCTTTATCCTCGACTATCTGCTTGCCTTCGCCTCGATCGGATTTATGGGGTTTGCGAGAAAGTTCTCCAAAAAGACTTGGCTCAATGTCCTGCTCGGCACGATCGGCGTCTATGTCTTGCGGTTCATCTTCCACTTGATCTCGGGCGTCATCTACTTCCAGCAGGATGCGATTTGGGTGGAACTTCCCGATTGGGCTGTTGCGAACGCATTCATCTACTCCTTTATCTATCAATGCGTCTACATCCCCGCCGACTGTGCGATCTCTGCCGCCGTCCTCTTTGTCCTTGCGATGACCAAGGTGCTTGACCGCCTCATCAAGATCATTGCGCCGAAGGAAAAGAAGGTCGTTGCGGAAGCGGAAGTCGATGCGGAAGGCGGTGCGGAATTTGCGGAACAGACTGAAACGCCCGCCGAGGACAAAGACGAGAAAGAAGAGTGATGTTTCTCGCTTTGCTCATTCTGCTGGAGCGTAGCGACGAAAGGATTTCGGCAAACGGGCGGGCAACATTGTGCGCCGTAAGTTTAACGGGATGCTTCGCCGGCGCTCTGCATGAGCGGAGTAGCTGCGCGGGTACTTCCCCTATCAGGGGAAGCAAGGAATACCCTCTCCATGGGAGAGGGGTAGGGGTGTGGGTCACCTTATTCGCGTCATTCCGCCCCGCGCGAATTCTGATTGCTTCAAGCAACCATCACAAAAAAGCGCCGAGAGGCGCTTTTTTGTTGCATAAGTTGCGATTTTTATATAAATTGCAGGACGTCGACGAGGATCGCAAAGCCGATGAGAAGGACAAATCCCACCGCGTGGATGATCGCCTCGATTTTGCGGGAAATGGGCTTCCCCCGCACCCATTCGATGGCGGTGAACACGACCTTGCTCCCGTCGAGGGCGGGAATGGGAAGCAGGTTGAACACTGCCAGATTGACCCCGATGAGTGCAGAGATCTCCAAGAAATCCCGAAAGCCCTGCGAGGCGATCTGCGACGTCATCGTGATCGTCGTCACGGGACCGCCCAAGGCAGTCAGCCCGAGCCGACCCGTCAGAAGTTCCCCGATGACCTTGAAGATGGACCCCGCCAAGCGGAAGGAATAGACAAAGGACTTTCCGAGCGCCTCGAAGAAGGAGAGCTTGTTCAGCCCGTTCGCGAGCAGATAGCTTCCCCCGTCGCCCGATCTCTCGTATTTGACGCCGATCGCCCGCCAGACGCAGTCGAGGTCGGCGCTGTTCTTGACGGTGACGTCGTCGCGGAGCATGACCTGTACGTCCATCACCTCTCTGTGGTCGAATCGGGGTTTCCGCTCGCCTGCTTCGTTCTCGACCCACTCAAGACCGATCGCACGGGAAACACGCATTTTGACGAGGTCCCCCTTCTTCTTGCCGTTGAGTGCCTGCGCAACGTCCGTCGTGAGGTACAGATCCTTTCCCTCGACCTGCAAGAGGATGTCGATATCCTGCAGGCTGTAGGCGGCAAATTCGTCCGAGGAAGGCTCGACCTCATAGACGGCGAGCATGGTCTGACCGTAAGAGAGAAAGCAGATGACGATGAGCAGAAGCGCCAGAAGGTAGTTCATCGTCGCGCCCGCAACGAGCACAATGATGCGCTTCCACGGCTTCATGTCCGTGAAGGACCCGCTGTCCGTCCAGTTTCTCTTCTTTCCGTCCGAAGGCGCGGGGCGGGCTTCTTCCGATGCGGGAGAGCCGAAAAACTCATCCGCGGGACCAGCGGGAGTCTCTTCCGCCGACGTGGGAGTCTCTTCTACCGCCGCGGGAACTTCTACCGCCGCGGGAGTCTCCTCTGTCTGCGAAGTCTCTTCTGTCGGCGCGGGGGACGGAGCGGGGTCCTCATCCAAGCCGTCCTCGCCGTGAAAGGCGCAATACCCGCCGAGCGGAATGAGACGGACGGCAAAGAGTTCCCCCGACTTCTTGCGGTTGATCTTGAAGAGGGCGGGACCGAATCCCACCGAGAACTCGTCGATCTTGAATTTTAAGAGCTTTCCCGCGACATAATGCCCGAATTCGTGAATGGTGATCATCACGAGAAGGATCAGAATGGCGAGCGCGACCGACCCGATCGTGCTCCATACGCTCAAGAGATTACCCATCGATCAGCCGCCGCGCCTCCTCTCGCGCCCGCGCGTCCGCACGGGAAAGCGTTCCGTAGCGATCTGCCCGTTCGTACGGGACGACGTTGAGAACTTCCTCGATGATCTCCGCGATCCGCAAAAAGCCCACTCTCCCCTGCAGGAACGCCTGTACTGCCGTCTCCGCCGCCCCGTTGAGGACGGTGGGACATGTTCCCCCCCGCTTGCCCGCCTCGACGGCGAGGGAGAAGCATGGAAATCTCTCCGCGGGCAGACGCTCGAAGTGGAGCGCCGAAAGTTCCGCAAGGTCGACTTCTTCGCAGCAGGGCAGCCGCTCGGGATAGGTGAGCGCGAGCTGGATGGGCAGTTTCATGTCGGGACAGCCGAGCTGGGCGAGCATGGCGCCGTCCTCAAACAGAACGAGGGAATGGACGATGCTTTCAGGATGAACGATCGCCTCGATCTGCGAAAATTCCGCCCCATATAGCCATTTTGCCTCGATAACCTCATATCCTTTGTTGAGAAGGGTCGCGCTGTCTACCGTGATTTTCGCCCCCATGTTCCATGTCGGATGGCGGAGCGCATCCGCCGCCGTGACATGCTTCAGCTGCTCTCTGTCAGAGTGCAGAAAGGGACCGCCGCTCGCCGTCAGAAGAAGTTTTTTGAAGGGAGTGTCCCGCCGCATGCCGAGGCATTGGAAGAGGGCGGAATGTTCGCTGTCGACGGGCACGATGTCGACCCCCCTCTTTTTCGCCGCCTGCATGACGAGTTCGCCGCCGCAGACGAGGCTCTCCTTGTTGGCGAGGGCGACCGTTTTCCCCTCTTCGATGGCGGCAAGGGTGTATTTCAGCCCCGCAAAGCCGCCCGAGGCGATGAACGCGACGTCGCAGTCCGCAAAGAGCGCCGAGTGGGACGGGATCTCCGCGGCAAGGCAGGCGATCGCGGGGGAAAATTCGGCTTTGAGCGCGTCAAGCCCCGCCCTGTCGCTGCCTGCGACGAGCGCGGAAAAACAAAATTTTGTCGGGTGACGGCGGACGACTTCACAGACCTGTCTGCCGATGCTGCCCGTACAGCCGATGAGAGCGATCTTTTTCATAGTCGATTGAAAACGTCCGCCGATGCGGACGTTTGATACCTTTATTGTATGTCTTTCAGCCGAAAATCATGATCCTGATGACCATGACGAGGCAGATGACCAGCCCCACGAAGAGGGAAGAGTCGATCCTGTCCAAAATGCCCCCGTGCCCGGGGAGAAGGTTCCCCATGTCCTTTATGCCGATCTTGCGCTTGATCGCGCTCTCGACGAGGTCGCCCAGCTCCGAAAACGCCGCGGTCAGAATGCCGAGACCGATGAAGAAGAGCGCTTCGGGCAGGTTGAGGGCGAAGATGCCGCCGAGCGGCTCGGCAAGGATCTCCAGCCCGTCGAGAAGGGTCAGACCGTAGTAGCAGAAGAAGATGACGACTGCGCCGATCGCCCCGCCGAACAGCCCGCCGACTCCCCCGATCATCGTCTTTTTGGGAGAGACCTTGGGGGCGAGCTTTGCGGGGACCTTCTTCCCGAACCATCTGCCGAAGAGGAGCGCGAAGGAATCGGCGAACGGACACAGCACAAAGACGAACAGGAGCGCGAGTTCCGAATAGACGTCAAGGTGGTTGCAGACGGAGAGCACGACGATGAGATTGGACGGATAGATGAGCGCAAAGAGCGAATAGCCCGTCGATTCGAGGGTCGTCTCGTCGAAGCGGAACACGAGGAGAGAAAAGAGCACCGCAAGTCCCGCGAGGAACATGCCGCAGGTGATGAGGATGGAATAATTTCTGCCGACGATCGTCGTGACGGTCTCCCCCGGTTTGAGGCTTGCGATCCCGAGGACGTCCGAAAAGATGAAGTCGCTCACGGCGTACGTCGCAAGGACGAGGACGGCAAACGTCATGACGACCGCCCGCTGGACTCCCGTCATCTTGTCGCGGAATGCCCGCAGGACTTCAAACGTCCCGATGACGGTGAATGCGAGCAGGAGCGCGTCGAAGAAGAGGCTGCTCACAAAGAGTTTGAGGGCGAAAAAGACCACGAGAATGGAACAATAGACGATCCCCGTGATGAGACGCACCCAAAATTCATCGAGCTTCGGCTTCTGCGTTTGAGCCGTTTCGTTTGTTTCTGTCTCCATAATCTTCCTTCAGATCCTGCCGAACCGCCTGTCCCGCAGGGAAAATGCTTCAAGCGCCCTGTCGAAGTCCCCGTCCGTGAAGTCGGGGAAGAACTTTTCGGAAAAGTACAGCTCCGTATACGCCGCTTGATAGAGTAAAAAGTTGGAAAGGCGGAGTTCCCCGCCCGTGCGGATGAGAAGGTCGGGCGGAGGGAGTTCCCCCGTGTAAAGCAGGGCGGAAAATTCCTCTTCCGTGACCTCTCTGCCTGCCCGTACCGCCTTGTTGACGGCGGAGACGATTTCCTGCCGTGCGCCGTAGGCGAGGGCGAGAACGAGCGTTCCGCGCGTCCCGTCCGCCGTCAGCGCCTCCGCATCCGAAATGAGACGGCGGATATCCTCGGGAAGGAGTTCCCGTTCCCCGATGACGAGGAGCCGTATCCCCTTCTCCTTCAATTTACGGGATTTTTCGGGAAAATATGTCCGAAAAATGCCAAAAAGACCCTCGACCTCCTCCTTGGGACGGAGCAGGTTTTCCGCGGAGAGCGCGTAGAGCGTCAGCCACTTCACCCCGCGTTCAAAGGCATGGTCAACGAGGGAGAGCATTCTCTCGAAGCCCGCCCTGTGCCCTGCGCCGCGGGGAAGCAGCCGCTTTTTCGCCCAGCGCCCGTTTCCGTCCATGATGATCGCAACGTGCAAGGCGGTCATCAAACGGTCATAAGCTCCTTTTCCTTGGCGGCGACCGTCGTATCGAGCGTCGTCATACACTTGCCGATCGCTTCCTCGACGTCAAGCTCGAGGTTCTTGCTCTCGTCCTCGGAAAGCTCCTTGTTGTTCTTCATCTTCTTGAGAGCTTCCATCGCCTCTCTGCGGACGTTGCGGGCTGCCACTTTTGCATCCTCGCCCATCTTCCGCACCTGCTTGACGAGTTCCTTTCTGCGCTCTTCCGTGAGCGTCGGGAACACGAGACGGATGACGTTGCCGTCGTTGGTCGGCGTGATGCCGATGTTGGAAGCGAGCAGAGCCTTCTCGATGGACTTGAGAAGGGACTTATCCCACGGCGAGATGACGAGGCAGCGGGCGTCTGTGACGGCGATGTTGCCGAGCTGGACGAGCGGAGACATCGTGCCGTACGCTTCTACCTGCACCTTGTCGAGGATGTGCGGATTGGCGCGTCCCGCGCGGATCGAGGCATAGTCGTCCTTTAAGACGCTGACCGTCTTGTCGAGTTTGTCCTCGAGGACGAGGAAAATTTCTTCCACTTTCTCGTTGTCGATCATATTGGATCTCCTTTTTTGATTTGAATTCAAGATCGGTTTGGAATGGGGTGACTTTACTCCTCTGCACGTCATTCCGAGGCAAAGCCGAGGAATCTCATGAGATTTCTCGCTACGCTCGAAATGACGTGGAAAATCGCGGGGCGCCGAGAGGAATGCGGAATGGCGTGTCCCCCCCATTCGTCACGGCTGCGCCGCGCCACCTTCCCCCCCGCTGGGGGTCAGGTCTGCTCTCTCAATTTGAGATCATTGTGCCGAGTTTTTCCCCGCAGACGGCGCGGAGAATGGAGTCCTTCTCCCCGAGCGCGAATGCAAGAACGGGGATATTGTTCTCCATGCACATCGTGGCGGCGGTGACGTCCATCGCCTTCAGTCCCTTGTTGACGATCTCGCCGAACGTCAGCGTCTCGTACTTCTTGGCGGAAGGGTTTTGGAGCGGGTCGCTGTCGTAAATGCCGTCCACATTCTTTGCCATGAGAAGGACGTCGGCGTCGATCTCGCAGGCGCGTTGGGCGGCGGCGGTGTCGGTGGAGCAGTACGGGTTCCCCGTGCCGCACGCGAGAATGACGATCCTGCCCTTCTCAAAGTGGCGGAGCGCCTTGCGGAGCACGTAGGGTTCGGCGACGGAGACCATGTTGAGCGCCGTCTGCACGCGGGTGGGGATCCCCTTTTTCTCAATGGCGTCCATCATGGCGAGGGAATTCATCACGGTGGCGAGCATCCCCATTTGATCGGCGGTGGTGCGGTCCATGTTGGTCCCCTGTCTGCCGCGCCAGAAGTTTCCGCCGCCGATGACGAGCGCGATCTCGACGCCCATCTGATGGACTTTGACGAGCTGGTCGACAACCATGGAAATGACGTCAGGGTTGAGACCGAATTTTTGGTCGCCCGCGAGCGCTTCGCCCGAAAGTTTCAAGAGAATGCGTTTGTATTTCGGAACCATAATCTCCCTCGGATACAATTTTTACCAGTATAGCACAGATTTTGCAAAAAAGCAAGACTTTTCCCCGAATAAGCAACATCGGCGGTGTGGGGGGAATGCGGTGACCCCTTGCTGCCCCTTTTAGGGGAAGTCCCCGAGCTTGCGAGGGGAAAGGGGTTTTGAAACCCTTCAGTCTCGGCTACGCCTCGACAGCTCCCCTAATCCACCCCGCAAAAATACTTTGTCTTTTTGCGGGGACCCCGAGGGGCGCCAAGAGAAATGCGGTCCCCTCTTGCTGCCCCTTTTAGGGGAAGTCCCTTGGCGCCCCCTTGAGGGGGAGCTGCCGAGGCTGCCCTTGCCGAGGCTGAGGGGGTGTCCCGATTGGGAATGACACCCCTTCCGCCCCCTTCGGGGGCACCCTCGCACGCGGGTAGAGACCCGCGTTTGGTCGGCATTTGCCCACGCATATGGGCAAATGCTATAAGAATTTTGCGCCAAAGATTATCAATCTTTGGCAGAATGCAAAATTCTTCCCTCAAGGGGTGGGCAAGGGGTGGACGCAGAAAACAAAATCGTTCGAAACAACAAAAAAAGACACGGCGAAGGGTGGCTTCCATAGGGATTCTATGAATAAGCGGTTTGGCGGTTAGTCAGACCGCTTATTCTATTGTCCTTGTTACGCCGCGACAT
>CANQUD010000026.1 GCA_947626935.1 uncultured Clostridia bacterium | reverse complement strand
CTCCCCAATTACTCCCCAATCGCAAAAAATTGAAGGAGAAAAATATAAAAATATGCACGGTTTTGGCGTTTTATACGCTAAAATCGTGCATAAATGGCTGGGGTAGCTGGATTCGAACCAACGAATGACGGAGTCAGAGTCCGTTGCCTTACCGCTTGGCGACACCCCAATGTGCCTTCATATTGTATCAAAACCCTTCGGATTTATCAAGCGTTTTTGCACGCTTTCCGAAAAAAATTTTTTCCGAACCGCTCTCACGCCCGTCTTTCTTGCCGAAACCGCCCCAAATCGTCCCTTCTCCCCGCGAAAAGCCGTCATCATTTTCAAAAAAATGATTGATTCTTCCCGGAAAGTGTGCTATAATATGGAAAATCGCCGCGGACGAATGGCGCAACATGTGAGTCCGAGGCACTCTATCCGCAAGAGGGGGAACGCTATGCACGAGGGACACAGACAGCGCATGATCGAGAAACTCGCTGCCGAAAACCTGTTGCAGGACCACGAACTGCTCGAGATTCTCCTATTCAACGCGATCCCCCGCAAGAACACCAACGAGATCGCCCACAGCCTCATCGACGCGTGCGGCGGGCTTTCCAACGTGTTCCGTGCGGACGTCAAGCAACTCGCTTCCGTCCAAGGGGTCGGGCAGTCCACAGCCGCCTATCTCAAGACGATCGGCGCCATCTACGAACGCATGGACGCCCACGACCGTCTCGAGACCGCGCACACGGTCTTTTCCTACCGCGATTTCAGCGCCTGTATCGAGGAACGGTACAAAAAAATGACAACGGAGCACCTCGAACTCTATGCGCTCGACGCGAAGAACAAGGTCTGCTTCATCCGCGACTTCACGACGGGGGACAGGGACCATGTCGAACTCTCCTCTACGGACGTCAGCCGCTTCATCACCGATTACAAGCCGAAGGGGATCGTCATCGCCCATAACCATCCCTCGATGTCCTGTGCACCGTCCATCCATGACACCGAATTCACGCAGCTTGCCCATGTTCTCTGTACGCTGAACAACGTGACGCTCGTCGACCACGTCATCGTGGGGACGGACGGGACGTACAGCTACTATCTCTCGGGGGAACTCGACGGGATCAGGGAATGTTACGACATCGAGACGATGATGCGCCACGCAAAATCGCAGGCGAAAAAGATATGACTCTCAAAAGCGTTTCTTCCGACGCATGATTTCCCGCCGGATCCCTTCGCCCGTGCGAGGGGGAGAGGGGCTGAAATCGACAATAAGTGAATGTTTTTCAAACAAAAAGTCCGCCGAGGGTATCGGCGGACTTTTTGTTTGTGTGTTGATTAGTCCTCGAGGAAAAGTTTGTTTCCGAGAGCGATCATGACGGCGTCAAGGATCGTAAGGATCCAGAACTCACCGAAGAAGGTGATGACGAGCGCCATAACGAGGTTCACGATGCTCGACTTCTTGAGGAATGCCGACCATCTTACAAGGAGGTCCATGATCCAGCCGACAAGCGGAAGGATAAGCAAAACGATTTGGATGACCTTGCTCTGCTTATGGAACCAAGTATCAAAATTCATAATCCTATCTCCTTATAATTTTTGATACTACTATTTTACACACTTTGATTTGGAATGTCAATAGATTGGTAAAAAAATTTATGATTTTTTTTGCGCAATTCTGTCATAATTCGGCAGACTCTCCTTCGGTCAGAACGTGCGGGTCAGAAAGGGCTTTCCCGTTTCGACGTCCTTCCATGTAAAGACGCCGTCCTCGACGGTGAGATAGCTGTGCGGGGACTCCTCTTTCGGAATGGAGACAGAACCGCAGTTGACATAGGTGTATGTCTCCCGCTCCTCGCAGGCGGGGACATGGAAATGCCCGTTGATGAGGATGTCACCCTTTTGCAGGACGGCGGGCATGAGGTGTCCGTGCGCGAGGACGGCGGTCCGCTTCCCGACGGGGAGCAGGGCAAAGTCTGCCTCGACGGGGAATTCGAGAACGAGGGTATCCACCTGACTGTCGCAGTTGCCGCGGATGCAGAGAATGTGTTCCTTCATGCTGTTGAGGATCTCGGCGCAGCCGAGCGTGCTGTATTCTCTCGGGAGCGGATTTCTCGCCCCATGGTACAAAAGATCGCCGAGCAGGATGAGTTTTTGGGGCTGTTCCTCGAGAAAGCGCGTCCGCAGAAGCCCGCAATAGTATTGAGAGCCATGGATGTCCGAAGCGATGAGATATTTCATAGTTCTTTCCCCGCTAAAATTTCTTTGAGTTTTAAGATCACGCCGCCCTCGGTGTTGGAAGGGACGGTCTTTCCGATGAGTTTTTTGAGGGGCGGGTACGCATTTTCGGTGACGTACGCCCTGCCGCACTCGGAGAGCATCTCGTAGTCGTTCATGTGGTCGCCGAAGGCGATGCACTCCTTTTTTTCGAAGCCGAAGATCTCCCGTATCCTTCTCACCGCCGCGCCCTTGCTCGCCTCGGGCGCGGAGACGTCGCACCAGACGTCCCCCGAGAGAATGGTCCGAAGCCCTCCCAGCCGCTGCGGAAGGAGCTTGATGCAGTGGGAAGCGGCAGAGAGTTCGTCAAAGACGGCGATCTTGCAGACGGGTTCCCTTCCGATGACGCTCTCGAGGCTGTCCGTCTGCACGCAATTCGTGTACGCCTCGAAGGCGAGTTCGCGGAACTTCTCCGTCCCGCCCGCTATGTAGGCATGTTCCGTCCCGCAGAGGACGGGGTGCAGGCGGGGGATCTTTCCGATCTCTTCAAGCGCTCCCTTGAGCAGATCGTCCCTGATGGGCGTCAGATGCAACGTCCTTCCCTGATACTTGACGAGCGCTCCGTTCTCGCAGAGGAAGAGGACTTCATCCTTGACGGGAGCGAAGAGGGCTTTGAGATTGGCGTACTGTCTGCCGCTTGCGGGCGCGAAGAGAATGCCCCGCCCGTAGAGGGCGGAGATGAGGGGAAAGATCTCCTCGGGCAGCTTTCGGTCGCCGTCGAGGAGCGTTCCGTCCAGATCTGTCGCGATAAAGCGTATCATGTTCTAAAGAAGGGGCGCCGCAAGGCGCAGGAGACGGCAGAAGAACTCCGCCGCTTTGCCCCGCACGGGCAGGGGCGTTCCGCTCTCCCAAGCCGAGAGAAAGTCGTCTGCGATCCTGTCCGCAAGCGCTCTCTGTTTGACGGCGACGCCGCATTCCGCCTGAAGATACAGACTGCGGAAGTCGAGGTTGTAGGAAGAGACAAAGGAGATGTCGTCCGAGACGACGGTCTTTCCGTGCAGAAACCCGTCCGTGTACTCGCGTACCCCGACGCCGCTCGCTTGAAGCTCCGCGGCATAGGAGCGGGTCAGAAGGAAGGGGAATTTTTTGTCGGGAATGTGGGGGATCATGACGCGGACGTCGACGCCCGCGAGCGCGGCGCATCCGAGCGCCTTGCAGAGGGGAAGGTCGGGAGCAAGGTAGGGGGTCGTGACGTAGAGCCTCTTCCGCGCCAGCCCGAACAGCCGCAAAAATGTCTGCTGTCCCGCCCGCAGAGAGGTCTCCGCCGTGTCGTCGGAGATGACGGCGCAGGGGATCTTTCCGCCCGTCCCTTCCGCCGCACGGACGGGACGGTCCCTCTCTTCCGCATTCCAGCTGCGGGCGAAGAGGGCGGAGAGAGCCGAAGCCGCGCCGCCCGTGACGCGGAGCGCCATGTCCTTCCAGTGTCCGAAGCGGATGACTTCCCCGATGTACTCGTCGGCGAGGTTGATCCCGCCCGTGTAGCCGATCTTTCCGTCGATGACGGCGATCTTTCGGTGGTCCCGCCTGCCCGCCGCGCGGGTGGGGAACTTCAGGGGACGGAAGATACAAACCTTGATGCCCCGCCGCTCCGCTTCCGCGGGGAAGGACGGGGAGAGGGTGAGGGCGCTGCCGAAGCCGTCAAAGAGGAGCCTGACGTCCACGCCCGCTTCCGCTCTCTCCGTAAGGATCTCCATGACGTCACCGAGGAAACTGCCTTCTGCAACGATATAAAATTCCAGCCAGATGCTCTCTTTCGCCCGCTTGAGGTCGCCGAGGAACCGTTCGTACATCGCCCGCCCGACGGGGAAGTATTCCACCCGTCCCGCCCTGCACTCTTGCAGTCCCGAGAGGGGAGAGATTTTGTCGGGGGAACTCTCGGACATGGTACCGCCGAATTCCCTCTTTCTCCGTTTGATCCCCGTCATGCCCCCGCGAAATTTGTTCTCGCGGAAGAGAAAGCAGAAGCAGGCGATCGCGCCCGTCCACGGGAGAAGCAGGACGAGAAAGAGCTTGGAGAGCTTGTATTCGGCGGGGGAAGGGTCGCAGAAGAGGACGACCGCCGCCGTAAGCGCAAAAATGCGTTCGGCAGCCGCGGCGGGCGCAAGCAGGCGCGGGAGCCGTACGCACAGAAATATCCCCGCGATGAGGAGCAGGGCAGAGAGGAGCGCGAAGGGAAAGAGCCTTCCGCAAAAAAACAGTTTGATCTTCCGCATATGAGAGAAAGCGCCGACGGGGATCCCGCACGGCGCTATGTACTCATATGAGGCTTACGATGTTGACTTCGCTCACGTCGTGTTCGGGATGGGACTCGTATGTCTCGAAGAAGGCGCCGACCTTTTCGGCGGGAATGGTGATCGCACGGAAGCAGCCCGCATCGACGGCATGGGTGAAGAGCAGGTTGAACGCCGTTTCGAACTCCGAGACGGTGTGCACGAACTGCAGCGTCAGCTGTTTGCGGAGCGCCAGATCGAGGGAGTACTTCTCGCTGTCGGGCACGAAGCCGCAGAGCACCGTCGTGGACTTTTCCGCACTGACGCGGAAGGGGATCTTGTGGTCGTTCCCGGGGGCGCCGATGACGTAGATCGCGCCCGAGGCGAGCCGCCCGCCCGTGATGTTCGCGACGCCGTCGAGCAAGTTCTCGTCGGCGGGAAGGGTGTAGTAGATGCCGCACTTGCGGGCAAATTCGAGACGGGAAGGGTCGGTGTCGATGAGGATGGGCGCCGCCTGCTGGTAGATGAGGAGCTGGCAGGTCAAAATTCCCATGACGTTCGCGCCGATGACGGCGATGTGCTGCCCCTTGCATTGCCCGAGATGTTCGACGGCGCTCCGTGCGAGGGAGACGTAGTGGGCGACGAGCGCCCGTTCATCGCTCAAGACATCGGGAATGGGGGTGAGGTCGCAGGGGTCGGCATAGACGAAGTCGGAGAGGAACCCGTCCTCCGTCTGTCCGCAGACGATGGACTCGTCCTCCGAAAAGTCCACCTTCTCCGTGCCCTTGTAGGGACGGGGGCGGAAGGTGTGCAGAAGGACGCGGGTCCCCTTTTCGAAGAGCAGGTTGTCTGTCTCGTCGGCGATGATCCCCACGGCGAACCGCCCGGGGACGATCGGATATTCGGCTTTCAGATCACCGCGGTAGATGGCGGCGTCCACGCCTGACAAAAACACCTTCGTGACGCGTACGCGCAGAGACTTCTCGGGGATCGCGGGCGCGGACTGCTCCGTGCAGGCAAGCGATCTCGGACCGTTGATCTTCCAGACTTTCCACTCGTTCATGAACGTCTCCTTCTGCAATTTCTGCAAGTTCGGCTATATTATACAGCAGCTTTCCGAATTTTGCAAGCGTTTGAGAGACAGTTCAAACAAAGTCGCAAAATCCTGCAAGTTTTTTCGAATGAGCGTGAAAATAAGTTGACGGCGCGGGGAAAAACAGATATAATAGAGTCGAGAATCAAGAACACAGCGAGGTGATACTATGAAATCGGAGATTCATCCCAAGTACCATACGGTGACGGTCGTCTGCGCTTGCGGCGAAACGTTTCAGACGGGTACGACCAAGGATGTCGACGTGATGAAGGTCGATATTTGCAGCAAATGCCACCCCTTCTTCACGGGCAGGCAGAAGCTGGTCGATACGGGTGGGCGCGTCGATAAATTCAAGAAGAGATACGGCATTTGACCCATTCAGCCCCTTATTTTTAGGGGCTGTTTTGTTATGACGCGCCGCTTCCCCGAAAGCGGCTCAGCCCACGGCGACGAAAAAAGTCAGACAGAGAAACGAATATGAAAAAAAAGACAAATCGGACATATATCGGCGGGCAGGCAGTCATACAGGGCGTCATGATGCGCGGAAAGCGCGGCATGGCGACGGTCGTCCGTGACGACGGGGGACAGCTCCGCATGGAAGCGCTCCGCATCGGACAGCCCGAAAAGAAGAGCGTCTGGACGAAAGTCCCCATCGTGCGGGGAGTCATCAACTTCGTCTCCTCGCTCATTCTCGGCATGAAAGCGCTGACGCGCAGCGCGGAGGCGGTCGTCACGGAAGAGGAAGAGACGCCGCCCAGCAAGCTCTCCAAGTGGCTTGCGGATCATCTCAAGATCGGCGTTTCCGACATCCTCTCCTTCCTCTCCGTCTTTTTGGGGATCGTGCTCGCCCTCGCGCTCTTTCTCTTCGTTCCCCAGTTCCTCTCGGGGCTGATCGCGCGGAACGTCGAGGTCATCGAGGAAGGGGGCATCTGGTATTGCCTCATCGAGGGCGGGATGCGCCTTGTCATCTTTCTGTTCTATATCCTGTTCACGCTGTGCTTCAAGTCCCTTCGGGAGACCTACATGTATCACGGCGCCGAACACAAGACGATCAACTGTTACGAATACGGCATGCCGCTCACGGTGGAGAATGTCAAAAAGTGTTCCCGTCTCCACGACAGATGCGGCACGACCTTCATCTTTTTGGTGCTCTTCATCTCCATTGCGGTGTTTGCCCTCGTCGGCTGGCCTCTCAACCTCATGTATGCACAGCTGCAGATCGAGGGGATCGCGCAGCGGATCATCTCCGTCGTCGCAAAACTCATCTGCCTTCCGCTCGTCGCGGGGATCTCCTATGAGATCCTGAAATTCCTCGCGCTCTTTCAGACGCCGCTGCTCCTTCCCCTGAAGGCGCCGGGGTATCTCATGCAATGTCTGACGACGCGCGAACCCGACGACGGCATGATCGAATGCGCCATCGAGGCGTTCCGAAAGACGTACGAGATGGACGAGGATCCCGAATCGCCCGAAAAGCTCTTCGTCACCGAGACCAAACTCTCCAAGCTCCTCGCGGCGATGAAGCGGAGCTTCCGCGAGCGGGACATCGACGAGGCGGATGCGGAATGGATCATGAGCATCGGGCTGAAGATCCCGCGGAGCGAGCTTTCGAAGGAACGCGTCATCACGCGGCAGGAATGCGGAAAACTGCTCGAAGTGTTCGAGAAGAGACTGACGGGCAGACCGCTCTGGTACATCATCGGAGACACGAATTTCTACGGTTATACGCTGAAAGTGGACGAAAGGGCGCTCATTCCCCGTCCCGAGACGGAAGAACTCGTGCGCGAGGCGCTCGCCTTCGTCAAGAGCGGGAACTCCGTCCTCGACCTCTGCACGGGGAGCGGGGCGGTCGCCGTCGCCATTTCCTGCGAAGCCAACAAGGACAAAGTCGTCGCCGTGACGGCGGCGGATATTTCGGCGGAAGCGCTCGAACTCGCCAAGGAGAACGCAAGGCTCAACAAGGCGAACATCACCTTCGTGCAGAGCGACCTCTTCAAGAACGTGCGCGGAAAATTCGACCTCATTACCGCAAATCCGCCCTATATCAAGCACAAGGAGATCGAGACGCTCTCCCGTGACGTGCGCGACTTCGAACCCCGCATCGCCCTCGACGGCGGCGAGGACGGACTGGACTTCTACCGCGCCATCGCCGAAAAGGTCAGCCGCTACATCGTGCGCGGCGGCATGGTCATGCTCGAATGCGGAGAGGGACAGGCGCAGGACGTCATCAAAATTTTCAGAAACGCGACGCGGTGCGACTTCGCGATGGTCGTCAAGGACCTTGCGGGCGTGGAGCGGGTCGTGAAGATCGGATTCTGACATGTTCAAACGGCTGCAAGAGATCGAAAAACGGTATGACGAGATCGGACGGCTCCTCGCTTCGGGCGAGGCGCTTTCCGATATGGAAAATTTCACCCGCCTCGCAAAGGAGCAGGCGGAGCTTGAGGAGATCGTCGCTTGCTACCGTTCCTACAAAAAGACGAAAGAGGAAATGGACGCCGCCCTCGAGGAGGCGGACAAGGAAAAGGGGGAGATGCGGGAACTGCTCCTGAAGGAGCACTACGATCTCAAGGAAGAACTTTCGAGAGAGGAGTCGCAGCTCAAAGTTCTTCTCCTTCCCAAGGACAAAAACGACGACAGAGGGTGCACGCTCGAGATACGGGCGGGCGCGGGCGGCGAGGAAGCCGCGCTCTTCGCCTATGAACTCTACCGCATGTACATGGGGTACTGCGAAAAACACCGCCTCGTCTGGGACGTCGTCAGCCTCAACGAGACGGAGCTGGGCGGCGTCAAGGAAGCGATCGTCAACATCTCGGGCAAGGGTGCCTACAAGCGTCTCAAGTACGAGAGCGGCGTGCACCGCGTGCAGCGCGTTCCCGAGACGGAATCGCAGGGGCGCATCCATACGTCCACCTGCACGGTCGCCGTTCTCCCCGAAGCCGAGGAAGTGGACGTTGAGATCGACGAAAAGGACATCCGCGTGGACCTCTTCAGAAGTTCGGGCGCGGGCGGGCAGAAGGTCAACAAGACGGAGACCGCCATCCGCATCACCCACTTCCCCACGGGGATCGTCGTCACCTGTCAGGACGAGCGCAGCCAGCTGAAGAACAAGGACAAGGCGTTCCGCGTGCTGCGTTCGAGACTGTACGATCACTACAGCAGCCGCGCCGCAGGCGCGGAGGCGGAAAGCAGAAAGTCCCTCGTCGGCACGGGGGACAGGAGCGAGCGGATCCGCACCTACAACTTCCCCCAGAGCCGCATCACCGACCACAGGATCGGGCTTTCCCTGCACGATATGGAAGGATTTATGTCGGGAGAGTTAGACGAAATGATCGACGCTCTCGCGAGAAGGGAGACGGAGATGAAGCTCTCCGGCGGCGAATGATTTTTTCGTCAGAAAGGACGGGTTTGGGAATGCGGTGACCCACCCCCTACCCCCACTCCCATGGAGGGGGTAAGAGCCTACCCCCCGACGGGGGGAGGCTCCCGCGTAGCGGGTGGTGGGGGGGAACATGCCCACCATATTCCCCCAACGGCACAAAAGAGCGCAATATGTTTTGATTTTTCACCGAAATTTGACCTATGGAGACTTTAGCAAAACGGATCAGGACAATTTCACCTTCGCAGACGCTCGCCATCAGCGCAAAGGCAAAGCAGATGAAAAAGGCGGGGGAGGACGTCATCTCCTTCGGCGCGGGGGAACCCGATTTCAACACCCCAGAACACATCATCGAAGCCGCCAAGGAAGCGCTCGACAGGGGGCAGACGAAGTACACGCCCGCCGCGGGCAACCTCGAACTCCGCCGCGCCATCTGCAGGAAGTTCGAGCGGGACAACGGTCTCGAGTATGAGTCCTCGCAGATCGTCGTCTCCAACGGCGCAAAACACTCCATCTTCAACGTCTGTTTCGCGCTCGTCGACGAGGGGGACGAAGTCATCATCCCCGCGCCCTACTGGCTGACCTATCCCGAGATCGTCAAGACATGCGGCGGCGTTCCCGTCTTTCTCCGCGCGAGCAAGAAAACGGGTTTCAAGATCACGCCCGAACAGCTCAAGAACGCCATCACGCCGCGTACCAAGCTCTTTATTTTCAACTCTCCCTGCAACCCGACGGGCGCTGTCTACTCGGAAGAGGAAGTCCGTGCAATCGAACGGGTCTGCGAGGAAGCGGGGATCTGGACCCTTTCCGATGAAATTTACGAAAAATTGGTATATGGGTCCGTAAAACCTTTCTCCTTTGCGGCATGTTCGCCGTGGGCGAAGGAACACACGATCACCGTGAACGGGGTCAGCAAGACGTACGCCATGACGGGCTTCCGCATCGGGTACCTCGCAGGACCGCACGAGGTCGTCCGCGCGATCGACTCCTTCCAGTCGCACGCGACGAGCAACCCCAACTCCATCGCCCAGCAGGCGGCGCTCAAGGCGCTTTCCTCGCCCGAAGCCGCCGTCGAGGAGATGGTCGCCCGCTTCGCACGGAGACGGCTCGCCATGATCGAGCGCATTTCGGAGATGGAGGGGGCGTACTGCATCATTCCCGACGGGGCATTCTATGCGATGCTCGTCGTCAGCGGCGCATACGGGAAGTATTTCGGCAGCAAAAAGATCACCGACTCCGTCACCTTTGCGGACACTCTGCTCGACTGTTCAAAGGTCGCCGTCGTCCCCGGGGCGCCCTTCGGCGCGGACGACTGCGTGCGCATCAGCTATTCCCTTTCCATGAAGGACATGCTCGAGGGACTCGACCGCATCGACGCCTTTTTGCAGAGTCTCGACGACGGGGAAAAATAATTTCGTTAATTTTTTGCAAAACCCTTGAAATTCGATCGAAAACTTGTTAGAATAGAATCAATCAAAGTTGCCGAAAGGCACGGGAGGACATCATGATTTCCATTATTTGCGGACCGAAGGGCAGCGGCAAGACCAAGCGGATCATCGAGGCGGCGAACAACGCAGTCGCAACGGCGAAGGGTCACTTGATCTTCATTACCGATACCAAGAGATATATGTACGATCTGAAGCGGGAGATCCGCTTCATCGACGTGACCGATTACGCCATTGCGGGGGCGGATGCCTTGAGCGGCTTCCTCCGCGGCGCGATCGCGGGTTCATACGACAATGAGTACGTATTTGTGGACGGCATTGCACGGATCGCAGGCAAGCCTCTCGCGGAGATGGCGCAGCTCTTCTACATTCTCGAGAAGATCTCCGAGCTTCGGGACATCAAGCTGTACGTCACCTGCTCGTGCGCCGAGGAAGAACTTCCCGAATTCCTGAAGAAATATCTGTAACCCTTTTTGAAAGCCCCCGAGCGGGGCTTTTCGCGAAACATCGAACTTCTTTTGTTCCGTCCCGCCCCTTGCGGGACGGGATAGGCATAGAAAAAAATGAATTTTATCAGCACGCGCGGAAATGAAAAAGTCACGGGCGCACAGGCGGTCGTGCGGGGGATCGCAGGGGACGGAGGATTGTTCGTTCCCGAATTTTTCCCTGCCGTCACGGAGGACGAGATCGCAGAGCTTTGTGCGATGGACTACGCCGAACGCGCCGCGTTCCTTCTTGCAAAATATTTCGACGAATACGACTACGACGGCTTGCTCTCGGCGTGCAGGGAAGCGTATGCCAAGTTCGAGGGAGAGGATCCCGCTCCGCTCCTCAAGATGGACAACGGCATGTATATGCTCGAACTCTTCCACGGACCGACGTGCGCCTTCAAGGACATCGCCCTGACCGTCCTTCCCCACCTTCTCAAGAAGGGATGCGAACTGACGGGCGTCAAGGAGAACATCCTCATCCTCACGGCGACGAGCGGCGACACGGGCAAGGCTGCCCTCGAGGGCTTCCGTGACCGCGAAGGCGTCAAGATCTGCGTGTTCTATCCCGAGGAAGGGGTCAGCAAGATGCAGCGTCTCCAGATGGTCACGACGGACGGGGACAATGTCAACGTCGTTGCCGTCAGGGGCAATTTCGACGACTGCCAGACGGCTGTCAAGAAGATCATGAACAGCGCGGAGAAGCGGGAAGAACTCAAGGGGAAGGGGTATCTGCTCTCCTCGGCGAATTCCATCAACATCGGGCGGCTCCTTCCGCAGGTCGTTTACTATTTCTCCGCATATTGCGATCTTCTGTCCTCCGAACAGATCAAGATGGGGCAGAAGGTCGACTTCGCCGTTCCCACGGGGAACTTCGGCAATATCCTCGCGGGATATTACGCAAAGCGGATGGGACTGCCCGTCGGGACCCTGCTCTGCGCTTCCAACAAGAACTGCGTCCTCACGGACTTCTTCAAGAACGGCTCCTACAACATCAAGCGTCCCTTCTTCAGGACGATGTCGCCGTCCATGGATATCCTCGTCTCGTCCAATCTGGAACGTCTCGTCTTTGAGCTGGCGGGGCGGGATGCCGAACTGACGGCGTCCCGCATGCACGCGCTCTCGGAGACGGGGAAGTACTCCGTCCGCGCGGAAGAACTCAAGGAGATGAGGGAGAACTTCTATGCGGGCTGCACGAGCGAGGCGGACACCGTGGAGTGCATCTACGATTTCTTCATGGATTACGGCTACCCGATGGATACCCATACGGGCGTCGCGATGAGTGTCGCCCGGCGCTACGAGGCGATGAGAGAGGACGACAAGGATGCGGAAAAGCGACCCCTTATCGTCATTTCCACGGCAAGTCCCTATAAATTCCCGCAGGACGTGCTGTACGCTCTGACGGGGAACGATGTCAAGGATTCCTACAAGGGCGTCAAGCGCATCCACCTTCTGACGGCGATGAAGGTCCCCGAAGTCCTGAAGGAGATCCGCTACAAGCCGCCCCGTTTCAAGACCGTCGTTCCGACCGACAAGATCTACGACGAAGTCCTCAAATTCTTAAGCTGACCGACCCCCCGACTTTTCGGGGGATTCTTTTATGAAAAAAGTCGGACTTCGACGCGCTTTCTCCATTTTTTCACAACACTTTCTCGTTCGGACGTTGATTTTTGGGAGAGAATATGGTATAATTTTCCCGTATCAAACTTTTCGGGAGCAAATATGGACAAAAAGGTCATCTATTCGGCGGTCCAGCCGAGCGGATCTCTCACCATCGGCAACTATCTCGGCGCCATCCGCAACTGGATCGGCATGCAGGACGAGTACGACTGCTTCTACGCCATTGCCAACATGCACGCCATCACGGTGAAGCAGGAGCCGTCCGAACTCCGCCGCCGCACCCTCGAGCTCGCCGCGCTCTACATCGCCTGCGGACTCGATCCCGAAAAATGTGCGCTCTATGTGCAGTCTCAAGTCCCGCAGCATGCGGAACTCACATGGGCGCTCAACTCCATTGCCTATGTCGGGGAACTTTCCCGCATGACGCAATTCAAGGATAAGTCTCAAAAACATGCCGAAAATATCAATATGGGACTCATGGACTATCCCGTCCTCATGGCGGCGGACATCCTTCTGTACCAAGCGCAGTATGTGCCCGTCGGCGCCGACCAGAAGCAGCATGTGGAGATCGCCCGCGACCTCGCGATCCGCTTCAACAACCGCTACGGCGACACCTTCACGGTGCCCGAACCTCTCATTCTGAAGGGCGGCGCAAAGATCTGTTCCCTGCAGGAGCCGACCAAGAAGATGTCGAAATCGGACGAGAACCCCAACGCTTCCGTCTTTCTGACGGACGACAGGGACACCGTGATCCGCAAATTCCGCCGCGCCGTCACGGACAGCGGCAACGAGATCGTCGCTTCCGACGAGAAGCCGGGGGTCACCAACCTTCTCAACATCTATTGCGCCTTCCGCGGCTGCACCGTCGGAGAGGCGGAGCGGGAATTTGCGGGCAAGGGGTACGGCGACCTCAAACTTGCCGTGGGGGAGACCGTCGCCGACGCGCTCTCGCCCGTGCAGGAAGCGCAGAAGCGTCTCCTTTCCGACAAGAAATATCTCGGGGAAGTCCTTCAGGCGGGGGCAGACAGGGCATACCGTGCGGCGAGACGCACGCTCTCCAAGGTCTACCGCAAGATCGGCTTCTATCAGGGGGAATAATGTTCGGCTACGTTCGGTACGATTTGCCCTATCTGTTCGTCAAGGACATGAATCTCTACCGCGCCGTCTATTGCGGTCTGTGCAAGGGGATCGGGAGATCTTGCGGACAGCGGGCAAGGCTCGCCCTCACCTATGATGTCGCCTTTCTCTCCGCCATTCTGCACAACATCGCGGGGATCGACATAAAGATCGAGAGACAGAAATGTTTCGAGCATACGATCAGGAAGCGCCCGATCGCCGTCGCAGACGCCATGACGGAAGAGTTGGGGGCGCTCAACACCGTCCTCGCCTACTGCAAACTCACGGATGACATCGTCGACAGCGGCAGGGGACGGGTCAAGCGGGCGTTCTTCAAAAAGGGCTACAAGCGGGCAAAAAAGAGATATCCGACCCTTGTCGCCATTCTCGACGGGTATATGCGTGAACAGGCGGCGGCGGAGACGGAGACTGCCTCTCCCGACAGCGCGGCGGAGCCGTCCGCGCAGATGATGAAGGCAATCAGCGACCACTTCCTTCGGGAGAAGGCGACAAAAGCGACGGGGGAACTCTTCTGGCACCTCGGGAAGTGGGTGTACCTCATCGACGCGCTCGATGACTACGATCAGGACATCAAAAAGAAGAACTTCAACCCCTTTGCGCTCTCATACGGCGCCGAGAACAGGGAGAAGCTCATGGAGCTTCACGGCGACGAGATACGCTTTTTGTTCGACAGTCTCTTTTACGGGCTGCGGGAGCAGCTCGCGAGGATAGAATTTCCCTTCAACCGCGACCTCACGGACAATATCCTTCTCCGCGGCATTCCCAATGAGACAAGGCGGGTGCTTGCGGGCGAACCGAAGAGAAAAGAAATAAAGATAACGGAGCAAAGGAATGGATCTTGAAAATTATGAGATCTTGGGGATCGGCGAGGACGCGACCGACGAGGAGATCGAGGCAGCGTACAACCGTCTCAAGGAAAAATACGACAAGGAAAAGTGGGAGGACGGCGAAGCGGGCACGAATGCCGCGCGGATGCTGACGAAGCTCAACGCCGCTTACCGCGAGATCATGGAAGAGCGGCGCGAGAAGCGCAGAGCGGGCGAAAATCCCTTCGAAACGGTGCGGGCAGCCATCCGCAGCGGGGATATTTCGCGTGCGCAGTCCCTGCTCGACGAATTCAACGAGAGGGATGCGGAATGGCATTATCTGCAGTCCGTCGTTTTCTACAAGAAGAACTGGATGAACGAGAGCAAGAAACAGCTCGAGATCGCCATGCAGATGGACCCCGCCAACCAAAAATACCGTGAAGATTACGAAAAACTGTCCGCACGCGCAGACTACAGATCGCAGACGGGCGGAGCGGTCCATACCGATCCCGACCCCGTGGCGGACGACAGACAAATGGGCGGAAACGAGTGCATCAACCTGTGCAACGCGTGCGTGTGCATGAACTGTCTCTGCAACTGTCTGTACTGCTGCAGATGAAACGGAGTTCACAGAGTTTTCAGATCGCGCTCTCGGCGATCGCTTGTGCCCTTGCGGCGGGAGCAATCACGCTGGGGACGTACGTGGACGTGCTCCTCGGCGCGGGGTACGTCTTTGCTGTCTTTGCGCTCATGATCCCTCTCTCGAAGGACTATGTGTGGGGAGACGCGCTCTGCTACCTTGCGACCATCCTTCTGACCTTTCTCTTTTGCCAGATGTCCTTTCTGACCCTCGTGCCGTTCGCCGTCTTTTTCGGACTGCACCCGATCGTCAACTATCTGCAAAGGCGATATCTCAAGAAAAAACCGCTGTTTGTTGTCGCGGAGATCGTCAAGGCGGCGTGGTTCGACCTTGCGATGTGGTTGAGTTTCCGCTTCGTGTTCGTGCCCTTTTTGGGACTCGAAGAGGCGTTTTGGTACCCTTACGCCGAACAGTATTTCTTCTGGATCCTCTTCGGCGGCGGAACGCTGTTTTTCGCCGTATACGATGTTCTGATCTTCTATTGCCAAAAGTGCGTGAACGCCGTGGTGCGGCGGCTGAGGAAGTGACGTATGCAGAAAAATGACTTGATCGAAGTCCAATGCGAGGCGCTCGGGACGAACGGAGAGGGGATCGCGCACAGCGGCGGTCTCACGGTGTTCGTGCCCTATCTTCTCCCCGGAGAGAAGGCGAGCATCCGCATCCTCAAAGTCAAGGGCGGCGTCGCCTACGGCAAGGCGGAGGAGATCCCCGTTCCCGCCGAGGACCGCGTCCGTCCCAAGTGTCCCGTCTTTTACCGCTGCGGCGGCTGCCGCCTTCAACACATGCGCTACCGCTCCCAGCTCCGCTTCAAGACAGACCTCGTGCGCGGCGCCTTCCGAAAGATCGCGGGCATCGATGCCGAGGTCGACCCCTGCGAACGGAGCGACAGGGAGTACGGCTACCGCAACAAACTGCAGCTCCCCGTGGGCGTCGCGGGCGGAAGCAATGCGATCGGATTTTACGCCGAGCGGACGCACCGCATCGTCAAGACGGACGAATGTCCCATCCACCCCGCATGGTCCAAGCCCCTCATCGCCGCCCTCTACCGCTTCATGGAGAAGTGCGGACTGGACGGCTATGACGAAAAGACGGGCAAGGGGCAGGTCCGCCACATCGTCGTCCGCGAGATCAAAAACAGATTTCTCGTCACCCTCGTGACGACGGAAGAGATCAAGGGCATCGACTATCTCTATTATCTGCTCGACGGGATCTTCCCCGAATATTCCTTCTTCTTGAGCATCGACACGTCCCACGACAACGTCGTCCTGAAAGACCCCCCCAAGCTTCTGAAGGGCAAGCCTTTCTATGAGGGGGTAGAGGGGGACATCGTGTTCGAGGCGGGCGCTTCCACCTTTTTGCAGGTCAACGAGGGGGTGCGCGGCAAGCTGTACGAGAGGGCGGTCTCCCTCTTTTCGGAGAAGGACGTTGTCGTCGATTGCTATGCGGGCGGCGGACTTCTGACGGCGATGCTCGCAAAGAAGTGCAAGCGGGCATACGGCATCGAGGTCGTCCCCGAGGCAAGCGCCTGCGCCGACAGTCTCAAGAAAAAGAACGGGCTGAAGAACATGTTCGACCTCTGCGGGACGGTCGAGGAGAAGCTCGCCGAAGTGCTCGGAAAGGAGAAGGGCGCCGCTCTCCTCTTCGATCCGCCACGGGCGGGGATCGACCGAAAGGTGCTCAAGGAAGTGCTCGCCTATGCGCCCGAAAAGATCGTCTACATCTCCTGCGACCCCGCGACGCTCGCCCGCGACGTCGGCATTCTGACGGGAAGGCTGGAAGAGACGGAACAGGGGGAGCTTGTGAAGCGCGAGACGGGGAATTCCTACAAGATCGCGCTCGTCAAGCCCTTTGACATGTTCCCCCAGACGAGACACGTTGAGACGCTTGTCCTGCTCACCCGCACGGAGGAATCATTGCATTTTTCCCAAATGGGGTGCAAAAAATAAAAATCATAGCAAAAAATATAGGAACCCATCATGCAAAACGTCATCCAAGTCACCGAAGATCTCTTCTACCTCGGCGGAAATGACAGAAGGCTCGCCCTCTTCGAGAGCGCCTTCCCCGTTCCCCGCGGCGTCAGCTACAATTCCTACCTTCTCACCGACGAAAAGACCGTCCTCTTCGACACCGTCGACAGCGCGGTCGGCGAACTGTTCTTTGAAAATCTCGACCATGCGCTGGGCGGAAGGGACCTCGACTATCTCATCGTCCACCACATGGAACCCGACCATTCCGCGACTTTCCTGCGCGTCGTCGAGAAATATCCTTCTGTCACGGTCGTCACCAACCAGAAGGTCGCGATGATGCTCAAAAATTACTTTCCCTTCTCGGGGAAGAATGTCCGTCTCATCAAGGAAGGGGACGTCCTCAACGTCGGAAAACGCAACATATGTTTCGTTTTTGCCCCGATGGTCCACTGGCCCGAGGTCATGATGAGCTATCTCAAAGAGGACGGGATCCTCTTTTCCGCGGACGCGTTCGGCACGTTCGGCGCCATCGGCGGGAGCATCTTCGCCGACGAACTGCCCTTTGAAAGGGACTTTCTCGACGACGCGAGAAGGTACTACTTCAACATTGTCGGAAAGTACGGCGTTCAGGTACAGAGCGTCCTCAAAAAGGCTGCGGCGCTCCCGATCTCGATGATCTGCCCCCTGCACGGACCCGTCTGGAGAAGGAGCGAGGACATCGCTTGGTACCTCGGGAAGTACGACGTCTGGAGCAGATATCTGCCCGAAGAGAAGGGCGTCGCGATCTTTTATGCGTCCGTCTACGGGCACACGCAGAACGCGGCGGAGATTCTCGGCGCGGCGCTCGCCAAAGAGGGCGTCCCCGCGAAGCTCTACGATGTTTCCGTGACCCATGTGAGCATTTTGCTCTCCGAAGCGTTCCGTTACAGCCATGCCGTGTTCGCCTCGACGACGTACAACAACGGCATTTTCGTCAACATGGAGAACTTTCTCTCCGACCTCAAGGCGCACAGCTTTCAGGGAAGGAAGTATTCGCTCCTTGAAAACGGGTCATGGTCCCCGCAGGCGGGATCGCTCATGGAAAAGACCGTCTCCGAGTGGAAAAACATGGAAAAGCTCGGCGAGACGGTGACGGTCGTCTCCTCGGTGAAGGGGGAGACGCGGGAGAAGATCGAAGCTCTTGCGGCGGCGATCGCCGCGGACTATAAATCGGAAAAGGAGGATAAGTCATGAAATACGTCTGCAACGTATGCGGCTACGAGTACGACGAAGCGGCGGGGGATCCCGACAACGGCATTGCGCCCGGCACCAAGTGGGAGGACGTGCCCGACGACTTTACCTGCCCCCTGTGCGGCGTCGGCAAGGAAGAATTTTCCGCCGAATAAGGGAAAGGATCCGTTGATCTTGACGGATCTTTTTTCTTGAAACAATTAGAATTCTCACGGCGGAAGGGCGCAGCGGGGCAGCAAGAATGTGGAGACGACACAAAAAATCGGACCGTGCGGCAATGCCGCACGGTCCGTTCGCATGGAGCGATCGTTTGCTTATTCAACTACCTTCGCGAGTTCGCTTTCGTAGTTTTTGAGGCCGTCTGCAAAGGCTTTCAGGTCTGCATCGTCCCCCCAAAGCGTATCGACGTCCGAAATCGGAAGCATGCATGCGAGAAGGTAGCGGAGTCCGTGGAGCCTTTCGAGCGTGGCAGCCTTATCGCTGACCGATTCAAAATTCCATGTCGTCTTGCCGTCCGTGACGACCTTGCAGCCGCCGATCTCATCCTTGAGCGCGGTGACGGCAGTTTTTATAACGTCGCCGTATTTCTCAATGACGGCCTTTGCGATATCGCCCTGCACGAAACTCCTGTTGAGCGTGTTGAGGGCGGTGACCCGTTCTTGCTCCTCCTTGCTGAGCGTTGAAGGCTTGAGAGCGCTGAACCAACTTCTCCAGGGCTGCATGGTACCGGTTGGTTTATACCAGTAATCGCGGCCGAAGCCCCACGTGCGGGCGTCAGAGAATTCTTTTGCGAATGTGAGGAGATTTTCGATCGTGACCTCCTGCGTATCCAGCTTCGTCTCAAGGTCATTGTAGACGGCCATGACGGCGTCGATATTCTTCATGTAGATGAGCTTGACATATTCGTCATATCCCTCGACGAGGGCCTTTTTGTCCTCGGGAAGCTTGCCGTACGTGACCCTGAAGTTCGTCATGAGCTCGGTCAGAGCCTCCTTGAGCTCATTGTGGTCGGTCGCGCTTTCGTATTTTGCCTTGCTTGCGGCGATGTTTGCATTGAGTGCCTCAATAAGCTCCGTCTCGTGCGCGTCCCTTGCCGCCTTGTACGCATTCATGTGCGCCTCTCCGATCGCCTTCTGCATGGGAAGATTATCCTTGACGGCGGGAATGGTGACCAGGGTCCCGCTCGGGATGGGATATCCGATCGACATGTCATAGAGGGCGTTGATCGCATCCCAGTCGGCAAAGTCCGTATAGTCGTCGCCGTCGGGAAGGAGGTCGAGGAAGGCGTCCACACGGGTGCAGTACGCCATCTGGTTGACGAGGAGCGTGGGATACGTCGTGCCGTTCTTGTCATACTGCATATCCGTCATATAGGACGCGTTCGTCATGAGCGTTTGCACATTGGCGGGCAATTTATCGAACTTTTCTTTGAAAGCATTTACCTTTGCGACGTAGGCGTCTCTTCCGCTTGCGCCGAGATCCATTTCGTCGATGAGAGTCTGCAATGCAGCCATGTTCTCTTCGGCGGTCTTGGTGTCCGCCGCAAGTTGAGCGACGAGGCTCTCGGTTGTCCTCTTGCTTTCCGAGAGAGCGGTGCGCTCTTCATCGGTGAGGGGAGCATTGTCGGTGACGGTCAAGGAATAGAGGCGGATCGCCTCATCGGAAGCGCCGAGCGAGAAGGCGGGATGTCCCTTGATCGCAAAGTCGAAAAAGAGTTTGCCCGCATCTGTTCTGCCGAGAACAAATTCGACGTCAGTGATCGTGGCGCCGAGCATATTTCCGATGAGCATGCCCGCCATGGACCCCATATCGCCCGCGGAAGCAGTGATGAGTTCCACCAATTTCTCCACGAGTCCCTGATATGCCGTATCGATCGCCTGCACCGCGGGATCGCCGAGCGCGAAGACGAAACCGTCCGCAGTCTTTTCAAAGCGGAATTCGGAGAGCAGGGAAAGGGGCGTTGTCTCGGACTCGGCAGGCGTCTCCCCGAGCGCGGACCCGACTGCGGGAAGTTCGATGGTCTTCAGATCGGTCTGTGTGACGAAGAGGGGCTGATCTTTCTCGTTCTTGATCGCAAGCGTCAAGATGCCGTCCCCCGTGTAGCAGACGTCAAGGTATTTCATCGCGGGACCGACAAACGCGGGCAAGCTCCCCGCGGGCGCAAACGCAGTGACCGTACCCAAGACCGCGACAACGGGCGAGAGGTCGAGGCGAAGAAGCGCCTCGGCGATCGCGAAATAGTTGCCGGACAACAGCGCCGCGGGGTTGAGACGGAGCTGCAGATTGCCGTCAAACGAACCCGTAAGCATCCCGGAACTTGACAAAATGCCGATGTCAAGGCTGATGTCGATTTTTCTGCCCTTCGTGAGGTTCTCCGCAGGCGTTCCCGTCAGCGTGAACGCGACGCCCGTGATCTTCTTGACGTCATGTTCCGTCTTCGTGGAGAGGGTGAGCGTGGCGTCTTTGAATGTCGAGCCGAGCATGGACATGAGAATGCCGGAATTTCCGAGCGCCTCATCCGCCGAGGCGAGAAGTCCGATATAGGCGGAATGAAGGGCATTGAGCACCGTCGGCTTGAGCGACAGGCTGTAGCCCGTATCCGTCTCTTCGAGCGCAAGAAGGGCGCCGAGCTGCGCACGAAGGTCTTCAAGCGAGCCGATGCCGCCTTCGGGAAGCATGTCTTGAAGCGGGACGGGGTAGGTGTAGAGGCAGTGATCCTTACCGTCAACTCTGTTATTGAGCATGACGAGCAAAACGCCGTCCCCGAGATAGCGCACGGTGAGCGTGTTTGCGACCTGCGGAAGAAGGGGAAGGGCGGAGAGGTCGAGGTCGAAGCGGACCTTGAACGCATCTGCAACAGAGCCGCTCTTGAGGGCGTTTTGGTCGAACTTGAGCGCAAGTTCGCCGCCGAGCGAGAGCGGTGTTTCAAACGTCGAAAGGATGATCGAGACGGGAAGGGTGAGGGAATTTTCCGCATCGAGAGAATCGGCGAAGGCGGCGGCGAGTTCCATGAGCTTGTCGCTTTCTCCCTGCGAGGGCGTGACGACGGAAGGCGTCGAGCCGATCTTTTCGTTGAACTCCGCAACGTTCGGGATCTCCACCGTCTCGTTGACTTTGGAATAGGTGCATTCGAGCGTCTGCGTGATGCTCATGTTGAGGACTTTCTTGCAGTCATAGGAGCATTCGGAACTGTAGGAGACGGGCGTCCAGTCCTTCTTGACGGTGAGATGGATGTCTACATCCGAGAAGGCGGGAAGATTGTCGAGCCCGCCGTACGCCTTCGACTGCAGGGCAACGCCCGTCGTCGCGGACTCCGTCGCCGTACCGCTTGTGAGCGATCGGTCCCCCGCAAGACGCATATAGTATGTAAGGGTATCGCCTTCGGTCTTTTCGAGCGTCGCATAGCGGAGCGTCTTGGCGTTGATGATATAGCCGCCGAGCGTGACGTCGTCCGCCGTGAAGCCGTACACTTTGACGTAGTCGGACTTTTCCGCAACGGACAGTTCGCCGTCAAAGCTGTCACGGTAGACGACTTTGCCGTCCTTGGAGAAGGACTGGTGCTTCATCTTGACGAGCATAGAGTCCGACTGCGCTTGATTCAGGAAGTCGCTGCCGTTCTTGTACGTCGTGTTGTGGATCTCCTGCTTATAGCCCGCGATGTCGGCGATCGCTTCTCCTTCCGTCGTGATGACGTAGCTTTGAAGTTCGCTCTGCTTCTGCAAAAACGCATAGATCGCGTTCTCGGGCGTGAGTTCGTCGGGAGCTTTGTCCGTCACGAGCGTCGAGGAGGAACCGTTGTTCACGACGGGCTGTTCTTCTTCGCCGCAGGCGGTAAAGAAAGCTGCCGTCGAGAGGATGCACGCGCTCATGGCGAGCGCAAGACAGATTTTGAGTCTCTTTTTCATGTGTGTCTCCTTGTTGGTTTTTCACATCTCTTTCACAAGTATAGTTCCCGCATGACATTTTGTCAAGTTGTAATAGATTGATATGACAAATTTTTAGAAAATTTTTTGGGACGACGCATTCTTGCCGCCCAAAGGTAGGCACCGCATTCCCCTTGTCGCCCCTCACAGGGGAGATGTCGAGGCATAGCCGAGACAGAGGGGTTTTGAAACCCCTTTCCCCTCGCAAGCTCGGGGACTTCCCCTAAAAGGGGCAGCGAGAGTGTTCGCAGCCGTTCGCCACTGTCTCGGACGGGTAGAGACGCGTCCTCGGTCACCGTTCGCGCGGGAGAATGCGCTCACTCACCGCAAAACGCAGCGCACAGCACACCGTGCTGATGCGCAAGAATTGCGTTTTGCGACCCTACAAGGGGCAGCGAGAGTGTCCGCCGCACGCTCATTCCGCCCCGCGACCCCCACGTCATCCCGAACGAAGTGAGGGATCTCGTCCTTTGGGATTTCTCGCTACGCTCGAAATGACGTACGGATGGGCATTATTCCCCCCGCCCCCGCCTATGGCGGAGTCTCCCCTCAAAGGGGCAGGCTCTTTCCCGTTCCGCATGGGGCAGTAAAATGTTTGAAACTTTTCAAAAAGTGTGATATAATGGTATCCCGAACAGAGGAGCAAACCATGGAACAAGTTCCCCAAGTAAAAATTTTATCCGTCATTCCCATGCGCTCGCAGCTCGTTTTCCCGAACACGACTGCGATGTTCGACGTCGGGAGAGGGCTTTCCATCGCCGCCGTCGATCGTGCCGAACTCAACAGCGGGTACGTCTTTCTTGCCAAGCAGCGCGATCCCGAAAAGGAGACCCCCGACGAAAACGACCTCTACCCCGTCGGAACGGTCGCCCGCATCCGCCAGACCAACCGCGTCCCCGGCGAGCGCATGCGCATCTTTGTCGAAGGGCTGTACCGCGCCCGCGCGAGAGGATTCTCCACCGAAGACGGCTATCTCTATGCCGTCACCGACGAGATCCTCACCGTGCACGGCGATGAGACGCTCGAAGAGGCGTATTTCCGCACCGCAAAGGATCTCGTGCGGGAACTCTGCGAACCCGGGACCAAGTTCTGCAAGGAACTGGAGAACGCCCTCGTCGGCATCACCGACATCGACAGCTATATCAACATCTGTACCTACCGCATGTATCTGCGCGAGGACCTCAAACAGTCGATCCTCGAAGAGGAGAACGAAGTAAAACGGCTCCGTCTCTTTGAGCAGTGCCTCAACAGCGAGCTGGAGATCCATAAGCTCGAGCGGAAGATCGCCCTCGACGTCAAGCAAAACATCGACAAGTCGCAGAAGGAATATTTTCTCCGCGAACAGATCAAAGCCATTCACAAGGAACTCGGAGACGATGCCGAGAGCGGCGACACGCTCCGCGACCGCATCCTGAAGAAGGGGATGCCCAAACCCGTCGAGGAAAAGGCGCTCGCCGAACTTGCCCGCATGGACAGGATGCCGCCCTCTTCCGCCGAATACACCGTTCTCCGAAATTATGCCGACTGGCTTTTAGACCTTCCGTGGACGGAAGAGACGAAGGACACCGAGAAGCTGTCCGATGTCGAAAAGGTCCTCGAAGAGGATCACTACGGGCTGGAGAAGATCAAGGAACGGGTCGTCGAATACCTCGCCGTGCTCAAATTGACGGGGCAGCTCAAGGCGCCCATTTTGTGCCTCGTCGGTCCCCCCGGGGTCGGAAAGACGAGCATCGCCAAGTCCATCGCCCGTGCGCTCGGCAGAAAGTTCGTGCGCATGAGTCTCGGCGGACTCAAGGACGAGGCGGAGATCAGGGGGCACAGGCGCACCTATATCGGCGCGATGCCGGGGCGCATTCTCTTCGAGATCAGGAACGCCGCGTCCGTCAACCCCGTGTTCTTGCTCGACGAAGTCGATAAAATTTCCGCCGACATGCGCGGCGATCCCGCCGACGCCCTCTTGGAAGTGCTCGACCCCGAGCAGAATTCCACCTTCCGCGACCGCTACCTCGAGGTCCCCTATGACCTCTCCAAGGTCATGTTCATCGCGACGGCGAACACTCTCGACACCATTCCCATGCCTCTCCGCGACAGAATGGAGATCATCGAACTCTCCGGTTACACCCCGCAGGAGAAGGAACAGATCGCAAAGCGCTATCTCGTCTCCAAAAAGCGCAAGGAGAACGGGCTGACCAAGGAGAACATCCGCTTCACCGACGGGGCGATCGCCGAGATCATCGACGGCTACACGATGGAAGCGGGCGTCCGTTCCCTCGAGCGGACGATCGGCGCCGTGTGCAGAAAGGCGGCGGTCCGCATCGCCAAGGGGGAGATGGACAGTGTCGTCGTCACCAAACAGAATCTCGAAAAGTACCTCGGTGCCAAGCGGTTTTTGCGGGACGACGAGATGCTGCGCGAGGACGAAGTCGGCATGGCGACGGGACTTGCATGGACGGCAGTCGGCGGAACGACGCTCACCATCGAGGTCTCGGCGATGCAGGGGAAGGGAGAAGTCCTTCTGACGGGAAAGCTCGGCGACGTCATGAAGGAGAGCGCCCGCGCGGCGATCTCGTTTATCCGCGCCCATGCGGAAAAGTACGGCATTCCCGAGGACGACTTCGAAAAACGGGACATCCATATCCATATCCCCGAGGGGGCGACGCCCAAGGACGGACCCTCCGCGGGCATCACGATGGCGACGGCGATCCTGTCGGCGTTCACGGGCAGACCCGTGCGGCGGGACATCGCCATGACGGGGGAGATCACTCTCCGCGGCAAAGTTCTGCCCATCGGCGGACTCAAGGAGAAGGCGCTCGCCGCTTCCCGCGTCGGCATCCGCGACGTCATCATTCCCGAAGAGAACAAGAAGGACGTCGAGGAGATCCCCGAGGAGATCAGAAAGGACCTCAATTTCATCTGCGTAGACAACGTGGACGAGGTGTTCCGCGCCGCCGTCCTGCGCGAAGGCAGGGCATGAGATGCAGGCAAAGTTCTTGACTTCCGCCGCGACCGCGGCACAGTTTTTGGACCCCGATAAGCCCCTCATCGCCGTGTGCGGAAAGTCCAATGCGGGCAAGTCCACCCTCATCAACATGCTCGCGGGGCAGAAGAAGCTCGCCCGCACGAGTTCGGAACCGGGGCGCACGCGGCTCGTCAATTACTTCGATTTCGGGGAATTTCTGCTCGCCGATCTTCCCGGGTACGGCTTTGCCGCCGTCTCCAAGGGAGAGAAGGAGAAATGGGCAAAGACGCTCGACGCATTTTTTGAAAAAAAGGACGGGATATCGCACGTTTTCGTGCTCTCCGACATCCGCCGCGACCCCTCCGCGGACGACATGCAGATGCTCTCCTTTCTGAACTATCACATCGTTCCCTTCACGGTTATCGCGACGAAATGCGACAAACTTTCGAGAATGAAGCGGAAGGAGCGGGTACGGGCGGTCGCGAACGCCTACGGGCTGGGCGAGGGGAATGTTCTCGCCTTCTCGGGACTTACGGGCGAGGGGAAAGAGGAACTGCTCGCCAAAATTTCGCAGATCGTCGCCCGTTCATGCTGACACGTAGCCGAAGGGTCAGGCTCTGCACAGACCTGACCCCCGTGGGGGTGGAGCAACGCATTCTGCGAAAAGTCCAGCGAACTTTTCGCGCGTTGCGACAGGAGCGAGCGCATTGTCCCGCGCGAGCGGTGACCGAATGCGGGTCACTACCCGCATGAGACAGGTGGCACGGCGTAGCCGTGACGAATGGGGGGTAACGCCCACCGCATTCTCTCGCTGCCCCTTTTAGGGGAAGTCCCCGAGCTTGCGAGGGGAAAGGGGTTAAACCCCTCTGTCTCGGCTTCGCC
>CANQUD010000025.1 GCA_947626935.1 uncultured Clostridia bacterium | reverse complement strand
ACTTGTGCGCCGCCTGTAACGATTAGGGCTATGCCCGAAAATGAAATACCACCCGCTATGCGGGTGGATGATTATTTTTCGATGAAATTTCGAGGTAGGAAAACTTACTTCTCGGAGATCTCTTCGACCGCCGTCGTGGACGCCCAGCGCTTGATGGAAGCGAGCGCATTTTCCGCCTGTGCGCGGGAAGAGTAGGTGGAGCTTGTCGCAAGCAGACCGCCTCTTGCATTGAGCACCTGCACCTGCGTGTCGCCGTTCTTGTGCTCGGTGATCTCAAGCTTCCCTGCGGAGATGTTGTCCTGATAGGTCTTGATGCCCGATCTTGCGCTCGAGAGGGATGCGTAGGAAGTGGGGCTTTCGAGCATCACCTGCCCGTTGGGAGCGATGAGGGAGAGCCAATACTTGCCCTTGACCGCTTCGATGACCCATTTTCCGTTTGCTGCGGAGACCTTCGGGGCTTCCTTCTTGGCGGGTTCCGCCTTCTTGGGGGCAGCTTTGGGAGCTGCCTTGGGAGCAGCCTTGGGTTCTGCTTTCTTGACAACGACGGTCTTTTTGTTGTCCTTCTTTGCGGGTTCCGCTTTTTTGGCGGGAGCCGCGGGTTTCTTTTCTGCCATTTCGGGTTCCTCCTTCTTTTCTTCTTCCGCGGTCTCTTCGGGCGCGGTTTCTTCCTGTGTCTCTTCGGGAGCCTCTTCAGGCTCTTCTTCCTCGGGTTCCTCTTCCGCCTCTTCGGCTTCGGGTCCCTCGGGTTCTTCGGGTTCGCTCGTCTCTTCTGCCTGTTCTGCCTGTTCTGCCTGCTCTGTTACCGTTTCGGAAGTCTCGGGTTCCTCTTTGGGGGTGCGGACTTCGTTTTCGGGCGAATAGGGCAGATATTCCTCATCGGGGGGAACATTGGCGAGCGCACGGACTGCCTCTTCCGTCTCGCGATCGTTGCGCTTTTTGGACTTGACCGCACGCACGATGATCACGATCAGGAGCACGAGGATCACAAACACGACCGCCGCGATCACGATGAGGAGAACGCGGTTGGCAGGATCCTTGATGTAATCGAGAATTGCATTATTCAGATTGTATAACATGTAAAATACTCCTTATTGATTTATATTGTAGCACGAAAAATTCCCGCTGTCAATGTTTGACAAAAAATTTTACATGCTGTAAGATAGAAATATGAAAAAAATTTCGGTCATCGGCGGCGGAGCGGCGGGTCTCGCGGTCTCCGTCATGCTCGCAAGGAAGGGGATCCCCGTCACGCTCCTCGAGCGCGGACAGCGGCTCGGGCGGAAGCTCTCCGCGACGGGGAACGGGCAAGGCAACGTCACGAACGCCAATATGGGGGCGGAATATTACTTCTCCGACGACAAGGAGAAGGTCGCCCGCCTGCTTTCCCGCTTCGGGGAAGGGGACACCGTCGCCTTTCTCGAGAGCATGGGGGGAATTTTCCTGCCCGACGCCCGCGGCAGAGTCTATCCCGCGGGAAGGCAGGCTTCCGCCGTCACTGACCTCTTCCGCCGCGAACTCGATCGTCTCGGCGTCACCGTTTGCCTCGGGACGCAAGTGAATTCTCTCACATATGACGGCGTTTTTACGCTCAAATGGGCGGACGGGCAGATGTGTGCGGACGCAGTCGTGCTTGCGGCGGGCGGAAAGGCGGCAAGAAATTTCGGCACTGACGGTTCAGCATATGCCTTGGCAGAGGGATTCGGGCACACTGTGACCCCGCTTGCTCCCGCGCTCGTCCAACTCCGCTGCGATCCCAAGGAGATCCGCGGGCTGAAGGGGATCCGCACGGACGCAAAACTCACACTTATGCGCGGAAATTCGACCATTTTCGAGACGCGCGGGGATGTTCTCTTCACCGAGAGCGGGCTTTCGGGGGACGCCGTGTTCAGGGCTTCCTCGTACGCGCGGAAGGGAGATGAAGTCCTGCTCGACTTTCTCCCCGACGTCGCAGGCGAAAAGATCGCAGCCGTAGCGGAACGGGGCGGGCTGCTCTGCATCGTCAACAACGGTCTCGGGCGGATGCTCGCCGCGAGAGGGGACGAAGTCCGCCTCGTCAAGCGCTTCCCGCTGACCGTGACGGGGACGCTCGGCTTTGACTATGCACAGGTGACGCGGGGCGGGATCCCTCTGCGGGAGACGGACGGTTCTCTCATGAGCATCCGTCAAAGGGGACTGTACTTTGCGGGGGAGATCCTCAACGTGGACGGCGTCTGCGGGGGATACAACCTGCAATGGGCATTCACGTCCGCCTTTGCCGTTTCGGAGGGGATCGAATGAAACTCACGCTGCACGATTTGCACCTTTCCCTCAACGAGCGGGAAGGAAAACTTCTGAAAATTTGCGAAAAAAAACTACATGCCCCCGTAAAATATTTCAAGATCCTCAAAAAATCCCTCGACGCCCGCGACAAGGCGGACATTCGCTGGGTGTATTCGGTGGAATGCTCCGACCGCGAGGAGATCGCTCCTTCTCCCGTCTTTGAACGGGTGAAGGGCGCTCCGCGCGTCTACATCGCGGGGACGGGACCCGCGGGACTCTTCTGCGCCGTCCGCCTCATCGAACACGGCGTCAGACCTGTCCTTTTGGAGCGCGGAAAGCCCGTTGAGGAGCGGGTGCGGGACGTCACGGAGTTCCAAAAGACCCGCCGTCTCGACCCGAACAGCAATGTGCAGTTCGGAGAGGGGGGCGCGGGGACCTTTTCGGACGGAAAACTCAACACGCAGACCAATTCGCCGCGCAATCGGGAAGTCCTCGACCTCTTTGTGAAGTTCGGCGCTCCCCCCGAGATCGCCTATCTCAACAAGCCGCACATCGGCAGCGACAATCTGCGCTCCGTCATTCAAAAAATGCGCACTTATGTGCTGGAAAACGGCGGTGAAGTCCGTTTTTCGTCCCGTCTTGACGATGTCGTTCTTCGGGACGGGAAGCTCGTCGGCGTCGGCGTGAACGGAGACAGGGAAGATGCGGACGCGCTCGTCCTCGCCATCGGGCACAGCGCGAGGGACACGTTCGAGATGCTCCTTTGCCGCGGCTTCCTCATCGAACAGAAGCCCTTTGCGGTCGGAGTCAGGGTGGAACATCTCCAGTCGGCGATCGGAAGGGCGCAGTACGGCAGCGGATATTTGGGACTTCCCCCCGCCGACTACAAACTCGTCTCCCATGCGGGGGAGAGGGCGGCGTTCACCTTCTGCATGTGCCCCGGGGGCTATGTCATTCCCGCGGCGAGCGAGGAAGGCGGGGTCGTCACCAACGGCATGAGCAACTTTGCCCGTGACGGGCGGAACGCAAACGCCGCGCTCATCGCACAGGTCACGCCCGAGGATTTCCCCTCGGAACACCCGCTCGCGGGCGTCGCCTTCCAGCGCAAGCTCGAACGCGCCGCCTTCGCCGCGGCAGGGGGGACCTATGCGGCGCCCGTCCAGCTCATGGGGGACTTTCTCGCGGGGAAGGAGAGCTACTTCTTCGGCGAGGTCGAGCCTTCCTATGCGTGCGGAACGGCGTTCGCCCCCCTCGAGAGCTATCTTCCGCCCGTCGTCGTCTCCTCATTGAGAGCCGCCGTCCCCGATATGGACCGCAGACTTTCGGGCTTTGCCGCCTTCGACGCCCTTCTCACGGGGGTGGAGTCGCGGACAAGCTCCCCCGTGCGCATCGTGCGCGGCGACGATCTGCAGGCTGCGGGGAAAGAGGGGGTCTACCCGTGCGGCGAGGGCTGCGGCTATGCGGGCGGGATCATGTCCGCGGCGGCGGACGGACTGCGCGTCGCCGAGAAGATCGCAGCGCGATACCTTTAATGAAACTTTAATTTATTTTTCACACGATGAACATACGTGGGACGTATAATGGGACCGAACAAAAAAGTTCATCCCAAACAGCCCACTCCATATTTTTCATATTCTCTCAGGAAAGCGCCGCCCCGCAAGGGACGGCGTTTTCCGTGCCGAGGGAAATTTGAGGCTTTCGGTGAGAAATTTGAAAAATTTTCCGTGAAGTCTTGAAAATTCATTCCGAATGTTCTATAATAATTCTAACCAACAATTTCATGAGGGGGAAAGAAGCATGAAACACTTGAAATGGCTGCCGTTTCTGCTTGCGGGAGCGATGACGGTCTCCGTCCTCGGTCTTGCGGCTTGCAACGACAAGGAAACTCCGCCTGCGGGCGACGAAGGCAATCACAACACCGATCCGCCTCCCGCGACCGTGACGGGAAGCGCAGAGAGCGGCGTCATCTGCTACGACAATCTGCCCGACGACGGCATCGCGCTCTCCGAAGAGGACACGAAGTTCTCCGCTCCCAAGGGGCTGGACACTTCCAAATTCACCGTGACGGGCGCAAAGACGTATGAGGACGTCGCGACGTACGATTCCGCAACGGGCGTGTTCACCGCGGTCGGCGCGGGCGTCATCGTCTATACGGACGGAGAGGGGAATCTCGGCAGGCTCACCGTCGCGCCCGCTTATGTCGAGGATCCAGAAAATCAATTCACCGATCTCGGCTCCGACACGAACGAGGCGACCAGCAAATACCTCGGCAGAACGCACGACCCGTCCTTCCTGGAAGTCGTCAGCGCCAAGACGGGCAAGTCGACCTACTACCTCTTCTCGACGGGCTGGGCGGACCAGACCACGAAGGGGAGCACGACGACGTACGGCAACGCCATCCACTCTTCCACAGACCTCATCACGTGGAGATATGAGGGAAGGACGTTCGACGTCGCGACCCGCGATGAAGATTTCGTCAATACGAAGGCGGGCGATTGGCTGTATGACGGCACGACGAACGGCTACAGCGAAAAGGACGCAAGCTGGTGGGCGCCCGACATCGTTCCCTGCCCCTCGGGCGGATACTGGCTCTACACCTGCGTCGTCGACGGCGCGGGGGATTCGCAAGGCATGCAGCTTCCCGGCGGCAATTACGCCCGCGCTTGCATTCTCCTCTATTATTCCAAGAATGTTCTCCCGGGGTCCTTCAAGCCCGTCAAGGACAGCAACGGCGACCCCGTCGTCCTGATGCAGTCCTCGATCCTTCGCGGAGAGAGGGTGGCGGACGTCAACGGTATCGACCCGCAGATCATCTACGACCCCGACGGAAAGATGTACATGGCGTACGGCTCCTTCGGCTCGGGCGACTACATGATCGAGCTCGACCCCGCGACGGGATTCAGAAAGGACGGCAAGGGCTGGCAGACGCATGACGAGATCCGCGGCTATGTCGACGACATTCAGGACGATTGGCAGAGCGTCGGATCGGATACGATTGGCTGGAAACACGACTACTACGGGACGAATATCTCCAAGTCCAACATGGAAGCGCCCGTCATCGCCCGTCACGACAACGTCGTCATCATGGACGAGAACGAACAGATCCTCGAAGGCAGCGGCAAGACCTATTACTACACGATGCACTCCTATGACGGTCTCGGCGACAACTACCAGATGTGGGGCGGAAGGAGCGACAATGTCTGGGGCGTCTACCGCTCCGTCGGCGGCGGCATCGTCCGCAACGTCGGTCCCGGCAACAATTCGAACTCGGGCAACAAGTACATGGGGGCATTCCGCTGGTCGTACAAGGCGGACGGCGTCAAGGAATATGACATCATCCTTCCCGGGCACAACGACCTCTACACGACGAACGACGGCGTGGACCTTGCGGCGTACATCACCCGTATCCCCAAGGAAACGGACGGGACGGACACGGGTTCCTTCCTGACGCAGGTGCACCAGTACTACCTCAACAGCCTCGGGCACATCGTCATCAACCCCAACCGCTACAGCCTCGAAGTCAACAGATCCGTCTCCGAAGCCGAACTTCTCAAGTATACGCAGGAAGAGAGCGGAAAGGGCTATAAGTTCCAGATGGTCGTCATGATCAACCAGCAAGACGCTCCCAAAAACAACTTCAACAACATCCAGAACGTCTCCCGCGACGTCTATCTGACCGCCGAGCACACCATTACGGAAGCGAACGGCGCAAAGATCGGCACATGGAAGATGTACGGAAAGGGATACATCAAGTTCACGTTCGACGCGGCGCTGAAGGGTTCCAATAACACGAACAGCGGCAACAAGGAATATTACGGCGTTGTCCGTCCCGCATGGCTGGGCGATCAGAACAAGTCGGGCTTCACGGTCACCTGCCTCGGCAGCGATGAGGGAAGCCGCAACATGGCGATGTTCATGAACAACTACTCGACTCTTACGGGAAGCAAACTCGAAGGTTGATTTGAACAAAAAACACGCGCTTATGCTTGCATAAGCGCGTGTTTTTTGTTGTGAAGGGGGAGAGGGGAAGCGGTACTTCTCGCTGCCCCTGTAGGGGAAGTCCCCGAGCTTGCGAGGGGAAAGGGGTTATGAAACCCTTCAGTCTCGCTTCGCTCGACAGCTCCCCTACAGGGGAGCCAAGAAAAATGCGGTGACCCACTCCCCTCTTTGGGCGGCAGGGACCGCCGCAAAGCCCCTCGGCGATGCCACGCCTCATGTCGCGGCGCAGCTCACAGCCCACTGGGCTGTTGAGCAGAATTGCGCCGCTCCACCCTCTCCCATGGAGAGGGTAAGAGCCTACCCCTTTTGGGGGGGGAGGCTCCGCCGCAGGCGGTGGTGGGGGGGATAATGTCAACCATATTCCCCCCCATTCGTCTTTGCTGACGCAAATCCACCTTCCCCCCGCTGGGGGTCAGGTCTGAAGCAGAGCCTACCCCTTTGGGGGGGGAGGCTCCCGCGTAGCGGGTGGTGGGGGGGGACATTCTAAATTCACTTGCCATAGGCGGAATTCACTTCCGCCGTGGGCGACTCAATTTGGTACCCTACGGGAACCATAATGTCCGCCTGAAACGCGGAAGGCGTGGCAGCGGAGTAGGAGAGGCGCACAACACTAACCCCTCGCGCGTATTTATTTTCGAAGAAAAGAAATCGCGCGAAACTACGCAAATATTGTTAAAAATTCATTTGTATATGTCTCGGAGAGGGCGTTGTAGAGGTCATTCGCGCGAAGGTCGAGCGAAAAACACTCGAGCGCCTCTTTTTTGAGCAAAGAATAGTCGCTCTTCCTCGCGATGACGGGAATGCTTCCCGTGAGGGAAGAGAGGATTTCCTCGGCGTTTTGGCTCTTTACCGCAAGCACGTTTGCGTAGAGGGGCGAAGAGAGGAATTCCTTCGTCTTTTTCGCCCCCACTCCCAAAAAATTCTGCATGAGGATGCGGCGAAGGCGGGACAGCGTGTACCGCTTTGTGACGACTTTCTGGAGCAGGGCGTCGAATTCGGGGTTGGTCTTTGCCATGGAGCACAGCCTGTTCTCCAGTCCCTCGGAGCAGTCGGGCGTGAGGGCGATCTTCTCCCGTTCCGACCGCAGGAGACTGATGACGGCAGCCTGCCGATAGGGGACTTCCCGAAAATTTTCGGCATCCTTTAAGACGCTTTGGGGAAGATTGCTCTTCAGGAGCTTGCGTTCCTTCCTTCCGCCCGCCCTCATCGCTTCCCGCAGCGCGGTGGACGAGGAGAAGTTGTCCGCGGGCGCCCTGTCGTCATGGCTCGCTCCCATGCGGAGCACGGGAAGGGGAAGGATGCTGCTCTTTTCGGCAAGGATCGCCCGACAGTACTCGATTCCGAGGATATTGTTGGGCGTGGAGAGGAAACCTTCGTCGATCCCCGCACCCGTCTCGGCGAGCGCGGCGTTTCTCGCACGGATGTACGAAGTCCCGTCCTTCATCTTCTCCTTCAGGGCTGTTTTGAAGGCTTTGTCCTCGTCGGAGATGCGCTCCGCCGTGCGCAGAAATTCTTCCCGATCCCCGCTTTCGCAGCCGAATGCAAGCGCTTCCACATTGCCGAGCGCGGAGAGGATATGCACGGCGCCGCCCGCGAAGAGTTCGGCGGGGGAGACGGCAAAGGAGACGGGAAGCTCCAAAACGACGTCTGCGCCGTTCTCGACGGCATGTCTTGCCCGAACATATTTCTGAAAGACCGCCGCCTCTCCCCGCTGGACGAAATTGCCGCTCATGAGACAGAGAATGTGTTCGTAACCCGCCTCTTTCACCTTGGAGAAGAGGTAGGCGTGCCCGTTATGGAAGGGGTTGAATTCGCAAATTATCGCACAGAATTTCATCTTTCTTCTTTACAATTCGTTCCGATTGTTGTATAATGGAGCAGAACGATTTCCTCCGACTCCATTATACACGAAGCGGAGAGAAAAATAAAGCATTGGAGAAAAGAAAATGAGTTTCGGTGAAAAATTCAAGTCTGCGATGAGAAATCTGCAGGACAGCGGAACGATCGTCGGCGAGATCAAGAAGAAGGCGCAGGCGCTCAACAGGAAGATCGTCCTCTGCGAGGGCGAGGACAGCCGCGTCGTCGCGGCGGCGGCGGAATGCGTGCGCGACAAGATCGCCCGCATCGTCCTTCTCGGCAACGCCGAAGAGATCGCGGCGCGGAATCCCGACGTCGTGCTTGACGGCATCGAGATCGTCGAACCCGAACAGAGCGACAAGCTTCAGACGTATGCAAACCTTCTCTATGAACTCCGCAAGGCGAAGGGCATGACGGAAGAACAGGCGCTCGCACAGGCGAAGGACAGCACCTTCTTCGGCGCCTTGATGCTGAAAAACGGAGACGTCGACGGACTCGTCTCGGGCGCTTGCCATTCGACGGCGAACACGCTCCGCCCGGGGCTGCAGATCATCAAGACCGCTCCCGGGGTCAACTCCGTGTCGAGCTTCAACCTCATGGTCGCGCCCCTCTGCGGCAACCAATATTGCGAGGACAATATGCTGGTCTTTGCCGATTGCGGACTCAATCCGACCTATACGGCGGAAGGGCTTGCGGAATGCGCCATCGCGACGGCGGAGAGTGCAAGGACGATCGCGGGACTGACGCCGCGCGTCGCCATGCTTTCCTTCTCCACCAAGGGAAGCGCCAAGCACGACAATGTGACGCTCGTGCAGGAAGCGACGCGGATCGCCAAGGAGAAAGCGCCCGACCTCATGCTCGACGGCGAATTGCAGTTCGACGCCGCGCTCGTACCCGAAGTCGCCAAGCTCAAGGCGCCCGATTCCAAGGTCGCGGGTCACGCGAACGTGCTCATCTTCCCCGACCTGCAGGCGGGCAATATCGGCTACAAGATCGCCGAACGGTTGGGCGGTTTTCAGGCGATCGGACCCATCTGCCAAGGGTTCGCGAAGCCCCTCAACGACCTCTCGCGCGGCTGCAAGGCGGCGGACATCGTCTGCGCCGTCGCGATCACGGCATTACAGGTGAAATAAGATTTCGAACGCATTTTGTTTATTCGTCCACCCCTTGCCCACCCCTTGAGGGAAGAATTTTGCATTCTGCCAAAGATTGATAATCTTTGGCGCAAAATTCTTATAGCATTTGCCCATATGCGTGGGCAAATGCCGACCAAACGCGGGGTTCTACCCGCGTGCGAGGGTGCCCCGAAGGGGCGGAAGGGGTGTCCCTCAAAACAAAATGCGTTCGAGCGATGTAACATTGTTCATCAATTAGGTCAGTCCGAAAACGTTATATGCAGGGACATTAAGCCTACGGTAGTGTGGCAAATGGGGTGCGCTCCGCAAAAGCGTGGTTTTGCTACGCGCAGTGATTGAGGAATGTTCCCCCCCACCACCCGCTGCGCGGGAGCCTCCCCCCCCGAAGGGGTAGGCTTTGCCCTCTCCGTGGGAGAGGGGTGTCGCATCGCGACAGGGAGTGGGTCACCGCATTTTCTTGTCGCCCCTCACAGGGGAGATGTCGAGGCGTAGCCGAGACAGAGGGGTTTAACCCCTTTGGCTCACCGTGTTCGCCACTGTCTCGGACGGGTAGAGACCCGTCCTCGGTCACCGTTCGCGCGGGATAATGCGCTCACTCACCGCAAAACGCAGCGCACAGCACACTGTGCTGATGCGCAAGAATTGCGTTTTGCGACCCTACAGGGGCAGCAAGGGGCGTAGACCGTTCATTCAGAGCGAAGCGAAGAATCCCGTCAAACGGGCGGAGCGACATTGTACTCCGTAGGTTTCATGGGATGCTTCACGTACCTAACTTCGCGGCTATGCCGCTCGTGCCGCCCTTCGACACAACACAATAGGACTCCCCGAAAAAGACGCAGTATTTTTTGGGGAAGAGGAGACGCCGAGGGCAAACAGAGCTTTTCGTAAGAAAAGCGTAAAACGCGCTCGTGCGTCGACGAGCGGGCAGGGCAGCATGAACGAGGGGCGCCAAGGGGATCTGCGTTTCTTCGCCACAATTTTCAGTCTAAATTTTAATTCTCATATGGAGTATCTATGAAGATTTTAGTCATCAATGCGGGGAGTTCTTCCCTCAAGTATCAACTCATCAACATGGAGACCGAAGAGGTCATCGCGAAGGGCGGGTGCGAGCGCATCGGCATCGACGGCGGCAAGCTCACCCACAAGGCGCACGGCGAAACGTATGTCGTCGAGCAGGACCTTCCCGACCATACCGCTGCGATCTCCCTCGTCCTCAAGGAACTCGTCGACAAGGAAGCGGGCGTCATCAAGTCGATGAACGAGATCGACGCCGTCGGGCACCGCGTCGTCGCCTCGGGCGAGACGTTCACCAAGACCACCCTCGTCACCGACGAGACGATGAAGCAGCTCGAACCGCTCTCCGAGCTTGCGCCGCTCCACAATCCCGCGGCGATCCTCGGGATCAACGCCTGCCGCGCCATCATGCCCGACAAGAAGATGGCGATGGTATTCGACACGTCCTTCCATGCCACCATGCCGCCCTATGCGTACCTCTATGGCATCGACTATGACGACTACAAGCAGTACAAAGTCCGCAAGTACGGCTTCCACGGCACGTCGCACAAGTATGTCTCGCAAGCGGCGGCGGAATATCTCAAAAAGGATCCTTCCGAACTCAAGATCGTCACCTGCCACCTCGGAAACGGCTCTTCCATTTCCGCTGTGAAGGGGGGGAAGTGCATCGACACTTCCATGGGCTTCACCCCGCTTGCGGGCGTCCCCATGGGTACACGCAGCGGCGACATCGACGTCGCGGCGGTCGAATTCCTCTGCAACAAGAAGGGCATGACCTTCGCCGAGGGGATGAACTATCTCAACAAGAAGTGCGGCATGCTCGGCGTCTCGGGCGTCTCATCCGACTTCCGTGACCTCTGTGCGGCGGCAGACGGGGGGAATGAGAGAGCGCAACTCGCCCTCGACATGTTCGCCTATGCTTGCAAGAAGTACGTCGGCGCGTACATGGCTGCGCTCGGCGGACTGGACGTCATCGTCTTTACAGCGGGCGTCGGCGAGAACACGCCTTCCGTCAGGGCGGGCGTCTGCGAGGGACTCGAAGCCTTCGGCGTCAAGCTCGACAAGAAAAAGAACGAATCCAAGAACGACGGCTCGATCCACGATCTCTCCGCAGCCGATTCCAAGGTCAGGATCCTCGTCATTCCGACGAATGAGGAGCTTGTGATCGCCCGCGAGACGGCGGCGCTTCTCTGATTTTTCCGAAAATCGAGAAAAAGAGCGCGAAATCGAGCCGAAATCGATTGACAGACTTCCGTAAATCAAATATAATGATGCAGTCAATGGTTCCGAGGATCGACGTCCGCAACGCTGTTGCGAGGAAAAACTTCACGGGCGGGCTGGACTTTTCTTTCGATGCGGAAGAGGGTCTCATCGATATCCCCTATGTGGAGTTCGCTTCCCCCGTCAAGGCGTCGCTGCATTACGAGATCTTTTCAGACGGAAAGGCAGAAGTGACGGGAACGCTCTCGTTTCTTCTCAAGGGACTCTGCTCGCGGTGTCTTGCCGAGGCGGAGAAAGAGACCGTCTACGAAGCGGAAGGGGTGTTTTCCCCCTCTCCCAAGGACGAAGAGTACGGGTATTCGAACGGAACCGTCGATTTGAGGGAATTTTTGCGTGACAGCGTCCTGTTTGCGCTTCCCTCGCGGCTCCTGTGCAGGCATTGCGCGGAAGATGAATCAGAATAAACGACATTGAGAGGTGTAAGATGGCTGTTCCCAAGAGAAAACAATCCAAAAGCAGAACGGATAAGCGCTTTGCGAACTATAAGGCGACTGCGGCGACGCTCGTAGAGTGCCCTCATTGCCATGAACTGAAAGTGGCACACAGAGTTTGCAAGAACTGCGGCTGGTATGATGGGAAGGAAGTTGTACCCGAGCCTGTCGAAAAGAAGTAAGGACCGAAAAGGCGGACAGAAGTCCGCCTTTTTTACTTATTTCGAACGATTTTGTTTATTCGTCCACCCCTTGCCCACCCCTTGAGGGGTGGGTGCCCCGAAGGGGCGGAAGGGGTGTCCTTCAAAACAAAATACGTTCGAGCGATGTAACGTTGTTCATCAATTAGGTCGCTCCGAATACGTTATATGCAAGGACATTAAGGTTCCCGTAGGGTACCAAATGGGGTGCGCTCCGCAAAAGCGCGGTTTTGCTACGCGCAGTAAATGGGAACACGCCCCACCCCCTGTCGCGTTGCGACATCCCCCTCCCACGGAGGGGGTAGGCTTGGCACCGCCTCATTCTTACCCTCTCCATGGGAGAGGGGTAGGGGAGTGGGTCACCGCAGTGTCTCCTCGCTGCCCCTTTTAGGGGAAGTGCCCCGTAAGGGGCAAAGGGGTTTTTGAAACCCTTCAGTCTCGCTTCGCTCGACAGCTCCCCTAAACCACCCCGCAAAAATACTTTGTTTTTTTGCGGGGACCCCGAGGGGAGCCAAGGGGGGGACACTACGATACCCCTCTACCCCCTCCGCGGGTGGTGGGGGGGATAACGCCATTCCTTTCCCTGCGGGGAGAGGAAGGACATCAATTTTATTCCGATATGGAGATCATTATGAATCAAACAGCATTTCATCAACTTTCTTACGGCGTCTACATCTGTACATCGTGGGATGAGGGACGTCCCGTCGGCTGCGTCGCCAACAGCGCGATGCAGATCACGTCCGACCCCGCAACGGTCGCCGTCAGCATCAACAAGGTCAATCACACGCACAAGTGCGTCTCGGAGACGGGCTATTTCTCGATCTGCGTCCTCGGCGAACAGACGGATCCCAAGCTGATCGGGAATTTCGGCTTCCGTTCTTCCCGTGACGCCGACAAGTTCGCCGAAACGCCCTACCGCGTGCGCGGCAAGCTCCCCGTCATCGACGACTGCCTCTGCTATTTCGCCTGCAAGGTCACGGGGAAGCTGGAGACCCCGACGCACACCGTCTTTTTGGGCGAGGTGTACGATGCGGAAGTTCTCCACGGCGGCACGCCGATGACATATGCGTACTATCACAAAGTGTTGAAGGGAAAGACGAGCGTGAACGCTCCCACATATGTGAAAGAGGAGGAAAAAGGGGACATGGGGGCGAAATACGTCTGCAAAGTCTGCGGCTATGAGTACGACGGAGACATTCCCTTCGAGGACCTGCCCGACGACTGGGTGTGTCCCTTCTGCGGCGTCGGCAAGGAGATGTTCACGAAAGTCGGCACCGCGGCGAAGAAGTACCGCTGCAAGGTCTGCGGCTACGAGTACGACGGAAAGATCCCCTTCGAGGACTTGCCCGATGACTGGATCTGCCCGCTCTGCGGCGAACCGAAAAGTTCGTTTGAAGAGATCTGAACGGTTTGAAGAGATCCGAATGTTAAGTTCCGCCCCCGCGGCATTCGCCGCGGGGGCGGAACGATTCAACTATACGTTTTTCGGAAGCGGTTTTTGTGCAACCTGTACAGATAATTTTTTTAAGTTTGGGTGTTTTTTTCTTGAAAGCGGCAAATGAAATGATGTAAAATAGTAACATACAAAACTGTGTTTACAGGGAGGGAAAAATTATGTCCGGTCTTTTGCTGAAAGGCATCAACAAGGTATATCCCGGCGGAAATCAGGCGGTGTTCAACTTCTGCCTCGAGATCAGGGATAAGGAATTCATGGTCTTTGTCGGACCCTCGGGCTGCGGCAAGTCCACAACGCTCCGCATGATCGCAGGTCTCGAAGAGATCAGCTCGGGCGAGCTGTACATCGACGGCAAGCTCGTCAACGACGTCGTCCCCAAGGACAGAGACATCGCAATGGTCTTCCAGAACTATGCTCTGTATCCCCATATGTCCGTCTATGACAACATGGCATTCGGTCTGAAACTCCGCAAGATCGCGAAAGAAGAGATCGACCGCCGCGTCAAGGAAGCGGCAAAGATCCTCGGCATCACCGAATATCTTTCGAGAAAGCCCAAGGCTCTTTCGGGCGGTCAAAGACAGCGTGTCGCGCTCGGCAGAACGATCGTCCGCGAACCCAAAGTGTTCCTTCTCGACGAGCCTCTTTCCAACTTGGATGCAAAGCTCCGTGCGCAGATGCGTACCGAGATCAGCAAGCTCCACGTCCGTCTCGCGACGACCTTCATCTACGTCACCCACGACCAGATCGAAGCGATGACGATGGGTACCCGTATCGTTGTCATGAAGGACGGCTTCATGCAGCAGGTGGATACCCCCCAGAACCTCTACGACTATCCCATCAACCTCTTTGTCGCGGGCTTCATCGGGACCCCTCAAATGAACTTCTTCAAGAACGCCACGATCGTCTCGCAGGGCAGCAAGATCTTTGTCAACTTCATCGGCGGCAACAAGATCCTTCTCCCCGAAACGATGGTCAAGCGCATCAAGAATCTCGAAGAGTACAAAGATACCGGCAAAGAAGTGACGCTCGGCGTCCGTCCCGAGGACATTCACGAGGATGAACGCTTCATCGCGACCTCGCCCGAGACCGTCGTCTCCGCAAAGATCGACGTCATCGAAAAGCTCGGCGCCGAAATGCAGATCTACTGCGACCTTGACTTCGAGAGCGAAAAGACTTCCGTCGTCGAGAATGCGGCGCAGATGGTCGCAAAGATCTCTTCCCGTGCGAGCGTGGAACTCGGTCAGATCGTCAAGCTCGCCTTCGACGCCCGCCACGTCCACCTCTTCGACGGCGAGACCGAAGCGACCCTTCTCGAGCGCGACGAGCACTATGACGTCATCCCCGAGAATGCGGAAGGCGCGTCCTTCGTCCCGCCTACGCCTCAAGAGATGAGAGCGCAGATCGAAGCCGCCCGCGTCGTCACCAAGGAGATGAAGAAGCAGATGAAGCGCGACGAAAAGCTCGCGAAGAAAGCTGCCGAAGCCGCGGCAAGCGCAGAACCCGCAGAGTCCGCAGAAGCCGAAGAGGCTCCCAAGGACGATACGCAGGAATAATCGAACAGTTACGAAAGAGCGATCGCATCGGCGGTTGCTCTTTTTTTGTCGGAAGGCTCCGCCGAAATCGTTTGACAATTTTTGAGAAAGTCTGTATGATGATATACAACTGTACGAAATAACAAAAGGAGGTGCGTATGTGGTGGGAAGTGATCGTTGATGCGCTCGTGGACACCCTTTGGCTGTTCCCGTTCTTGCTTGCTCTCTATATCCTCATCGAACTCATGGAACACAAGACCCGCATGGGACACCCTTCGCGCCTTCTTTCGGGAAAGTGGGCGCCCCTCATCGGGACGGCGACGGGACTTCTGCCCATGTGCGGCTTCTCCGTCATGGCGGCAAAACTCTATTCCCACCGCCATCTGAAGCTCGGCGCACTCCTTGCCGTGTTCATCGCGACGAGCGACGAGGGACTGCTCGTCCTTCTCCTCTCCGACGCCGCTTGGGACTTCAAGCTCTGGTCGCTGCTCGTCCTCGTCCTCGGGAAACTTCTCCTCGGGGTCGGGATCGGCTATCTCATCGACCTCTTTGCCGACAGGAAGCGGGCGATCCCCATTTCCGAACATCATGAGCACGGACACGTTCACGGTGAACATCATCATGAAGGGGAAGAGGACGAACATGCGCATGAGGACGGAAGCTGCGAATGCGCGGAGCTTTCCGTCTGCGAACACAAGCACGAGAGCAATGCGACGCTGTACTTCGTCTCGCCCCTTCTGCATGCGCTGGAAGTTGCGGGCTTCGTCCTTCTCGTCAATCTTCTCTTCGGATTCCTCTTTTTCGGACTGGGAAAGGGGAACGCCGAGGCGGGAGAGGAGATCGTCGGCGCCTTCATGAGCGGTTCGGGCTACTGGGCGCAGCCTGTCCTTTGCGTCCTCGTGGGACTCATTCCGAACTGCGCCTCTTCCGTCGTCTTGGCGGAAGTCTATGCCCTCGGCGGGATCGGGTTCGGCGGACTGTTCGGCGGACTCGTGGCGAACGCGGGTCTCGGATATCTCGTACTCTTCAAGGGGAAGGAGAGCATCAAACACGGGCTGCTGATCGTGTTGTTCATGTTCCTCTTGGGTGTCGCGGTCGGCTACATCGGCTGTGCCGCAGTCAAATTGATCGGATAGAGGAGAAAAGATGCAATGTGCTGTTTCCGTACCGAAGAGAATTCCCGAAGAGGGGAGCGGCGCGGACGGTGCGTTGCTTTTTTGTTCTGTGAAGGAAGGGTTCTCCGCGATGACGGAGAGATGTGCGGGGAAGATCCTCGTCGTCTCCGATCGGGAACGGTTTCCCGCCGTCGCCTCTGCGGTACGCACTCCGCGGGCGGTCAGCGCCGTGCTCTGCGGTGACGCTCTGCCCCTCTTCGCAATGCCCCCTTGCTCGGGCGTGTTCGCGGTCGGGGGAAGGGACGTCATGCTCGCGGCGCGGCTGTATGCGGGCGTAAATCGTACCCCATGTGTGCTTTTTCCCGCAGAAACGTCCCTGTTCGGCGTGTTTGAAGAGAGGGCGGAAGTCGCGATCGGAGAGGATCTGCTCGACGGTCCGCTCGCGCAGGCGGACGTTTTCTTCGACGAAACGCTCCTTTCCGACCCTGCCGAGGGGTATGCGCACCTGCTGCTCGCGCGTCTCTCCCTGTTCGAGGGACGGGCGATCGCGCTCTTCGGGGGAGAAGGACGGTCGGAGAGAGGCTTCGAGGCGCTCTTGAGCCTCGATTCCCCCGATCTTCGGAATATTTTGCAGAAAAACGCGCTCTTGCGGCGGGCGGACTTTCACGAGGGAGAGGGCAGAGAACTTGCCCGTACCTATGGGGCGTTTGCCGCGTTTGAGAGCTTAATGAAGCTATATGTGGCGTTTTTTCGGGACGCGATCCCGCAAACATACACCGTTCCCGACTATGAAAGGCGGGCGAGGGCGGCGGGCGTGCCCTATGCGGAGGTGTCCGTCCCGACCGTCGGGGCGTTCGCCCGCAGGGCGTTGGTCCTCGGCGGGAGAAGAGCGCAGTTCTTGAGGGAATTGACCCTCATCTCGCAAAAAATGCACACGTATCGCAGAAATTACCGCAGTTTGGGCGGAACGGTCGTCAGGATCCCGCCGCGGGAATTGAATTTTTTGCCCGAGCGGGAGAACGGTCTCTCGGCGATCATCCGCGATTTCGGGCTGTTGGAGCGGTTATGAACACGATCTTGCGTTGTACGAGCGTCTTTTTGCTCGACCTCGACGGCACCGTCTACCTCGACGGGACGCCGATCGGGGAGATGCCCGCGGCGCTGCGGCGGCTTCGGGGCATGGGGAAGCGGCTCGTCTTTCTCACCAACAATTCGTCCAGGACACAGACGGAATACCGCCAAAAGCTCACACGGATGGGGCTTTTTGAGGGCGGCGACCTCGTCTATACCTCGGCGATGGCGACGGTCTCCTACCTCAAGGAGCGCTATGCGGGGGCGAAGGTCTACCTCGTCGCGACGGACGCCGTACGGGAAGAATTTTCCCGCGATGTGACCCTCTCCGAGGACGACCCCGACGTCTGCGTCCTCGCCTATGACACGACGCTGACCTTCGAAAAGATCAAAAAGCTCGACTTCTTCCTCAAAAAGGGAAAACCCTTCCTCGCGACCCACCCCGACGACGTCTGCCCGACCGCGTACGGCTCCATGCCCGACGTCGGCTCCTTCCTCGCGATGTTCGAGCGGTCCTCTGGGCGGAACGCCGTCATCGTCGGCAAGCCCTTCCCCTACATGGGAGAAGCCCTCTGCCGCCTGACGGGCGCGAAGAGAAGGGAGATCTGCATGGTCGGCGACAGGATGCACACGGACGTCCGCTTTGCGAACAACTGCGGCTTCCGCTCCGTCCTCGTCCTCTCGGGGGAGACGACGAGCGAGTCGATGGGGAAGTTCCCCGACAAGCCCGACCTTGTCCTCGAGAGCTTCGACCGTATCCTCATTGACAATTTGCCGTCCGTTTGATATAATATGTTTGAACACGCTCCCAGCGGTGTTATAAAAAAGCAGCCGCCCGATCGGGCGGCGGAGGATAGTATGCAGGAAGTTACCATTATGGGCGGGGATCCGCTCACATTTTCCCTGTCGGGGGAGATCGATTCGGAGAACTCGGACGAGCTGTTCGAGATCGTCATGGGGGAATACAAAAAGGCGCCCAAGGATCTCGTGTTCGAATGCAACCGTCTGTCCTTCATCGACTCCACGACGCTCGGAACATTCGTCAAGATCCTCAATCTCGCCAAGGCGGACGGGCACAAACTCAGACTCACCGCCCTCAAACCGCAGCTCAAAAAGCTCTTCGTCATCTGTGCGCTCGACCGCATCATGGAGTTAGAATGAATACGTTATTGCAACTTTCTTTTCCGCTCCGCAGCGATCTCATGACGACGGTGCGGCTGGCGGCGGGGGGCGTCTGCGCCCTCAAGGATATCGACTTCGATACGGCAGAGGACTGCAAGGTGTGCATCACCGAATGCCTTCTCATGCTCAAACACAGGGGGTATGCCTTCGCGAACGTCCTCTTCTCCGACGGGGACACGCTCTCCGTGCGCGTCGAGGGCGAAGGCGTGGGGGAAGAGACGGAAGCGCCCGAGGATGAACTCTCCTTGGCGCTCCTCGGCGCCCTTCTCGGCGACGTCGAGACGTTCGAGCGGAACGGCAAACTCTTCGCCATTTCCTTTCAGGTCACGCACGAAGGATCGGAGTCATGACGGAAAGCGAGCTTTTTCAGAGGTACAGAGAGACGGGGGATGTGGAACTCCGCAACCTCATCGCCGAACAGTACCTTCACATCGCCGCCATTCTTGCCAAAAAATTTGTCGGGCGCGGCGTCGAATACGACGATCTCTATCAGGTCGCTTCCCTTGCGCTCTTGAAGGGGATCGACCGTTTTGACGAGCGCAAGGGACTCAAATTCTCCACCTTCATCACCCCCACGATCACGGGAGAGATCAAGAATTACTTCCGCGACCGCTCCCGCCTCGTGCACCTGCCGCGGAAGGTCTCCGAACTCCGCACGTCCGTCTTGAGAACCGCGGACGAACTGACGAAGGAACTCGGCAAAAAGCCGACCGCAAGGGAGATCGCCGAAAAGCTCGGCGTCACCGAGGAAGAAGTCCTGATGTCCGCCGAAGCGGGCGGGGTCGTCTCCCTCGACCGTCCCGCAGGCGACGACGATATGAACTTCTACGACGTCATTCCCGCCGAAAATGACGTGTTCGAGAGGATCGAGACGCACGACGCCGTCTCTTCCGCCGTCTCCGAACTCTCCGAGACGGAGAAAAAACTCGTGCGCTGCCGCTTTACCGAGGAACTGTCACAGGCAGAGACCGCCCGCAGAATGGGAGTCTCGCAGATGTATGTTTCCCGCATGGAACGCAAAATTCTGGAAAAATTAAGGGAGAGGCTCCAAAAGAGCATGGCAGAATGATGCGTTTCGAGATCGGAAGTTATACCGCGCTGAAAGAGGCGCTCATACGAGTCTGCGCGGAGATGAACGGCGCGTCTCCCGAAGTCGTGTTCGACTGTAAGCTCGTCATCGACGAACTTGTCTCCAACGTCCTGCAGCACGGCGGCGGCAGGGCAGTTCTCACCGTGGAGCGGGGAAGGGCGATCCGCATCTCCGTGCGCGGGGAGAACAAGTTCCGCCCGCCCGAAAAGAGCACCTTGAGTCCCGCGGACGCCGAACGCGGCAGAGGACTGTACCTTGTGGACGCCCTCGTCGCCTCGCGCACGTACAGCGACAAGGACGGCATCACCGTCATCATCCACGACAAGCCGTAGTCATAGGGCTTGTTTTTTTATTTCGAACGATTTTGTTTTTTCGTCCACCCCTTGCCCACCCCTTGAGGGGTGGGTGCCCCCGAAGGGGGCGGAAGGGGTGTCCTTCAAAACAAAATACGTTCGAGCGATGTAACTTTGTTCATCAATTAGGTCACGCCGAATACGTTATTTGTATTGACATTAAGGTTCCCGTTGGGTACCAAATGGGGTCGCCCACGGCGGAAGTAAATTCCGCCTATGGCACATAATTTTAGAATGTCCCCCCCATTCGTCACGGCTACGCCGTGCCACCTTCCCCCCAGAGGGGGTCAGGTCTGTGCAGAGCCTACCCCCTTCGGGGGGGAGGCTCCCGCGCAGCGGGTGGTGGGGGGATCGCACCGAAGTTTCCTCTCGCTGCCCCTTTTAGGGGAAGTGCCCCGTAAGGGGCAAAGGGGTTTCAAAACCCTTCAGTCTCGCTACGCTCGACAGCTCCCCTACAGGGGAGCCAAGGCATACCCTCTCCATGGGAGGGTGGAGCGGCGCAATTCTGCTCAACAGCCCAGTGGGCTGTGAGCTGCGCCGCGACATGAGGCGTGGCAACGCCGAAGGGCTTTGCGGCGGTTCCTGCCGCCCAAAGGTAGGGGAGTGGGTCACCGCATTCCCTGCCCACCCCTTGAGGGGTGGGTGCCCCGAAGGGGGCGGAAGGGGTGTCGTTCCAAAACGTGACACCCCCTCCGCCTCGGCAAGGGCAGCCTCGGCAGCTCCCCCTCAAGGGGGCGCCAAGGGACAGGGTGTGGGTCACCGCATTTCCTCGCTGCCCCTTATAGGGGAAGTCCCCGAGCTTGCGAGGGGAAAGGGGTTTCAAAACCCTTCAGTCTCGCTTCGCTCGACAGCTCCCCTAATCCACCCCGCAAAAATACGTTGTCTTTTTGCGGGGACCCCGAGGGGAGCCAAGGGAACACTACGTCAGCCCGTCCCATATAACGCGTCAACCTAAGGGGAAAAGGCGGGATAAAATCGTCGGTGAATGCTTGCAAATGGAGCGGGGAGTATGGTATACTGAAAGCATGAAACATCTCATCGATTGCGCATGCGGCAGGGAAAAATGTGACCTTGTCATCAAAAACGTCAACATCTTCCACGTCTTTACGGGGGAAGTCACCCGCGGCAGTGTCGGCGTGGCGGACGGCAGGATCGTCGGCGTCGGCGACTATGCGGGAAAGACCGAATACGACGGCAAGGGACAATATCTCTTGCCGAGCTTCCTCGACGCCCATATCCACGTCGAGAGCAGTTTGCTCTCCCCCGAGGCGTTCGCCGTTCTCGCCGTCAAAAACGGCACGGGAACGATCGTTGCCGACCCGCATGAGATCGTCAACGTCTGCGGTATCGGCGGCGCGGAATACATCAAGGAAGCGTTCAGCCGTCTCGTCGTGGACGGCGTGCAGCCTCTCGACGTCCTGCTCCAGCTCCCGTCCTGCGTTCCCGCGACCCCGTTTGAGACGAGCGGGGCGAACATCGGCGGCGAGGAGACGGAGCGGCAGATCGGGCGGGACCTCTTTTACGGTCTCGGCGAGATGATGAATTTCTCCGCCGTCGTCGGTGCGGACGGCGACGTTCTCAAGAAGATCGCCGCGGCGCTCGGACAGGGCAAGATCGTGGACGGGCATGCTCCCGAACTCTCGGGGAAAGAACTCAACGCCTACCTCTGTGCGGGGATCTCCACCGACCATGAATGCGTCACGGCGGAGGAATTCGCAGAGAAAGTCCGCGGCGGCATGTACGCGCAGATCCGCGTCGGGTCGTCCACGAACTCCGTCGAGGCGGGCGTCAAGGCGGTGACGGAGACCAACTTCCGCCGCTTCCTCGTCTGTTCGGACGACAAGCACGCCGAGGACCTCGAAAGGGGGCACATCGGCGCGGCGCTTGCCCGTCTCGTCAAGGCGGGGCTTCCCGCAAAATTTGCGATACCCATGTCGACGCTCAACGTCGCGGAATGCTACCATGTCAAGGATGTCGGAGCGATCGCGCCCCATTACTTTGCGGACATGGTCCTTGTAAAAGATCTCGAGGAATTTGCCGTTTCCGCCGTCTGGAAGCGGGGTGTTCTCGTCGCGGAAGAGGGGAAAGCTCTCTTTGACGGCACGAAGCGGTACCTTCCCGCGACCGTTCTCGACACGGTGCACGTGAAGGACGTCTCCCCGAAGGACTTTGCGATCATGGCGCACGGGGGAAGGCTTCGCGCGATCTCCATGACGCCGCAGTCCCTCTGTACGGACGAAGAATTCACGCCGCCCCTCGAGGGAGAGATCGACATAAAGGGGACGGAATTTTTGAAGCTCGCCGTCGTCGAGAGACACTTTGCGACGGGCAGGATCGGACTCGGACTCGTCAAGGGGTTCGGGCTGAAGGGGGGCGCGATCGGGATCACCGTGGCGCACGACAGCCATAACCTCATCGTCATGGGGGACGACGACCGTGCGATGGCGAATGTCGTCGGACTTTTGAGGAAAGCGGGCGGCGGCATGGCGCTCGTCTCCGCGGCGGAAGAGGACGTGTTCCCGCTCGACATTGCGGGACTCATGAGTTCGGCGCCGCATGAGGAAGTCGTGCAAAGGACGGCGCAGCTGCGTGCGAAGGCGTTCGGAATGGGGGTCCGCGAGGGCTTCGATCCCTTCATGTCCCTCGCCTTTTTAGCGCTCCCTGTCATCCCCCGTCTCAAGCTGACGGACAGGGGGCTGTTCGACCTCGGGAAAGGGTGCTTTGTCCCGCTTGAAGAGGAAAAAAACGTTTGACTTTTTCCCCGCTTTTGCGTATAATAGAGGGGAATTAAGTAGTGGGGCGGAAGGATGCAGATGTCCCCTCGCTGCCCCTTTTAGGGGAATGTGGTGACCCACTTGCTGCCCCTGTAGGGGAAGTCCCCGAGCTTGCGAGGGGAAAGGGGTTATGAAACCCTTCAGTCTCGCTTCGCTCGACAGCTCCCCTACAGGGGAGCCAAGAAAAATGCGGTGACCCACTCCCCTACCCCTCTCCCATGGAGAGGGTAAGCCTTCCCCCCGTGGGGGGTCAGGTCAGAGCCTACCCCCAGCGGGGGGAGGCTCCCGCGTAGCGGGTGGTGGGGGGGAACATTCTTAAATCCCTGCGCGTAGCAAAACCACGCTTTTGCGGAGCGCACCCAATTTGGTACCCTACAGGAACCTTAATGTCCGTGCATATAACGTATTCGGAGCGACCTAATTGATGTACAAAGCCAGTTCGCTCGAACGTATTTTGTTTTGAAGGACACCCCTTCCGCCCCTTCGGGGCACCCTCGCACGCGGGTAGAACCCCGCGTTTGGTCGGCATTTGCCCACGCATATGGGCAAATGCTATAAGAATTTTGCGCCAAAGATTATCAATCTTTGGCAGAATGCAAAATTCTTCCCTCAAGGGGTGGGCAAGGGGTGGACGAAAAAACAAAATCGTTCGAAACAAAAAAATTACTTTTAAGGAGAAAAAGCCGTGAAAGGACGAAGTAGCAGCGTAGACGAAACAAAGAAGTCTTTGTTCTTTTCGGCATGCACCGATTGACAAGGGCTTTTTTCGGACGTCTGCGCCTTCATTCCAAAAAACAGCGGAGGTGAAGCCATGACAGAAGAACTCAAAGAGCTGCTCTTGAACAATGACATTGAAACCGCCGCCCAGATCGTGGGGAAACTCTCCCCCGAAGAGGCGGCGATCATTTTATCCGAAGCGGGGGAACATACGATCCCGCTCGCACGCGCCCTCGAGAGCGATTTTCTCGCGGACGTCATCGTCCTTCTCGATCCGCCCGTCCAGCAGAAGATCGTCGAGGGTCTCCATGACGATGAATTGCAGGAAGTCATGGAAGACGTCTCGGTGGACGACACCGTCGACATCATCGAGGACCTTCCCGAGACTGCCGCCCGCAGGATCGCCGAAGAGGACGAAATTTTGGCGCTTCTCGAGGAGAGAAAGTTCTCCGTCTTAAAGCCGCTCCTCTCCTCGATGAACGAGATCGACCTTGCCGAGGTGTTCGAGCATGTCAAGGAAGAGGACCTTCCCGTCCTGTTCCGCATCCTGCCCAAGGACCTCGCGGCGGACATGTTCGTCGAGATCGAGAGCGACACGCAGGAAAAACTCCTCAAAAAGCTCTCCGATAAGGAAGTCAAGGCGGTCATGGACGAACTCTTCCTCGACGATACCGTCGACCTCATCGAGGAGATGCCCGCAAATGTCGTCAAGCGACTTCTCGCCCAGAGCGACAACGAGACGCGCACCTACATCAACGAGCTTCTGAAATATCCCAAGGACAGCGCAGGGTCTATCATGACGATCGAGTTCGTGCGCTTCCTGCCCGATATGACGGTGGAGAAGGCGTTCGACCGTATCCGCGAGACCGCCATCGACAAGGAGACCATCTACACCTGCTATGTGACGGATACGTCCAACAAGCTGATCGGTCTCGTCACCGCCAAGGACCTCATGCTGGCGAAGAAGAACGCACTCATCGGCGACATCATGGAGGACAACGTCATCTACGTCAACACGCAGGATGACAAGGAAGCCGTCGCGCGGAAGATCTCCGACTATGGCTTTCTCGCGATCCCCGTCGTGGACGATGAGAGAAGGCTCGTCGGCATCGTCACCGTCGATGACGCAATGGACGTCATCGAAGAGGAAAACACCGAGGATATCGAGGCAATGGCGGGCGTCTTGCACGAGAGCAAGCCGTACCTCAAGACGGGCGTGTTCTCTATCTGGAAGAACAGGGTCCCGTGGCTCCTGATCCTGCTTGTCAGCGCGACGTTTACGGGACTCATCCTCAACAAGTTCGAGAACATGCTCTCGACAGCGATGCTCGCCTGCGTGCCCATGCTCATGGACACGGGCGGAAATTCGGGGTCGCAGGCTTCCGTCACCGTCATCCGCTCTCTCGCCCTCGGCGAAGTGGAGACAAAGGATACGGGACGCGTTCTATGGAAGGAATTCCGCGTCTCTCTCCTGCTCGCTACAACGCTCGCCGTCGCATGTTTTGCAAAATTGCAGCTCGTCGACCGTCTGATCTTCGGATTTTCGGGGTATGAAGTTCGGCCCTGCCTCGTTGTGTCCCTCGCGCTCTTCTGCACCGTCGTCATGGCGAAGTTCGTCGGATGCCTTCTCCCGCTCTTCGTGAAGAAGATCCACCTCGACCCCGCTGCCGTCGCATCGCCCTTCATCACGACGATCGTCGACGCCCTGTCGCTCATCATCTTCTGCGGTCTCTCGACCCTCATTCTTCCCGTAGCGTAAAGAAAAGGGCGCGGCGGGGCATCGCCCCGCCGCGCATTCAGATTTTTTCACCGAAAAAAGAAGCAGGAACATGCGTTCCTGCCTTTTTGTTTGTGTTTCTTTTGCAGAACTTATTTTCCGAAGTATCTCTTGAGGAGACCCTTGAAGCCTGCGCCGTGACGTGCTTCATCCTTCGCCATCTCGTGCACGGTGTCGTGGACGGCGTCATAGCCGAGTTCCTTCGCACGCTTTGCGAGCTTGAGTTTGCCCTCGCAGGCGCCCGCTTCGGCTGCCGCGCGGAGTTCGAGGTTCTTCTTTGTGGAAGGGGTGACAACTTCGCCCAAGAGTTCGGCGAACTTGGAAGCGTGGTCGGCTTCCTCATAGGCATAGCGCTTGTATGCCTCGGCGATCTCGGGATAGCCTTCCCGTTCGGCGACCCTTGCCATGGCAAGATACATACCGACTTCGCAGCATTCGCCGTTGAAGTTGGCACGAAGTCCGTCCATGACTTCCTTGTCCTCGACGACGCCGTCGCCGACGTGATGTTCGCACGCAAAGCCCTCTTCCTCGACGGGAACGAACTTTTTCGCATGGCAAACGGGGCATTCGGCGACATCATCCTCTACGATCTCGCCGCAAATGGCACATCTTTTCATTGTGAATCTCTCCTTATAAATGAAATTATCTGTATTATATCACAGCTTTCGGGAAAAGACAAGACGGTAAATCAAAAATTGAAAATGAAAAATGGAAAATTGAAAATTGCGGTGAAACAGCGCATACCCTCTCGATCGCACCCTCTCCATGGGAGAGGGATGTCGCATTGCGACAGGGTGTGGGTCACCGCTTTTCTCGTCGCCCCTCTTAGGGGAGATGTCGAGGCGAAGCCGAGACAGAGGGGTTTAACCCCTTTGACTCACTGCGTTCGCCACTGTCTCGGACGGGTAGAGACCCGTCCTCGGTCACCGTTCGCGCGGGATAATGCGCTCACTCACCGCAA
>CANQUD010000024.1 GCA_947626935.1 uncultured Clostridia bacterium | reverse complement strand
CTCGCTGCCCCTTATAGGGGAAGCAAGACCTGACCCCCTTGGGGGGGAAGGTGGCACGGCGCAGCCGTGACGAATGGGGGGAATATGGTAGGCATTATCCCCCCCACCACCGCCTACGGCGGAGCCTCCCCCCCGAAGGGGTAGGCTCTTACCCTCTCCGTGGGAGAGACCTCTCTCGCCCCTATCCCCGCATTCCAAAACCGTCATTTTTTCCACACTCTTCACAAAGTCAATGAAATATATCGAAAAATCCTTCAAAACATTCGAACAAACAGCCATTTTTTGCCAAGAAATGCAAAAAGACGCCCGAAAAGATTGTCATTTTCCGCATCGTATGGTAAAATAGACACGTCTTTCTCTGCATGCTATAAAGCGGCGGGACCCTTCCTTACGGACGCGGAAACGTCCTCAAAAAAAGCCCGCCGTCGGTCTGTTCGGGAAATTCTTTTTCTTTCGTGAAGAAATTCGGCAAGGAGACTCTATGACGGAACCCAATCTTCCGCCCGAAGGCGGCAAGGCACAGCCGCAGCCCGTTCTCGAAATTCGGGGGCTGTACAAAAAATATTCCCGCAAAGCCGACTGGGCGGTCGCGGACATCTCATTCCGCTGCTATGAGGGGGAGATCGTTGGACTTCTCGGGCACAACGGGGCGGGCAAATCGACGACGCTCAAGTGTCTCGAGGGCATGCTTCCCTTCGAGAAGGGGACGATCACGATCGCGGGCTATGACATTCAGAAGGATGCCGAACGCGCCAAGTCCAACATGGGCTTTGTGACGGACAACCACGCGACCTTCATCAAGATGACGGGCGTCCAGTACATCAATTTCATGGCGGATGTCTATGAAGTCCCCACAGAGTTGAGAAAGCCCCGTCTCTTGGCGCTCGAAGAGGTCTTTCAGCTCGGAAAGCCCATCGAAAATCTCATTTCGTCCTATTCGCACGGCATGCGCCAGAAGATCTGCATGATGGGGTCGCTCATCCACGAGCCGAAGCTCTGGATCCTCGACGAACCCATGACGGGACTCGACCCCCGCACGATGCGGGCGGTGCAGGATTTCATGCACGCATATGTCAAAAAGGGGAACACGATCCTCTTCTCTTCGCATGCCCTTACCACCGTCGCAAAACTGTGCGACAGGGTCGTGCTCATCCGCAAGGGTCTGCAGGCGGATGAACTCAACGTAAAACAGATCTGTTCGGAAGATCCCGACTTCGACTTTGAGGAGTATTTCTTGCGCAATGAACAACAGGACTGACGCAGCCATCATCAAAAAGAGCGGGCGCATCAAGTTCGGCACGGTGAAAGCCCTCTTGCGGAAGGGGAGCGAAGAACGGCGCTCGGCATTCAAGGCGGGGCAGTTCGATCTCTTGGGATTTTTGCTGCGCCTTCTGCTCATCGGCACGATCGCGGCGCTCTTCGTCGTCTTTTTCGGGCGGTTCGTGGAAATTTACGTCGCCGTCAAGACGGACGGTGTGACCAACCTCGGCGCGAGGGCGACGGAGATCTTTTCCATTCTCTACACGGCGGTCATCGTCGGCATGGTCATCGGGGGGATCGGGCAGATCGGCAGGGAACTCTTCTCCGCCGACGACATGAAGATCTTCTCCGCCATGCCCATCAACGAAAAGACCCTCTTCGTCGCAAAGCTCATCAGTATCTATTTCAGCCAATTCCTCATCGCCGTCGTCGCCGTATTCACCGTCAATATCACCTTCTCCCTCAAAGTGGGGGTGACGGCGCTCTATTGGTTCTGGACTCTCCTCATCTGCTTTCTTTTGCCGCTCATCACGATTGCGATCTCTTCCGTGCTCGTCTTGCCCTTTCAGGCGCTCAAGCGCTTTTTGCGGGAACGCTTCGTCCTGACTTTCCTGCTCCTGACGGCGATCCTCGGCGTCGCCTTCTACGTCTATTCGATGCTCCTCGGGGGCGTGAAGCAGATGCTCCTCGGCGACTCCGTCCGCTACTTTTTCAGCGAGAAAGTCATGACGGCGATCGGCACGGTGTGTGCGTTTTTGTACCCCGCCCGCTGGTTTGCGGGCATCATGACGGGGAGCGATCCCGTCTGGAGCTGGGTCGCCCTCGGGGTCCTCGCCGTCGTCTGCCTCTTTACGGCGCTCTTTGTCATCAAGAGCATTCTCGGCGCGGCGTTGAAGGCGCGGAACCAAGGCGCTCCCGCCGTCACGCTCCGTTCCCCGCACTTGAGGAAACGTCACAGCCGCTTCATCGCGCTGCTCAAAAAGGACTTTCTGCTCATCTTCCGCACGCCGTCCTATACGTTCTCCTACTTCTCCGTCGCGCTCATCATGCCCCTCATGGTCTACTTCTGCATGGACGTGGGGGCGTCCCTCGTCGAGAATCTCGTCGGGCTGGACTGCAACCTCGAGATCGCGATCTTTCTGACCATTCTCTTCGGTGCGCTCACCAACATCTTCTGCGCGACGAACATCAGCCGCGACGGACAGATGTTCTATACCGTCAAGGCATTGCCCCTCAACTATAAGACGGTCTTTTTCTCCAAGATCGTCCTCTGCCTTCTCGTGACGGCGCTCTCCCAGTTCCTCTCCGCGGTCATCCTGCTCGCGACGGGCATCGTGAACTTCGGGGACGCCTTCTTTGTCGGGGTCGTCGGCATGCTCTTCAGCTTTGCCAACATCGCCGTCGCGACGCGGTACGACTTCAACCACGCAAAATTTTCGACGGAGGACGACGGGGAGATCAAGGAATCTTCGGGCACCGTCTCCACCGTCATCGTCCTCGGCATGGTTCTCTCCTTTGCGGTCGGGGGACTTGTCTTTGTGCTCAAAGTTCTCTCGATGCTGCGCAACTTCGACTACGGCGCCATCACCTATCTTCTGACGGGGGGGATCGCCCTGCTCGCGGCGGGACTTGCGACCTTCTACATGCTCTTCCGTCTCAAGAAGAAATACTATGAATTTTCGGGAGGGGGCATCTGATGCGAAAGACACTCATCGCGCTCATCTTGGTCCTTCCGATGGTATTCGTGCTCGTCCTGTTCTCCTCGGTCAACCTCGTGAGCCTCAACGTCAACATCTCCGTGAGCGACATCACCATCCACGCGGACGGCACGGACGAAGAGGGGACGCTGCTCGTCCGCATGGAAGAGAAGCGGGAACACATCGTCACCGCCGAGGTCTCCCCGTCCAACGCGAGCAACAAGGGATACTCTCTCTCGTCGAGCGACGAGAAGATCGCCGAAGTCACGCGGGAGGGGAAGATCGTCCCCAAGCGGGAGGGCGCCGTCACGATCACGGCGACGAGCAACGACAAGAGCTTTACGGACTCTCTTTCCGTCGTCATCGTCTCCTCGAAGCCCTATGACTTTGATTTTTCCGTCTATGACGGGGAGACGGACATCCTGCGGGAGACGGAAGGGGGATACACCGCCGACATTCCCGCGGGCGAATACAGCTACGGCATGGAGATCCTTCCCATCGGCTTCAGCGACTACCGCATCGCACAGGCGGGCGGCTATGCGCACATCGAAAAGGGCGCAAAGACCCTCTTTCTGCCCTTCTCGGGGGAGAACAAGCTCGAAGTCTCCGTTCCCGACGGCGTCAACGGCGTCATCACAAAGACGGTGACCCTCAACGTCCCCAAGCCGCCGCAGGGAACGATCGCCGTCAACGGCACGGTCGGCTCGGCGGGCATCCGCCTCGTCGAGGGGACGAAGGAGCTGCAGATCTTTGTGGAATGCGCGGGGACCCCGAGCTTCGTGTCGGCATATGCGCACTGCAAGGGAGCGCCGACTTCCGTCGGAAACGGGCAGTACATTCTCGATGTCACGATCGACGGGGACGTCGGGGAGACCTTCTCCGCAACGATCTCCGCGGGCGGCGCAAGCGTCCCTTGCCAGTTCACCTTTACGGAATTTGCCTTTTCCGTCTTTTCCGATCTGCCCATCGTGCAGGAAGGGGAGAGACAGCAAGTCACCCTTCTTACGGGGAATGCCGTCTCCTTCTATGCCGTCTCGACGGGCGGGGCGGGGGACGTCGAATACACTTGGGAATTTGAAAAGCTCGGCGGCGGGACTTTGGATGCGACCTTTACGGCGGACGGGGCGAAGGCGACCGTCTCTGCGAGCAGGGGCGGCGACTATGTGCTCCGTGCGAGAACGGAGCGGGGCGGAAGGACCTTTGAGCAGGAGATCTTCGTCTCCATCGTCAACAAGATCAGCGCCATTCAGATCACGAACAACGTCAAAGTGGACCTTGCGGAATGCTACACCGTCGCGGGCAGGGCATATAACAGCTCCATGGAACTTCAGGACAACGTCTATCCGCTCCGCGTGTACGCATACAGCACATCGGGAACGGGACCCGCGGGGGACGATGTCGCCTATTCCGTCTCCGACGACAGCATCGCACGGGTGGAGACGCGGGACGGTGCGCTCGTCCTCGTCCCGCTCGGCACAGGCAAAGTGACCGTGACGGCATACTGGAAGGGGAACGAGGCGTTCTCCTCGAGCGTCGCCGCGACTTTGACGCTCAACGTCGTCAAAGAGGGGGTCGCCGTGAAAAACGCCCCCGAACTCGTCAAGGCGGCGGGGGAGAAATACAAGGTCGTCCTGACCGACGACATCAGGCTCGGCACGGATGCGAAGGGGGATCTCCTCTCCGAGGACGTCCGTGCGGCGCTCTTGAGGGAACACCGCATGCGCTCGACGTACAACACCGCTTGGTACGAGAGCAGCGGGAACGCGGACGGCGCATTTGTCTCCTATGTCCTCGAATTTTTCAACGACGTATACGGAAACGGCAAGTCCGTCGACGCCGACGCCTACACCCATGCCATGGACGGCAGCGGGCAGCCGATCTTTGCCGAGTACCGCGGACCTCTCTACTTCGTCAACTACGGGCAGATCGCGAGCGTCGCGGGGCAGGACAACATCGCCTTCCTCATCCGTACGAACGGCGTCAAACTGTACGGCGTCGACCTCTTGGGCTGCAGCGACGGCTCTCTCAAGAGCGAGAACGGCGAATATGACCTCACCAACCTCAACCTTACGGGCACGACGCTCGAGGTGAATGCGACCGCCGAGATCGTCAACTGCCGCATCCGCAACGGGCGGAACGTCATCCGCGCCTATGGCGGAAACCGCGACGGACAGCACTACTTCCTCGATTCTCTCTCCGAAAACAGGGGGTGCGACAGCGAGCGCATCCTCGTCAGGATCGAGGGCTGTATCCTCTCGCAGGGGAGAGAGTTCATCCTCAAGATCGGGGCGAACAGGGCGCTCCGCGCAAGCCTTGCGGGCGGGGCGGAACCCGCGCTTACCGACCAGAGCGGCAGACCGTACACGGCGGCGGGGAAGAGCAACGATTACGGATATCTCTACAACGACAGCTGGTTCTATTCGCAGTACGTCATGACGGACGTCACCCTCGAGGACTCCGTCGTCGAGACGAGCGGTCTCTTCACCGTCGGGGTGGAGAGCAACTTTGCGGGGACCTTCCTCTACGGGGGTGCGGGCGACCATCAATGGCGGCGCCTTACCGAGAGCTGGGAGAGGACGGGCGGAACGTCCTTCGCTTCCGTGCTCCGCCTCAAGGGGGACGTCAGGCTCTATGACTGGAAAGATCTCTCCCTCGTCGATTCCTCGACGCTCATCGAATCCCCGACGGGCGCTCTCCGCGAATGGCTCAAACTCGACATCCGCAGCATGCTCAACTTCGTCGTCGCGAGGAACCCCGAGCGGTACGGAAACGTCATCGAAAGATCGGGCGAAAAGGAGTACGTCCACGGCGGCATTGCCCTGTACGGGGGCGGAAGAAACTATTCCGCGGTCGATGTGAGCGAACTTGACGGGGAACTCAACGACCTGCTTCATCTCAATGTCAACATCTCCGTCCTCGCCGACGGAGAGGGGACGCTGCATCAGCAGGGGACGATCCTTCCGTCTGCCGCGGGAACGCAGGACTTCAACTTCTACATGTACGACAAGAACAGCAAGAACAACTACGCCAAGCAGAGGACGGACGAGCAGAACGGAAGAAAGTACTTGGGCGTCTCCCGCCTCCCGCTCTTTGTTGATTAAAGTGAAGTGAAAAGCCTTCCTCCTACGGGGGGAGGCTCTCCCCAGACCTGACCCCCTACGGGGGGAAGGTGGCACGGCGAAGCCGTGACGAATGGGGGGGATAATGCCTATGGCTATGTCATCCCGCCCCGCGCGAATTCTGATTGCTCCAAGCGCGGCACGAGGAGCGTAGCGCGAAGTTATGTAGATCACGTCATCCCGCCCCGCGCGAATTCTTATTGCTCCAAGCGCGGCACGAGCGCATAGCGCGAAGTAACGTATGTGAGGGATCTCGTCCTTTGAGATTTCTCGCTACGCTCGAAATGACGGAAAGGCGAGCGCCGCGCAGCGCGACCGTTCATTCAGAGGCGAAGCCGAAGAATCCCGACAAACGGGCGCGAACGCCCTCGCTGCCCCTGTAGGGTCGCAAAACGCAATCCTTGCGCATCAGCACGGTGTGCTGTGCGCTGCGTTTTGCGGTGAGTGAGCGCATTATCCCGCGCGAACGGTGACCGAGGACGGGTTTCTACCCGTCCGAGACAGTGGCGAACGCAGTGAGCCAAAGGGGTTTCAAAACTCTTCAGTCTCGCTCCGCTCGACAGCTCCCCTAAACCACCCCGCAAAAATACGTTGTCTTTTTGCGGGGACCCCGAGGGGCGCCAAGGGAATTCACCTTATTTTCCCCAATAAAAAAGAGTCTTCCGAATGCACGGAAGGCTCTTTTCAATGTCCTTTCGATCAGCCGAGGCGTTCCACATGGTAGACGCAGTCGAGGACGGAGAGGGCTTCGATGATGTCGTTGTGACTCTTCTTGCGCAGTTCCTTTTCCACGACCGTAAATTTGACGGTGTACACGCTCAACCCCGAATTTGCATAGGCGGGGTTGAGTTCGAGATTGTCGATCTTGAGACCGAATTCCCGCGCCGCCGCGACAAATTCTTGCAGGCTTCCCTTCGATTTCAGCTCGAGGTGGATCTCAAAGTGGTCGGACTTCGCCTTGATGTAATTCTCGAGTCTATAGAAGGCGAGCAATCCGATCATGAGCGCCGCAAAGCCGATGAGGGCGGCTGTGTAGAGACCGAACCCGAGGATCGCCGAGATAATGGACATCGTCCACACGCCGAAGGACGTCGTCAGTCCCATGAGCTGATTTTTGGAAGAGTAGACGATCGTATTCGCCGTGATGATGGAGATCCCGATGAACACCGCCGCCGACATGAAGGAGAACCCGTCATGCAGCTCCTGAATGAAATACATATCGGCGATCCCCGCGAACATCGAGCCGATCGAGAGCACGATAAACGTCCTCAATCCCGCCGCATGGCGGTTTCTCGAGCGTTCGCAGCCCAGAATGACCGCCATGACGATGACGATCGCCGTCTTGAGCGCGGTCGACGCAAGATTGACTTCGCCCGACCATTCGCCGAGCCACTTCGCAATGTAATCCGTAGGCATAAGTTACCTCTTGTTGATGAATTTTTTTCTGTTATATTCGGAACCTGTCGAGATCTCTTCCGAGTCGGGCGGCTGGGTCGCCTCGAGGAAGGCTTCCTCTTCGGGCGAGCGGGCGTATTCCTTGACGGAGAGCTGTTTTTGGATGTTCTGGAGCTGTTGTTTGAGGGAAGCGACCTCTTCCTCTTTGGTGGGGGGCTTTGCGGGAACATCTCCGTCCTGCGCCGTCTCCGCCTCGAGCGCCGCCGCGCGTTCCCCGTACGAACAAGACAGATACAGCGAAAGCTTCGCGAGGGCGGGACCAACGAGTTCGTAGAGGATGCTCGAGGAGAGGACGATCGTCTCGAGCATGACGCCCGTCTCCCCGCCGAGCACTCTTGCGCCGAGCGCCGCAAGCCCGATCGCGACGCCCGCCTGCGGTGCGAGCGCCATGCCGAGGTAGTTTCTGACCCGCTTGTCTTTCTTCGTGATCGCACAGCCGACAAACGCGCCGCCGTACTTCCCGACGAGCCGCACGACAAAGTAGAGAATGCCGATGACGATGAGGGGAACGCTCCCGAGGCTCCCGCCGCCGACGAGGGACTTGAGGTCGAAGCCGATGCCCGACTTCACGAAGAAGAGGAGCAGGATGGGGGGCGAGAAGTAGTTGAGCTGTTTGAAGAGCTTGTCGTCCCCCGAGACGTTGATGTACACGGTCCCCATCGCCATGCAGGCGAGAAGGGGAGAGACGTTGACCGCCGCGCCGACCCCGCAGAGCGCGAAGAGGAAGGCGACGGAGACGATGAGCCTGTTGTCCGTGGACCGCTTCGCCATCAAAAATTTCAGGATGAACCCGAATCCCACCCCGATCGCGATCATCATGACGTTCCATGCGATGGGAAGGAGCACGTCGCCCGCCGAGAACCCGTTCCCGAGCGTCGCGAGCGCGACCGAGACGGCGACGCTGTACGCAAGCAGTCCCACGACGTCGTCGAGCGCCACGACGGAGAAGAGGGTATCCACAAAGTCGCCGTGCGCCTTCGTCTGGCGGATGGTCATGAGCGTCGAAGCGGGGGCGGTCGCCGAGGCGAGCGCCGCGAGGATGATGGAGAACGCCAGCCCGAGCCTCAAAAGGAAGAAACAGAGGATGAACACGAGCACGGACGCCGTGAGCGCCTCGAAGAGGGTGATGACGACGACCTTCCCGCCGTTCTTCTTGAGCGTGGAAAAGCGGAAGTATTCGCCCACGCTGAAGGCGATGAAGGCGAGCGCGATGTCGGAGATGAAGTCCATTCCCCCCGCGACTTCCTCGGGGACGAGGTCGAGGCAGTACGGTCCGAGCACGATGCCGACCAGGATATAGGCGGTGACGTTGGGGAGTTTGAGCCGCTTCGTGATCCGCGTCCCCAAAAAGCCCGCGAGCAGCATGACCGCGATGCAGATGATGACGACGGGGACGGAGGAGTTCGCGTATCCCGTCAGTTTTTCATAGAAAGAATCGAGCATATTCTGTCGAGGAAAGTCCCTTATATTCTTTGAAAGAAAATATATTATATCAAATCCGACGGAAAAAAACAAGATGATTTTGAAAATTTTTTGGCGGATTTGAAAAAAATTTTAAGATTTTGATAAATTTTTACAGGATGGGGGAACCTTCCGCTCCCGTCCGCTCCGACCCATTTCCCGCCGCTCTGAAGGGAACCGCACGAAAAGCATTGCATTTATTTCACAAATTGCGTTGAATATTTGCATAATTTATACGCATAAGATAAATTTTTTCCAGATATAAGGATATTTTATAAATAATTCACGCAGATTTCATGTATTTTCCTTGACGAGCGGGGGACATTTGGGTATAATGTTATATTGTAGTATTATGTCATTTTGGACTTTCCGCCATAACGCAGGCAAATCTTCTGTGGCGTCGCGGCGGCGAAGTGAGGTAGTCATGAAAAAAAGAAGAGCGATCCTATTTCTCGTCGGGCTGTGCATGGTCTGCATATTTGCGGGACTCTTGACGGCATGCGGCGGGGGTTCCACCGACTATACCTCGGGCAGCGCCCCGAATTCCAACGGGAACAGCGGCGTCGAGGTCATCTACGAGCTGGAAGGGGGGACCTATCAGAACACCACCCGCCACGTTCGGATGTACTACTATGTCCCCGAAGGCGGCGAGACGCTCATTGCTCCCCCGGGCGAATATTCCAAACGCGATATCATCTGCGCCAACTACGAGATCTCGGGCTGGTACAAGACCAGAACGGAGAACGCCGACGGCACCGTCTCCTATTCGGACGAATGGAACTTCGAGACGGACAAGGTCAAGAGCGGGGACGAGAGCCTGACGCTCTACTGCGGCTGGAGACCCAAGGTCAAGCACACTTACGAGATCTGCTACTTTGACGAGAACGGGGAAGAGCAGGTATTCACGAGCATCGAGACCCAGCAGGGCATGCCCTTCGGCGATTCCTCGAACCGTGCCGACAACCGTCCCGGGTACACCGCCAAGCGGGCACCCAACGCGAACGGCGTCTACGAGATCGTCTATTACGAGGGCAAGGACGGGAGCGGCAACTGGATCCCGTGGGATCCTTCCTTCACCCACCCGGGCGGAGAGACGTCCACGGCGGTCAAGGTCTACGTCGACTACCTCGAGGGCGACTTCGTCTACGTCTCGACGGCGGACGAGTTCATCGCCGCGGCAAAGAATTACAGCCGCAACAGAGAGGGCGTCTACCTCACGCAGAGCATCGACCTCGAAGGCAAGGAGACGGAGGGCTTCCGTGACGGCGCAGGCAAGTTCACGAGCGTGTTCTACGGCAACGGTTTCTCGGTCACGGGCATCACGCTCACCTTCGACGCCAACGACTACGTCAGCAACCAGCAGGCGCTCCTCGGCGACAGGGCGCTGTGCATCGCTCTCTTCGGGAACATGGAAGGTGCGACGGTCGAGAACGTGACGTTTGAGTTCGACCTCGAAGTGGACGTGAAATACTCCCGTATCAACTACGTCTACATCGCGCCCCTTGCGGTCCTCGCCCAAGATTCAAACGTAAAGGACGTCACCGTCAACGGCTCGGTCACGGTCAAGCAGGTCGACACCAAGAACGACACATTCGAATGCGAGCACAAGCGGCTCTTCTGGCAGGAAGGCGTCACGGGCGAGAATTGCGAAGCCCACGTCACCTTCACCGATGAGACGCAGGCAGGATAAATTCAGCAAACAAAAAAGGAGTGATATTATGAAATCCAAAGCGATCAAATTTACGGCAGCAACCCTTGCCTGCATCATGACGGCAGGCATCGCCGCAGGCTGCGGCGACGGAGAAGGCGGTGGCGGCAACGGCGGCGGAAAGTACAACAACGACACCGATGCGGTCGTCTTTTCCACCCAGCCCGTCGACGGCGTGTTCAGTCCCTTCTTCGCAACTTCGGGAACGGACATGTCCGTAACAGGACTTACCCAGATCAGCATGCTCGCCAATGACGAGAACGGCAACGTCTCTTACGGCGAAAAGGAAGCTGTCGTCGTCGAGGACCTCGAGATCAAGACGACGGGCACGGCGGACGTCGACCAGAAGACGGAGTATAAGTTCGTCCTCAAGAACAATGTCCAATTCTCCAACGGCAGCTATCTTTCGATGAAGGACGTGCTCTTCAACCTGTACGTCTACCTCGACCCCGTCTACACGGGCGCGAGCACCATCTACTCGACGGACATCGTCGGACTCAAGGCATACCGCACGCAGTCCGAGAGGGAATCGGAGCAGGATGCCTTCATGGAGCAATTCCGTCTCGATGCCAACACCCGCATCAACGCGCTCGTCGACGCCAAGAATGAGATCATGGACGAAAATCCCAATGCCTCTTTCGAGTCTGCCGACTTCAGGAAGAAGCTTGAAGAAAAGGCGAAAGAGGACCAGAAAGCGTTCGGGCACGTCGTCGCCGACTATGACAAGGCGCTCGAACTCTTCCGCAAGGAACTCGAGAGCGACTATTCCAACGCCCTCGACTCCTATGCCGACACCGTCTTTCAGGACAAGACGGGCAAGGAGTACAGGGGACTTCTGCAGTCCGACGTCGAGATGTTCCTCTACAACGAGGGCGTCCTCACGTGGAACAGGGACGACAAGAAGATAGACGGCTATCCCACCCAGTCGGGCACGGCGAAGGAACTTCTCGCAATGTCCGCGGACGAAGCGAAGAAGTGGGCGATCGACTACGTGTTCACCTACAATATCCCCGACGCGATCGACGAAGTCATCCAGTACTGGGCAACGGCGGGCGACCTCTTCACCTACATCACCAACGAAGCCTTGGAAGAGCACTTCAAGACGCACGAGACGACCATCAAGAGCATCTCGGGGATCAAGTTCGCCAACAAGACGGAACCCGTCACGGTCAACAACAAGAGCTACGGCGTCCCCGTCTATGAAGAGGGGTCCAACAACACCCACGTCATCGAGGGCAATGAAGTCCTCTCCATCACGATCAACGACATCGACCCCAAGGCGATCTGGAACTTCGCCTTCTCGGTCGCTCCCATGTATTACTATTCGGATGAAGCGCACATCAACGCATTCGACTATGAAGAGAATTTCGGCGTCGAGTACGGCTCCCAGTCCTTCTTTGACGGAGTCATCGGCGAAACCGACAAGAACGGTCTGCCCGTCGGTGCGGGTCCCTATGCGGTCAGCCGCGACTCGGGCGGCATCGGCAAGGTCGCAGGCGGCACGGCGGATGTCGGCAGGGGAGACTTCTACAACGGAAGCATGATCTACTACGAACGCAACGACAACTACCTCATGGGCGCTCCCAAGATCAAGAAGGTCCGCTATGAGGTCGCACAGCAGAACCAGATGCTCAACATGCTCTACTCGGGCGACATGGACTTTGTCGAACCCAACGCCAAGACGGAGATCTTCAATGAGGTCCGCGACAAGGCAAACGAGGGCATCGGCAACAAGGAGATCATGACTTCGGGCTACGGCTATATCGGGATCAACGCAGGGGAAGTTCCCAACCTCAAGGTCCGCCGTGCGATCATGCACTGCGTCGACACCAAGCTGACCGCGCAGTACTACGGTACGCACGCCGAAGTCCTCAACCGCTCCATGACCAAGGCGAACTGGGTCTACGATCTCGCCTTGAGAGACAAGACGCCTTACTATCCCTTCATCGGCGATCCCGTTCCCGAAAATCTCGATGTCGTCGATCCCGACTATGCGGCCTATATCCGCAGCCACAACATTCATGCGGGGGATACCCTCACCGAGGCACAGCAGGAAGACTTCATCCGCGGACTCGTCGAGGGCGAAGGCTATTCCCCGAATGCCGAAGGTGTCTACACCGACGGCAGCGACACGCTGAAGTACAGATTCACGATCGTCGGCAGCGAACAGGACCACCCCGCATGGGATGCGCTCTGGCAGGCGGGCGAGATGCTCAACAAGTGGGGCTTCAAGATCACGGTCAAGACCGACCCTCAAGGACTCATCAAGCTGAACACGGGTTCGCTTGCCGTCTGGGCGGCTGCATGGGGTTCCACGATCGACCCCGACATGTATCAGGTCTACCACAAGGATTCCACGGCGACCTCCGTCCTCAACTGGGGCTACCGACAGATCCTGCGGAATGGGGGCGAAAAGTATGACCGCGAAAACGACCTCCTCGACGAACTCGCGCTCCTCATCGAACAGGGACGCAAGATCGACGACTCCGCAAGCGATGCCGAAAAACTGCGCCGCGCGAAGGTCTATGCCGAGGCGCTCGACCTCGTCATGGAGCTTGCCGTCGAACTTCCCACCTACCAGAGGAACGACCTCTTCGTCTACAACTCCGAAAAGTTCGACGAGAGTTCCTTCTTCCAGAACCCCACCTCCTTCAAGGGGTTGACGGCGGACATCCACACCGTCTCGCTGAATGTTGCACAATAAGTCTGACCTGAAATAAAAAAAGGGCGGAGCCGAAGGCGCACGACGTCTGCGGCTCCGCATAAATCGGTGAATCGATGTTCAAGTATATCGTAAAAAGACTGCTGCTCTCCATCATCATTCTCCTCGGCGTATCCATCATCATCTATACGCTGACGAGGCTCATGCCGGCGGACTATGTCGACCAGACGTTCTCGTCCAAGGTGCAGTCGGGTGCCATGAGCATGGAGGACCTGCAGCGCTACAAAGAGCTTCTCGGGATCGGCGATAATTCCTTCATGGGGATCATGAAGGGGTACTTCGGCTGGCTCGGCAACATGCTCAAAGGCGACCTCGGGCGTTCCTTCAAGTATCAGAAGCCCGTCGCCGAAGTCATTGCCGACCAGATGTGGTACTCCTTCGGCATCGCGATCGTCGCTACCATTCTGCAATTCGCGATTGCGATCCCTCTCGGCATCACGAGCGCAACGCACCAATATTCCGTCCGCGACTATGTGACGACCGTCCTCACCATGATCGGCATCGGGCTTCCGAGCTACTTCTTCGGCGCGATCGTCATCAAGGTGTTCGCCGTCGACTTGGGGTGGTTCCCGAGCGGCGGTATCGTCAGCGGCGGCGTGACCTATCCCGAAACTTTCGGGGGACAGGTCACAAAATTCGGCGATATGTGCTGGCATCTTGTCCTGCCCATCGCCGTCACGGTGCTGCTGTCGATCGGCGGTCTCATGCGCTATACGAGAACGAACACGCTCGAAGTCTTGAGCGCAGATTATATCCGTACGGCGCGCGCGAAGGGACTCAGCGAGAAGAAGGTCATCTACAAGCATGCCTTCCGCAACACGCTCATCCCGCTCGCGACGCTGCTCGCAGAGATCCTTCCGTCCCTCTTCGGCGGCATGCTCATCACCGAGCAGGTATTCGGGATCCCCGGCATCGGGAAGTTCGCCTATGACGCCCTGCAATTTGCGGATATCCCGTTCGTCATGGGCTACAACATGTTCCTCGCCATCCTGACCGTCATCGGAACGCTGTTCTCGGACATCATGTATTCCATCGTCGACCCCCGCGTCAAATTGAGTTAAAGGAGAGAATGATATGAAAGACGAAGAAAAGAAAGTCATTCCCTCCGAAGAAGTGAGGGAAGAAAAGGAACTCGCCGTGACCGCCGAGACGCTCGAAGCGCCGACGGCAGCGCACGGGGAAGCAGAGGAGAGCGTACAGGAAGAGACCAAAGAGGTGCGCGAACTCGGCGTCGCGGAAGAGACCTACAAAGAGATGAGTCCCTTGCGCCTCGTCATGAGGAGATTCTTCCGTTCCAAGCTCTCCATCGTCGGCATTGTCATGATCGCCGCGCTCATCCTCTTCGCCGTCCTCGGTCCCGTCGTTTTTAACAGATGGGGTGAGGAAACGGTCGATAAAGGGGACTACTACTCCGAGGACGTCAACTACTATCAGCAGAGCGACGGCAACGGCGGAGAAGTCAACGTCACCGAAGTCGTCGAAGCGGAGGACGGCATCAACCGTCTCGCCGACCCGAGCGCCGACCACTGGCTCGGCACCGATGAAAAGGGCATGGACGTCTTTGTCCGTCTCATGTTCGGCGGCAGAATTTCGCTTCTCATCGGCTTCATCGTCGTCATCCTCGAGACCATTCTCGGCATCATCATCGGCGGCGTCGCGGGCTACTTCGGCGGCTGGGTCGACAACGTCCTCATGCGTATCGTCGATGTGTTCAACTGTATCCCGACCCTTCCCATCCTGTTCATCGCCTCGGCGGCGATCAACTCGTGGGAACTCTCGGAGGACGTCAATATCTACCTATTGATGGTGTTCATCACGCTGTTCAGCTGGAGCGGAACGGCAAGGCTCGTCCGCGGGCAGATCCTTTCCCTGCGCGAGCAGGAATACATCACGGCGACGGAAGTCATGGGCTTCTCGACGCCGAGGAGGATCTTCAAACATCTCATTCCCAACGTCATGCCCCAGCTCATCGTCTCGATGACGCTCGGTCTCGGCTCCGTCATCCTGTACGAATCGACGTTGAGCTACCTCGGCATCGGCGTCCAGCCGCCCAAGGCTGCATGGGGGAGCATGATCGCCCTCGCGAACAGACCCGAGATCCTCAACTATCACGTGAATGTTTGGCTACCTGCGGGACTTCTGATCGTCGTCGCGGTGCTCGGCTTCAACTTTATCGGAGACGGTCTGCGAGACGCAATGGACCCCAAGGCGAGGAAATAGACGATGGCAAAGAAATATTCCAATTATATCTCCATGCGGGAGAGCCGCAAGATCATCCGCTACAACTTCAAGCAGATGAAGTACTACGAGAAGCTCAAGCGGCAGAAGCGGGACCTCAGCGAATACACGGCGCCCATGAAGGACGAGAACAACCTCATCGAGATCGAGGACCTCGAGACCTTCTTCTTCACGGATACGGGCACGGTCAAATCGGTCAACGGCGTCTCCTTCAACATCCCCAAGAACAAGGTCGTCGGCGTAGTCGGGGAATCGGGCTGCGGCAAGAGCGTCACGTCGCTCTCGATCATGCAGCTCGTCCAGTCCCCCCAAGGTCAGGTCGTCGGCGGGCAGATCCGCTTCAATTCGGAAAACCTCGGCTACGACGAACAGGGGCGCAAGCTCGCCTATGACGTCGTCAAGACGCCCACGCAGGAGATGTACAACATCCGCGGCAAGGACATCACCATGATCTTTCAGGAGCCGATGACGAGCCTCAACCCCGTGTTCACGGTCGGCTACCAGCTCGACGAGGTCTCCTTCCTCAAGAACCCCGAGATCAAGAAAGAGGACGCAAAGGCATTCAGCATCGAGATGCTCAAGAAAGTCGGTATCTCCATGCCCGAACATTGCTACGAGAGCTATCCTCACGAACTCTCGGGCGGCATGCGGCAGCGCGTCATGATCGCAATGGCGCTCGCGGGCGAACCCAAGCTCATCATCGCCGACGAGCCGACGACGGCGCTCGACGTCACCATTCAGGCACAGATCCTGGAACTTCTCCGCGACCTGCAAAAGCAGGAAGGCTGTTCCATCATGCTCATCACCCACGACCTCGGCGTCATCGCCGAAATGGCGGACGAAGTCGTCGTCATGTACGCGGGACGGGTCATCGAGCGGGGGACGGTGCGCGAGATCTTCAAAAACCCGCTGCACCCGTACACGGTGGGACTTCAGAAGAGCAAACCGCTCATCGAATCGGACGCGAAGGAACCGCTCTATTCCATTCCCGGGCAGGTGCCCAATCCCATCAATTTGCCCAACCATTGCTACTTCCGCAACCGCTGCACCAAGTGCATGGGGCGGTGCGACGGGGAATATCCCCCCGAGTACAAGGTATCCGATACGCACGCGGTGTCCTGCTATCTCTATGAAAAGGAGTGACCAATGGAGACCATCATCGCTATCGGGACAAGAGCATACGGCAGGGCGGAATCTTCCGCCGACTGTCGGAACCTGAGGAGGGGACTATGACGGACAAATCAAATCTGATCTCGCAAATTCTGGCGTCAAAGCCCGAACATGCCGTCGCGTTTTGCGTCGTGCTCGGGCTGATCGCCGTCCTCGTCTGCGTGCTGCTCGTTCTCGTTCTTCTGAAGAGGAGACCCAAAAAACAGAGAGAGCCGCGCGAGGAGAAGGCTCCGCAGCCGCCTGCAACGCAGGAGATCGCCGCCGCGGAGGAACCCGAAGAGACCCCCCTCAACGAGGACGGGACCATCTTGCGGGTGGAACATCTCAAAAAATATTTCCCCATCAAGAAGAATTTCTTCGGAAAGGCGCTCGCCTTCCTGCACGCCGTCGACGATGTGAGCTTCGGCGTTCTCCCCGGGACCGCGATCGGCGTCGTGGGGGAATCGGGCTGCGGCAAGACGACGCTCGGCAGGACGGTCCTCCGTCTCTATGACGTGGACGGCGGGGACGTCTATTTTGAGGGCGCAGAGCTTTCCAAACTCAAAAAATCGGGACTTCGGAAGTACAGAACGGACATCCAGCTCATCTTTCAGGATCCCTATTCGAGCCTTCCGCCCCGCATGACGGTCGGCGCGATCATCGCGGAAGCCGTCAAAGTCCATCACATCGTCCCCAAGGGCGAAGTGCACGACTACGTGCTCGACGTCATGAAGAAATGCGGGCTGCAGCCCCAGTATTACGACAGATATCCCCATGAATTCTCGGGCGGACAGAGACAGCGTATCTGCATCGCGAGAGCGCTTGCGGTGAAGCCCAAGCTCGTCATCTGCGACGAACCCGTCTCCGCGCTCGACGTCTCCATTCAGGCGCAGATCATCAACCTTCTGAAGGAACTGCAGGAGACGATGGGGCTGACATACGTGTTCATCTCCCACGACCTCTCCGTCGTCAAGTACATCACCGACCAGATCATGGTCATGTACCTCGGAAACGTCATGGAACTCGGCATGACGGAGGACATCTTCAAGAACCCCCTGCATCCCTACACGCAGGCGCTCTTCTCCGCGGTCCCCGTGCCCGATCCCGACGCCAAGATGAACCGCATCATCCTCGAGGGGGACATTCCCTCGCCCGCCAACCCGCCGCGCGGGTGTAAATTCCACACCCGTTGCGCAAAATGTATGAATGCCTGCCGTTTCAAGGCTCCCAAATATTTAGAAGAGGAATCGGGGCATTTCGTCGCCTGCCATCTCTATGACGAAGAGATCATGAACGATCTCGAAAAGGTCGACAGAGAGTATGCGGCATGGCTGCTCGTCGAACTTGCCGATGAGAAGAAGTGGGAAAAGAACATGCCCGAACTCGAGAGAGTGTCGCCCGAGACCTATCTGAACTGGGTGAAGGGGGAACTTCCCAAAACGTCCAAGTACAAGTATCAGGACCTTCTCCTCGACGCGCTCGCAAAGCACGACAAGGAAACATACTTCAAGGCGCTCTCGGAACGCATCACGGACGGCTCCGCAAAGGGCAAGCGCAAGGCTGCCCTCATCGCAAGACTGAAGGATGCGGAACCCGAAAAGCACACGGAATGGCTGCAGGCGCAGCTCGCTTCGGCGGACGAAAAGGAGAAAGAACTCTATCAGAGCGTCCTTGCTCCTTCTCCCGCACCCGCCGCGGAAGCGCCCGAACCCGAAACAGACGAAAATGGCACGCAAGGATAAACCCGAAAAGCCGAAAAAGGAAAAATTCGTGGACGATGGGCACACCGTCTACAGCATGGAAGGACTGACGGGCAAACTGCCCGAGGAGAAGGACCGCCCGAAGCTGACGGGGAAGGAGCGCTGGGCGCTCATCCGCGCCGCCTTCGCCCACTATTTTCCGCCCGTCCTGATCGTGGTGGGCAGCTTCACGCTCGTCGCCGTGCTCATCTATTTATGGCTCAAATTCTGAAACAAGACAAAAAGAGGATACAATCATGAAACTCAAAAAATTTCTCTCCATACTCATGGTCTGCGTGATGGGGGCGGGCGCCTTCTGCGCATGCGCTCCCGACAGCTCTTCTTCCACGCAGGACAATGACCAAGGCGGATACGAGAGCGGGGAGCTTCAGCTCTTCAAGAGCGACTACACGATCCCGCCCGAGGAGAGACTTTCCCGCATCAAGGCGGAATACCTTCTCGAAAACAAGGGATACCGCGACGACGACGAAGTCGTTGCCATTCTCTCCTTGCACGGCGACGCCCTCATCGACAGCTATCTCGCAGATGAGGAACTCTCCGCAAAGATCTCCCTTGCAGAGTACGCCGCAAGCCCCATGGGCAAGCAGAAGAAGGCGGCGATCGACTTCGCCCAGACCGACCTCATCCGCAAACTTCAGTCCGAAGGACGCATCAACGGCGTCAATTACCGCTATTCGACGATCGCGAACGCCATCGCCGTCAAGATGGACTACAGCGACTTCCTCGACCTCGAGCAGGAAGGGTACTGTGCGAACGTATCCCTCGCAGAGACCTACTCCCGTCCGAAGGAATCGTCGGGAACGGACGCTTCCGCCATCGTCAACGCGGTCGAAGTGTACAAGACGGGGATCTTCAGAGGGGACAGTGCCCTCGATCCCGACGGCAACCCCTACACGGGCAAGCGGACATCCGTCGCCGTGCTCGACAGCGGCTTCGACCTCGGACATCAGGTATTCAACACCCACAAATTGACCGATGAAGACGAATTGATGTTCACGCGCGACGACATCAGGAATTTCCTCGACACCGAGGACACGAACGCGGAACAGACTACGGAGGGGCTTGTCCTCACCGACGTCTTTTACAGCAATAAAATTCCCTACAAATACGACTATGCCGACAAGGACCCCGACGTGTTCCCCTTCGATTCGGAGCACGGCACCCACGTCGCGGGCATCATCGGCGGCTATGCGGACTCCTATCAGGAAAAGGACGGCACGACTCCCACGGAGAACGGGAAGCCCATTCCCTTCCAAGGGATCGCAGTCGATACGCAGCTCGTCCTCATGAAAGTATTCCCCGACCTCACAACGGGCGCGGAGACGGATGACATCCTCGCCGCCATCGAGGATGCCGTCAAGCTCGGCGTGGACGCCATCAACATGTCGCTCGGCGCGGCTTGCGGCTTCACGCGGGAGAAGGACGGGGACATCGTCAACACGATTTACGACAAAGTCAACGCGAGCGGCACCAACCTCATCACCGCCGCGGGCAACGAATACAGTTCGGGCTTCGGCGGCGCACAGGGCAACACCAACTTCGTCACCAACCCCGACTCGGGCACCATCGGCTCGCCCGCATCCTATGCGCCCGCGCTCTCCGTCGCTTCCATCAGCGGCGTCAAGAGCAAGTACCTCGTCTCCGACCGCGACCGCGTCCTCTTCTTCAACGAGTCCAACAGCATTGCGGGAGAGGAGAACAACTTCTTTGCGGAACTCTTCGCAGACGTCGCAAACAAGGGCGAAAAGTATAACTTCGGCGAGAACGAATATCCCGACCGCTACGACGGGATCGAGGTAGACGCCAACGGCGACCTCGTCCTGCAGTATGTGACGATCCCGGGCTACGGCAACCGCGCCAACTACACGGGATTCGACGTCAAGGGCAAGATCGCGCTCATCTCCCGCGGCGACAACACCTTCGAGGATAAGGCGCTGCAGGCGAAGAACCACGGCGCGATCGCCTGCATCATTTACAACAACATCGACGGCGACATTCTGATGTCGATGGGCAAGAGCGACCACATTCCCACGGTCTCCATCTCCAAAGAGGACGGCGTCGCGCTTGCGGAGTCCCGCACGGGCACGCTCACCTTCAGCAATTCGCAGGAAGCGGGACCCTTCATGTCCGACTTCTCTTGCTGGGGACCTCTCTCCGACCTGACCCTCAAACCCGAGATCACGGCGCACGGCGGAAACATCACTTCCTCCGTCCCGGGAGGGCGGTTCGACACGATCAGCGGCACGTCCATGGCATGCCCGAACCTCTGCGGCATCGTCATCCTCATCCGCCAGTACATCAAGGACAACTACGAGCGTCTGACGGGAAGCACGGCGAACGAAAATGACGCCAACTACATGCAGAACATCAAGAATCTGACCAACAAGCTCCTGATGTCCACTGCGACCATCATTCTGAACGAACAGGGCAATCCGTACTCCCCGAGAAAGCAGGGCGCGGGACTTGCGAGCCTCTACAACGTCGTCAACACGCCCGCGTACATCGAGGTCGAGAAGAACGGAAGAGTTCAGGACAGGACCAAGATCGAACTCGGCGACGACCCGACGAGAAAGGGCGTCTATGAGATGACCTTCAACATCGTCAACACGTCCGAGCAGCCCGTTTCCTACACCTTGGGACTCATCGGCATGACCGAGAGCGTCTCGACGGCAGATCCCGACCACGTCGCAGAGCGCGACCAGCTCCTCTCTAATAGTTTCACGGCGGAAGTCGTCCGCGGCAGCGAGGGGGCGGGAAGCGTCAGCGGCAAGTCCGTCACCGTCAACGGCAAACAGACGCTCAAACTCAAACTGACCTACACGCTCTCCGCAGAGGACAAGGACCTCATCGACAGCCTCTTCCCGTACGGCATGTATGTGGAAGGCTTCGTGACCCTCGGGGCGGAAGGGGAGGACGGCATCGACCTCAACGTCCCGTTCCTCGCCTTCTACGGCGACTGGACGCAGGCGCCCATCTTCGACAAGACCTTCTACGAAGTGGAGACCGAGGCGCACGATGCGGGCATCGACGCCGAGGATAAGCTGCAGGCGGACTACTATGCGACGACCCCGTACGGCTCGTACTGGTTCAACTACATCATTCCGCTCGGCTCCTACCTCTACACGATCGACGAGAGCGTCTACGATCCCATCCCCGCGACGGAGGACCGCATCGCGATCTCCGATTCGCTCGGCACCGTCGACGGCATCTCGGCAGTCTATGCGGGACTTCTCCGCGGCTGCAAGCTGCTGACATACACCATCACCGACAAGATGACGGGGGAAGTCGTCTATACGCACGAAGTGACGAACGCGCGGAAGGCGTTCTCGCAGGGCGGATCTCCCATCCCCAACTATGAATTCCTGCGCATCAACTCGGCGTCCCTCGGACTCATCAACAACCGTCAGTATGAGTTCAAGATGGTCGGACAGCTCGACTACGGCGACGGCGGGGCGGCGGCGAATGCCCGCAACAGCTTCTCCTTCGACTTCACGCTCGACAACGAAGCGCCCATCATCCGCGCCGCGACCTATGAAAAGGTGTACGACAGGACGCAGAGAAAGGACCGCTATTACATCAATCTGACCGTCTATGACAACTGCTATGCGATGTCCGTATCGCCGCAGCTCTTCACGCTCAACCCCAATTACGGCAACGGAAGCGGCGAAGCGATGTACCAGATCGTGCCGTTGAGTTCCAACCCCATCCCGCTGTACGGCGAAAAGGGCACGGACAACACCGTCCGCATCGAGATCACCGATTATCTGAAGGACATCCGTTTCGACGAACTCATTTCGAGCGGTCTCTCCTTCTCCGTCGAGGATTACGCCCTCAACCAGAATCTCTTCATCTGCCAGCTCCCCGGGACCCGCGGGACCTTCCGCTTCACCAACGACGGCACGCCGTCGAGCGCCGAAAAGACGCTGCTCACGATCGCGCCCAACGAGATCGTCGACCTTACCCAATATCTTGCGACCGCGGATACGACCGTCGATGCCGATAAGGACTATCTGAAGTACCTCGACTGGGAGTCCGCGGACGAGAACATCGCAAAGGTCGTCGACGGGCAGGTCTTGGGTGTCCGCACGGGACACACGTTCGTCACCGTGACCGAGCGCATGACGGGCTACACCGCCCAAATCAACATCAATGTCCGCAACAAGACGTCGGCGACGGCGGCGGAGATCTCTTCCCGCAGCCCGCTTACGCCCTTGACGGCGAATGACGTCGGCGACGTCACGCAGGAGAACATCAAAGAGATCCGTTTCGCCTATTTCGACACCGTCTTTGCGTACTCCCGCGCGGGTCAGACGAGCGACATCGGCTCCACGGGCGACAGGATCTTCCTGACGGCATACAGGGGAGGCATCTCCGTCTATCCAGGGGAATCGATCGCACTCTATGCCGACGTCAGCCCTTGGTACGTCAGGGACAAATACACCTACACGTTCATGAGCGACCGTGAGGATATCTGCGAAGTCACCGAGGACGGCATCGTCACGGCGAAGGCGAAGGGGAATGCGAACATCACTCTCCGCGTCTCGGGTTCCAACCTCATGGCGACTCTCCGCATCACCGTCAACAGCGAATTCGTCATCGACGAGGCGCGTACCCTCGTTGCCTATAAGGGACTGGGCGGCGACGTCGTCATTCCCGACGACGAGGGCATCCTGTACGTCGGACCGTACTGCTTCAGCCTCTATGAGACCGATTACCAGTACGCGCAGGAACTTCCCGACGACGACCTCTATGCCAACCGTCATCCTTCCTACAACGAGACGATCCGCTCCGTCGTGGTCCCGAACGGGGTCACCGAGATCCAGCAGAACGCCTTCTATCACTGCACGGGACTTGAAAAAGTCACCCTGCCCGACACCGTGAAATTCCTCCGTCAGGACGCCTTCGCGGGGGACACGTCCCTCAAGGAGATCAACCTTGAGAATGTGGAAGTCGTCGGCGCACGCGCCTTCCAAGGGTGCACGAAGCTCGACAACCTCGGCACGGGCAAGAACGCGCAGGGCATTCCCATGATGCCGAAATGCTACACCGTCGGCACGGCGGGCTTCATGAACTGCACCTCTCTGACGCAGCTCGACCTCACGATGCTCCGCAACGCAAGCGAGAGGGCATTCATGGGCTGCACGGGGCTTACGACCGTCGTCTTTGACGAAACGGGGCTTACCAAGCTCTCCGAGCACATCTTCGACGGCTGCGGCTTGCAGAACGTCACCATCTACGAATCCAACATCATTCCCGCATACGCCTTTGCGAACAACAAGAACTTGCAGAGCGTGACGCTCGCAAGCGGGCTGGAACTCATCGGAGACAACGCCTTTGCGGGGAACGTCAAACTGACCGAGATCACCCTTCCCGACAGCGCATTCACGCTCGGGGAGAACGTGTTCGGCGGTTGCACCCTGCTCTCGACCGTAAAACTGCAGGAAAACACCGAGATCGCCGCCGCACAGGGCAAACTCTTCGCACAGAGCGGCGTCACGGCGTTCGAAGCTCCCGAGAGCAAGTTCTATTCCGTCTCCGCGGACAAGAAACAGCTCCTCAACAAAGAGGGGACGGAGATCGTCCTCGCGGCAGTCGGTGCCTACACGGGCGAACTTACGGTCGGCTCGGAGATCAAGCGCATCCACACGGGCGCCTTTGCGGGTAGCGGCGTGACTTCCGTCCTCTTCTCGGGCGCGATCGTCCTCGGCGACCATGCCTTTGCGGACTGCAAGGCTCTCCTTTCCGTCACATTTGCGGAGAGCGGGGAGACCGAGATCGGCAATTACGCCTTCTATGGCGCAGACAGGCTCGCGACGCTTACGAACCTTAACGCAGTCGTCAAGATCGGCGACAGCGCCTTTGCGGGGAATAAGGTCCTGAAGAGCGTCGTCCTCGGCGATGACGTCGCCGTCGGCACGGCTGCCTTCAAGGAGAGCGGACTTACCGAAGTGACGCTCGGGAAGAATGCGGCGCTCGGCGCCTCGGCATTCGAGAGCTGCAACAGCCTCGCCACGGTCAACATGCCGCAGGACGGCGGCGTGACAGTCGGCGCGAAGGCGTTCGCAAAGGACATTCTCCTTGCGACGGTCGACCTTTCCAAGCTCGCAGGGGAGATCGGCGACGAAGCCTTCTCGAGCTGCAGGGCGATCAAGAGCGCAGACCTTGCGAATGTCACGTCCATCGGCGCACGCGCCTTTGCAAGCTGCTCGCAGCTCGCTACAGTGATGCTCGGAAACGAACTCACCTCGATCGGCGAAGGCGCATTCATGGATGAAACGTACAGCGGCAGCGGAAACATCCGCTTCAGCCCGATCTTCACGGAGATCACCCTTCCCGCATCCCTCAAGACGCTCGGCGCAAACGCCTTCTACGGCTGCAGAAATCTGACGGGCATCGTCCTTCCCGACGCGATCACGGAAGTTCCCGACGGCGCATTCGCCTACTGCGACGCACTTGCGACCGTCACCCTTCCGCAGAATTGCCGCAAGATCGGCGACAATGCCTTCATCAACTGCTTTGCCCTTACAGCGATCGACCTCTCCAAAGCAGAAGAGATCGGCGCAAACGCCTTCTCGGGCGCGGGCAGAGAGGGGCTTTCCGCCTCCCTCGCCGCGGCAAAGGTCATCGGGAACGCCGCATTTGCAAACAGCGGCTTGAAAGGAACGGTCTCCGCTCCCGCCCTGACCTCGGTCGGCGATAACGCATTCGCAGGCGCCGCATTCACATCCTTTGACGCACCGCAGCTCGTCTCGATCGGCGAGGGCGCCTTCCGTGACAACGCAAGTCTTACGGCATTCAACCTCAACGACGGGCTTACATTCATCGGGAAGTATGCCTTCCTCGGCTGTTCGTCCCTCGCAAGTCTGACCCACGGCACGGGCAAGCAGGCGAGCGGCAACCTCGGCAGCTATGCAAAACTCATCGACGGCGTCCTGTACACGACGCTCAAGAACGGCAAACAGCAGCTCACCGCCGTCCCCGCAGGCTTGACGCCCGCGGACGGAACGCTGACCGTCGCAGAGGGGACGGCATTCATCGACGACTATGCGGGCAACCAAAACAGGCACATCTCCGCGCTCGTCCTGCCCGATTCCCTCGAGAGCATCGGCGAATACGCCTTCTACGGCTATTCGGTCTTGAGAAGCGTGGAATTCCGCTCGATCACGGCGCCCGCCCTCGAGAGCAGCCCTACGACGGCGACGCTCCGCCCGACCGACCCCGGGTACAGCATTCTCGAGAACCAGTTCAGCATGTACACGGGCGGAATGGGGTACTTCAACTTCATCGACCTCGTGGGCAGGAACAATCCCATCCACATGATCCTTCCCGCCAATGACGACATCTCGGGCTACGACAATGTCATCTACCTCGTCTATTTCGGCACCATCGCCAACGCTGAACGCAGCGAGCACACCGCCATGGAACAGACGATGAAGGACTTCCTCTGGCTCGGAAGAGAGGTCGCGGCGCTCGGAGAAGTGACTCTCAACGACGAGGCGCTCGTCTCCAAGGCGGTCGTCGCCCTCAACAGCGTCAAGCAGGATCCCGCCGCATTCGGCATCGACCAAGCGGAATGGGCGCGTCTGTCCGCAGCCGTCACACAGGCGAGGGACCGCATCATCCGCCTCAAGGTCGAATATGCGAAGAAGTCCGTGCGCGACATTCAGGCGCGGATCGACGAACTTCCCGCAGTCTACACGAATACCGAGGAGCTGAACGCGAAGCTCCTTGCTCTCCGCGAGGATATCGCCAACCTCGAAGTCGACGATCGGAACCTGCTCATCCAAGACAGGTACACGACCCTTTTCGCAGCCTATGAGGCTGCCCAGAACGGAGAGAAGCCGCCCGTCGGACCCGGGGGAGAGGTCACGCCTCCGCCCCAAGGCGGCGAGGAGACTCCCGGCGGAGAACAGTCGGGCGGATCCGATCAAGGTCATACGACCCACCGCAAGGGCGGAACGGGCTACTCCGTGCTCTATCTCCTCGTGAGCGGCGTCACGGCGCCCATGCTCATCGGTCTGCACGCCTCGCAGGGCTGGGAAATGGCACTCTGGATCTCCCTGCTCTTCTGGAGCCTCATCATCGGCGCGGGCATCGTCCTCATCCTGCTCGTGAAGCTCTTTACGGGCAAGGATCCCGAAAAGCCCTTCAACATCGCCGCTCTTCTGGGACTTCTGTTCTCCTGCTTCATGCCGCTTGCGGGACTCATCCTGTCCGCGGTCGGCAAGCGCCGCGAGAAGGTCTGCGACGGCGGAAAGCTCTTCTACCTCGGCGGCTTCATCGTGAGCAGCGTGTTCATCCTGCTCGCCGTCGTCCTTGCGATCGTCCACGTCTGCGTGCCTTTCCTTCCCTTCTGACGGAAAGGGCAGACATTGACATGACAAAAACGGGATACCTTTGGGTGTATTCCATAGGGAATCAAGCAAAATCTTAATTTAATATCGGAATGCATCTTTGGGCGAGTCACAAAAAC
>CANQUD010000023.1 GCA_947626935.1 uncultured Clostridia bacterium | reverse complement strand
ACTTGTGCGCCGCCTGTAACGATTAGGGCTATGCCCGAAAATGAAATACCACCCGCTATGCGGGTGGATGATTATTTCGTTCTGCGCAGGAAATGATCTCTCAATTCCTTGACAGGTATTTTGATGTGTGTTATAATAGTAAAGTAATTCTACTGCAGGAAAAGGATTGATCATGAATCGCAAAAGCGTAGCTGTCATGGATATTCGCTCCTCGAAGATCACCATTGTCGTCGGAGAGAGGGGCGTCAACAACACCTTTGTATTCAAGGCGATCAAGTCGGCGGAATACGGGGGATATCGGAACGGAGCTTTTTACAGCGAAAAGCAGCTTTCCGAGGTCGTTTCCTCCACGCTGCAGGAAGTCGAAAAGGTCTGCGGAGAGCGGATTCGCCGTCTCTATATCGGCGTCCCGGGTGAATTTCTCTACGTCAACCTTGCGGAACCCGTCACGGGTTTCCCCAAGCGCAGAAGGATCTCTTCCCGCGAGATCGACGCTCTGTATGACAGCGGCAGGGAGAATGTCGAAGGCATGACTTTTCTCCGTGCGAGCTGTGCGATCTTCACGACGGGGGACAAGCGTGTGGTCGTCGACCCCGTCGGCGTCATGTCGACCTCGCTGAAAGGTCTCGTCTCTTACTTTTACTGCAGCAACTATTTCATCGGGACGATGGCAAAGATCTTTGCGGGGACGGAGATCCGTCTCGAATATCTTCCCGCGACGCTCGCGATGTCGTGCTACCTGATCCCTTCCGAGACGAGGGACGAATATGCGTTCCTGCTCGATGTGGGGGATTTCTCCACGACGGTCATGCTGATGCAGGGCAATGCGATCCTCAAGCAGTCGACGGCTCCCGTCGGAAGAGCGCAGATCCTTGCGGGACTCATGGAGAACTTTTCACTTCCCTACGATGCGGCGACGGCGCTTCTTCCCAAGACGAACCTCTACACGCGGAGCAACTCGGGAAAAATGGAGTTTTCGAGCAAGAACAGCTCCTATGAGATCGATCTTGACCGTCTCGTCGAGACCGTGAAGGACGGGCTTGACGCCGTCTGCGAATGCGTCGGCGAGTTCATGGAGAACATGCAGGGGCGGGAACTCGACTATAAACCGCTCTACGTCACGGGAGAAGGCATTTACGACATCCGCGGGGCTTTGGAGCACATGAGCAAGCGCGTCGACCGCGTCTGCGAGTACATTTCCCCCAATTTGCCCTATTACGACAAACCGTCGATGAGTTCGTTTGTTTCTCTCGTCGACATGGCATGCACAGACAACACCCAAGGTGGATTTTTCAATCATTTATTCGGAGGCTGATCAATGTTTACGGATTACTTTCACACAGAAGATAAAAACGATTATCGCGATTCCGCAGAAAAGACCGCGGCGGAGGAAACTCCCGCACGCATCGACGGGAAGGCGAAGATCAAGGTCATCGGCGTCGGCGGCGCAGGCAATAACGCCGTCAACCGCATGATCGAAGCGGGGATCAAGAGCGCGGAATACATCGCCGTGAATACGGACGCGCAGATCCTTGCATGCTCCAAGGCGCCCACGCGCATCCAGATCGGGCGGACGCTCACCAAGGGTCTCGGCGCAGGGGCGGATCCCGAACAGGGCCGTGCCGCTGCGGAAGAGGACAAGGATGAACTCATCAAGGCGATCGAGGACACCGATCTTCTCTTCGTCACGGCAGGCATGGGGGGCGGAACAGGCACAGGCGCCGCGCCCGTCATCGCAAAACTTGCCCGCGACAGAAGGATCCTGACCGTTGCGGTCGTCACGCAGCCCTTCTCCTTTGAGGGGAAGCACAGGATGGATAATGCGCGGAAGGGGATCGAAGAGATCAGAAAACATGTCGATACCATCGTCATCATCCCTAACGACAAGATCCTCGAGATCGTGCCCAAGAGCGTTTCCTTCACCGACGCGCTCCGCATCGCGGACGACGTGCTGAAGCAGGGCATCCGCGGCATTGCGGATGTCATCGTCACGCCTTCCATCATCAACCTCGACTTTGCGGACGTCAAGACGATCCTGAAGGACAAGGGTCTTGCCCACATGGGCGTCGGCGTTGCAAAGGGGGAGAACAGGATCGTGACCGCCGTGCGTCTCGCCGTCAATTCTCCTCTCCTCGAGACGACGATCGAGGGTGCCACCGCCGTTCTCATCAACATCACGGGCGGGAATGATCTGACCATCGACGAAACGCAGACGGCAGTCAGCCTCGTGCAGAGCGTCGTGGACTATTCCGCCAACATCATTTTCGGTACCTGCATCGACGAGAACATGCAGGACGAAGTTCAGGTCACCGTCATCGCGACGGGCTTCCAGTCCAAAGAGACCGCGCACAACGCGTTTGCGGAAGCTGCGCTCCGTCGGGAAGAACCGATCGCGAATCCCGCATTTGCGCCGAGAACGCAGGATGCCGCGCCTGCTCCGAGACAGGAAGAGCCGATGCAGGCTCCCGCTCCCGCACAGGCGCCTCAACAGGCGGTGAGACCCGAACCTGCTCCTGCTCCCGCTCCCGCGCAGAGCGTTCCTTTCGATTCGTACAGGGATCCCGCGCCGCAGTCTCCCCGTCGGGAAGAGGCGCAGCCGGAAGCGGCAGAGGACCACAGCGATATGCCGCAGTTCCTTCAGTATCTTCTCGGAAAGAAAAAATCGCAATAAATTTTCTTTATTCCATCAAAAAAGCGGACATGGGGTCCGCTTTTTTGATGTTCTTTGATCAAATCAATACATTCCGTCCATTCCGCCGCCTGCAGGTGCAGGTGCTGCGGGAGGGGTGGGGATGTCCGTGACGACAGATTCCGTCGTGAGAAGGGTAGACGCAACGGATGCAGCGTTCTGCAGGACGGAACGGGTGACCTTCGTCGGGTCGATGATGCCCGATTCGACCATGTCCGTATAGACGTTCTTCAGCGCGTCGAACCCGTAATTCGTCACCTTCTTGGAGAGGATCTTGTCGACGACGACCGAGCCGTCCACGCCCGCATTCTTCGCGATCTGGCGGACAGGCTCCTCGCAAGCCTTCAGAATGATGCTTGCGCCCGTCTTTTCGTCTCCCTCGAGACTTGCGACCAACTTCTTGACAGAGGGGATACAGCTGAGAAGCGCCGAGCCGCCGCCGGGGACATAGCCTTCCTCGACCGCCGCGCGTGTCGCGGCGAGCGCATCGTCAATGCGGAGTTTCTTCTCCTTCATTTCGACTTCCGTCGCAGCGCCGACATTGATGACCGCAACGCCGCCCGCGAGCTTTGCGAGGCGTTCCTGCAACTTCTCCCTGTCATAGTCGGAAGTCGTGACTTCGATCTGCGCCTTGATCGAGGCAACGCGGTCCTTGATCGCCTGCTTGTCGCCTGCGCCGTCGATGATCGTTGTGTTGTCCTTGTCGATCTTGACCTGTACCGCTCTTCCGAGCATATCCGTCGTGACGTCTTTGAATTCATAGCCGAGATCGGAGCTGACGACGGTACCGCCCGTCAGGATCGCGATATCCTCGAGCATCGCCTTTCTTCTGTCGCCGAACCCGGGCGCCTTGACGGCAACGCTGTTGAAAACGCCCTTGAGTTTGTTGACGATGAGGGCGGCAAGCGCGTCTCCCTCGACGTCCTCGGCGATGATGAGCAGCCTTGCGCCCTGCTGTGCGAGGGGTTCGATGACGGGCAGGATCTCCTGAAGATTGGAGATCTTCTTGTCCGTGATGAGGATGTAGGGGTTGTCGAGAACGGCTTCCATCTTTTCGGTATCTGTCACCATGTAGGCGGACGCGTAGCCGCGGTCGAACTGCATGCCCTCGACGGTCGTAAGTTCCGTCGTCATGGACTTTCCTTCCTCAACAGTGATGACGCCGTCTGTTCCGACGATCTCCATCGCCTTTGCGATGAGTTCGCCGACCGTTTCATCGCCCGCCGAAATGGAAGCGACCTGCGAAATGGCTTTTTTACCCTCGACCTGTTTGGAGATCTCTTTGAGGTGTGCGACTGCCGTGTCGACGGCTTTGTCGATGCCTTTTTTCAGGATGATGGGGTTTGCGCCCGCGGCGAGATTCTTGAGTCCTTCGCGGATGATCGCCTGCGCGAGGAGCACGGCGGTCGTCGTGCCGTCGCCTGCGACATCGTTCGTCTTTGTGGAAACTTCCTTCACGAGCTGTGCGCCCATGTTTTCAAAGGGATCGGGAAGTTCGATCTCCTTTGCGATCGTGACGCCGTCATTCGTGATGAGGGGAGCGCCGAATTTTTTATCGAGCACAACATTCCTGCCCTTGGGACCGAGTGTGATTTTTACGGTGTCGGCGAGCACGTTGACGCCCGTCTCCAATGCCTTTCTTGCATCTTCTCCGTATTTGATCTGCTTTGCCATGATGAATTCTCCTTATAGATTCGATTTGATAGATTTTTCCGAATGGACCGACAGAGGGGACGCCCCGTTCTTATTCGACGATCGCCAGAATGTCGCTCTGCTTGATGATGGTAAATTCCTTGCCGTCAACCTTGAAGTCCGAACCTGCATATTTGGAGCAGAGAACTTTATCGCCGACCTTCACCTGCATCACAGTTTCCTTTCCGTCGATGATCCCGCCGGGACCGACGGCAACGACGACGCAAGTCTGCGGCTTTTCCTGTGCGGAAGAGGGAAGGATAAATCCGCTCTTTGTCTTTTCTTCGACGGAGACCGCCTCCACGACGACCTTGTCGAACAACGGTTTGATATTCATTGATGACCTCCTGTAAAACCCGCCGCGCGGCGGGGCTTGATTTTCTTCCTCTATTATAAACCTTTGTGATACAATGTCAAACAACTTTGGAAAAAATTTCCGCTCTTTTTTTGCAAGAAAAAGACGAACGATTGACACGTTTTCATTTCGATGGTATAATAGAGCTATGGATAAGTGGGATAAGAGATTTATGGACCTTACCGAACAGGTAGGGACTTGGGCAAGCTGCTTCCGCCGCAAGGTGGGAGCGATCATCGTGCGCGACAAGCGTGTCATGGCGACAGGCTACAACGGAGCGCCTGCGGGGATCCCATCGTGCATCGAACGGGGGGAATGCCTGCGCGAAAAGCTCGACGTTCCGAGCGGCACGCACGCCGAACTTTGCTATGCCGCTCATGCGGAACAAAATGCGATCATTCAAGCCGCCCGCTACGGCATCAACATCGAGGGATCGACCCTGTACTGCACCCATCAACCCTGCGTCATCTGTGCAAAAATGATCATCAACGCGGGGATCAAACGTGTCGTGTACAAAGAGGGGTATCCCGACGAGTTCTCCATGCAGCTGTTTGGCGAAGCGGACACGAAGATCGAGAAATACGAGGAAACATAATGGCAAAAGATCCGATCGTAACATTCGAAATGGCAAACGGCAAGGTGTTCAAGGCGGAACTCTATCCCGAGATCGCCCCGAACACCGTCAATAACTTTCTCTCCCTCGTCGAAAAGGGTTTCTACAACGGGATCATCTTCCACCGTGTCATCAAGGGCTTCATGATACAGGGCGGCGACCCGTTGGGACTCGGCACGGGCGGACCGGGATATCACATCAAGGGAGAATTCTCCGCAAACGGCTTCAAGAACAGTCTGAAGCACGAAAGGGGAGTCCTCTCGATGGCGAGAGCGCAGAGCTTCGATTCCGCAGGCTCCCAGTTCTTTGTCATGCACGCAGATGCGTTCTATCTCGACGGGCAATATGCCGCGTTCGGAAAAGTCATCGAGGGCATGGACGTCGTGGACGAGATCGCGTCGGTGCGCGTCGATTACCGCGATAAGCCTCTCATGGAACAAAAAATGCAAAGAGTGACGGTCGAGACCTTCGGCGCAGCCTATCCCGACCCCATCAAAGTATAAATCGATACGGAGCAGAGCAGTATGTCTGATAAGAGCATATACGAAAATCCGCTTTCGACCCGCTATGCGAGCAGGGAGATGCAGGAGAATTTCGGAGATCAAAAGCGTTTCCGTCTCTGGAGAAAGCTTTGGATCGCCCTTGCGGAGAGCGAGAGGGAGCTTGGACTTCCGATCACGCAGGCGCAGATCGACGAACTCAAGGCACATGCCGAGGACATCGATTACGGAAAGGCAGAGGAGTACGAACGGCAGGTCCGCCACGACGTCATGGCGCACGTCAAGGCATACGGCGATGCCGCTCCCGAAGCAAAGGGCATCATCCACCTCGGTGCGACGAGCTGCTTTGTCGACTGCAATTCCGAACTCATCATCATGCGTGACGGGCTTGACATCATCTTGAGAAAGCTCGTCAACGTCATGGACAAGCTCAAGAATTTTGCGCTCAAGTATAAAGATCTTCCGACGCTCGGGTTTACCCATCTGCAGCCTGCACAGCTCACAACGGTCGGCAAGCGGGCGACCCTTTGGCTTCAGGACCTCATGCTCGACTATGAGGATCTCATCACCCTCTTCTCCCGCTTCCGTCTCCGCGGCGTGAAGGGGACGACGGGGACGCAGGCAAGTTTTCTGGATCTTTTCGACGGCGACGAGTGGAAAGTGAAGGAACTCGAGAAGCGTGTCTGCCAAAAACTCGGCTACGAGCGCGTCTACAGCGTCACGGGGCAGACGTATCCGAGAAAATTCGACTACAGCGTTCTCTGCGTTCTGTCCAAGATCGCCCAGAGCGCCTATAAATTCAGCAACGACATCCGTTTGCTCCAGAGCATGAAAGAGGTCGAGGAACCTTTCGAACATTCGCAGATCGGCTCTTCCGCGATGGCATACAAGCGCAATCCCATGCGATGCGAACGGATGGGGAGCCTCTGCCGCTACATGCTTTCCCTTCCCGTGAACAGTGCGATGACGGCGTCCACGCAGTGGTTTGAGCGGACGCTCGACGACTCCGCCAACCGCCGTATTGTCAACGCACAGGCGTTTTTGACGGTGGATTCCATCCTCAACATCTACATGAACGTCGCCGAAAATCTCGTCGTCTACGAAAAAGTCATCGAAAAGCATGTCGCAGCCGAACTTCCCTTCATGGCGACGGAAAATATCCTCATGGAATGCGTCAAGGAAGGGGGGGACAGGCAGCAGCTCCACGAACGCATCCGCGTCCTCTCGCAGGAAGCAGGCGAAAGTGTCAAAAAAGAGGGGGCGGAGAACGACCTTCTCGACAGGATCGGGGAAGATGAACTCTTCGAAGCCGTCAAAGATCGGCTCGATGAGATCGTCGATGCGAAGAAATTCGTCGGCAGGGCGCCCCGCCAGACAGAGGAGTTCATCGCAAAGGAGATCATGCCCATTCTCGAAAGACACAAAAATCTTCTCGGCGCAAAGGGAAGCGTCAACATTTGAGGTGAAAGAATGACTGTTTTGGTAACGGGCGGCGCAGGATTCATCGGTTCGCACACCGTCGTAGAACTTCTGAATGCGGGATATGACGTCGTCGTCATCGATAATTTGAGCAATTCGGACAGGGAAGCCGTCAAGAGAGTCGAAAAGATCACGGGCAAACAGGTATATTTCTATGAAAACGACGTCCGCGACCGTGCAGCCCTCGAATTGATCTTTACGGCATTCGATATCGACTGGGTCATCCATTTTGCGGGACTCAAGGCTGTGGGCGAAAGCGTCAGAATGCCCATTGAATATTACGACAACAACCTCACATCCACGCTTGTTTTGGTCGAAACGATGCGGAAATTCGGTGTAAAAAAGATCGTTTTCTCCTCTTCGGCGACCGTTTACGGCGATCCCGACGAGCTTCCGCTCCGCGAATCGAGCAAGATGAACCCGACGACCAACCCCTACGGCGCGACGAAAGTCATGCAGGAAAACATCCTGAAAGACCTTTATGCCTCGGACAACGAATGGACGGTCGTACTTTTAAGGTACTTCAATCCCGTCGGCGCACATGAAAGCGGACTCATCGGCGAGGATCCGAAGGGGATTCCCAACAATCTCATGCCGTACGTCGCGCAGGTCGCAAGCGGGAAGCTCAAGGAGATCGGCGTGTTCGGGAATGATTATCCGACGCATGACGGAACGGGAGTCAGGGACTATATCCACGTCGTCGACCTTGCCCGTGGACACGTTGCTGCCATCGAAAAGCTCGCGAAGTCGGGCGTCTACGTCTATAATTTGGGAACGGGGATCGGCTACAGCGTGCTCGACATGATCAAGGCGTTTTCCAAGGCATGCGGCAGGGACCTTCCCTACGTCATCAAGCCGAGAAGGACAGGGGATATCGCGACATGTTACGCTTCTGCAGAGAAGGCGGAGAGGGAACTCGGCTGGCATGCCGAATATGACCTCGAAAAGATGTGCCGCGACCAATGGAACTGGCAAAGATCCAATCCGAATGGCTATAAATCGTGATTTTTCGCGTTTTGCGAAGTACTATGCGTGACATAATAATGCTTTACGGGCAGATTTATCCTGTTTCGCTCGGAACGTCGTCTTGAGAATTTTTCGTTTTTATCAAAAAATTCTTGACGAAGCCTTGAGAATCATGTATAATAATGCTCGTACATAGGGGAGTAGTTCAATGGTAGAGCAACGGTCTCCAAAACCGTCTGTTGCGTGTTCGAGTCGCGTCTCCCCTGCCAAAACAGCCCGCCAACGATGTTGGCGGGCTGTTTTGGTTGGGTCAGAGGCGAATCGAAAGGAAATAGGGTTCCCGCAAAAGCGCGAAGCGGTTTTGTGGGATAAAGGCGCGTCTCCCCTGCCAAATAACAGACAGTCTGATGTCGGGCTGTCTGTTTTTCTTGACTTCTCTTTGGGAAAGGGGTACAATAAGGGCATGAAAAAGGTCACGCTTTATACCGACGGCGCCTGTTCGGGGAACCCCGGACCCGGCGGATGGGGGGCTGTTCTTCTGTACGGGGAGCACAAGACGGAGCTTTCGGGCGCCGAGGAGGAGACGACCAATAACCGCATGGAGATCACTGCCGTGATCGAGGGGCTGAAAAAGCTCAAATATCCCTGCGAGGTCGAAATTTACTCCGATTCTGCCTATACCGTCAACGCTTTCTGTGAAGGTTGGGTCTATGCTTGGGAAAAGAACGGCTGGAAAAAGGCAGACAGAAAGGCTGTTTTGAATGAAGAACTTTGGCGGGAGCTTCTTTCTCTCACCCGCATCCATCATGTTTCTTTCCACAAGGTGAAAGGGCATGCCGACAACGAACTTAACAACAAATGCGACGAGCTTGCGCGGAATGCGATCGCCGATTTGCGCGAGAAACTTATAAAAGACGGCTCAGATTGATATACTATAGTATACTTCGGCTATGAAACTGGCAAGAGACAACGTATCGGCTGTATGGAAGATCTGTCATGGAATCGGAATCGTACTGGGTTGCGGTCTGTACGAGCTTTTTCTTTTGTTGTCTCTGAAGTTCTTCGACACATGGACCCCCGCGCTCCGATGGACGGTCTTTTCTCTTTCGACGGTGCTGAATGTTGCCATTCTTGCCGTCGATCTTGTCTTTTATTTCCTCCGAAAACAAGTCGTCTATAAGTGTTGCATCATTGCCTACATTCTCTTCGATTTTCTCCTGATCGGGCTGTTTATTCTCCTGAAAACAGGATTTTTAGAGGTCATGCGCGACGAGGGGAGCTTTCAGGCGTACATCGAGCGGGCGGGAGCATGGATGCCCGTCCTCTTCATCGTCCTTCAATTTCTGCAGGTCGTGATCCTGCCCATTCCGAGTACGGTGACGGTTGTCGCGGGCGCCGCGCTCTTCAAGCCCTTCCTCGGAAGCATCTACAGCCTCATCGGCATCGTCGCTGGATCCCTTGTCGCATTCCTCATCGGGAGATATGCGGGGCTTCGGGTCGTTTCGTGGCTCGTGGGGAAGGAAACGCTCGAAAAGTGGCTTAAAAAGATCAAAGGGAAGGACAAACTCCTGCTCACCGCCATGTTTTTGCTTCCCGTGTTCCCCGACGACGTGCTCTGCTTCGTGGCGGGCTTCTCTTCAATGTCCGTTTGGTACTTTCTTGCCGTCATTCTCATCTCGAGAGTGCTCGCCATCTTCACGACGAGCTATTCCGTCTCGCTCATTCCGTTCGACACTTGGTGGGGGATCCTCATCTGGGCGGTGCTCATCGCCCTCGTGATCGTCCTGTTTGTGTTCCTCTACAGGAAATCGGACGCCATTCTCGGCTGGTTTGAGAAGAAATTTCACCGAGAAACGCGTGTCAAGGAAAAGAAAGAGAAGGGAGATTTTACGCTCGAAGTGGTCGGTCCCGACGGCGCGATCGTCTCCAAAGGGGTCGAAAGAAAGGCTTCCGCAGGCAAGAAAGAGGAACAGGACCGCAAATGACAGAACAAAACAGTGGAACGTCCCGTCTTTGCGGATACGACGCTCCGAAAAAAGTTCTCCACGAGAGCAGGGCGCTCTTCCGCCTTGAAAATTGCCTTGAAAGCCGTACGTACTTTCGGGGCAATTTTTTCAAAAAACAGTTGTCCTTTTTTTCGGGAAAAATCCGAAAACTTCTGTCCGACACTTGCTTTTTCCGTGTACTTTGTGTATAATGATATTTGGTAAAGATTGGGACTTTTTACCGAGAGGGTTTGAATGGACAAAATTTCTTTATTGCGCGATCGGAAAGAGTCGGTGATGCAGGCGGGCAGAGAAGTCCGTGCGCAGATCGCCGTTCTTTGCGACGATGACAGCTTTGTGGAGCTGTCCGCCTTTTCTTTTTCCAAGACGATCGACGGTGTGGATGCCCTCGGAGACGGGGTGGTGACTGGGTTTGCCACCATCGGCGGGTATCCTTTTTATATTGTCGCGATGAACCGTGCCGTCTCGTACGGGGGACTTTCCAAGGGCAACTGCGAAAAGATTGCAAAGACCTTGAGCGCCGCCGAGAAGAACAGCACGCCCGTCGTCTATCTTCTCGCGTCGCAGGGCGTCCGTGTCGGAGAGGGTGTGGACGTTCTTGAAGGCATTTCGACGCTCCTCTTGAAGGCGACACAGCTCAATGGCTCCGTCCTTCAGTTTGCCGTTCTGGTCGGTGAAGTATACGGCTCTGCCGCGGCGCTCGCGTCCGTCTGCGACTGCGTCCTCTTCACGAAGGAAAGCGCCTTGAGTCTCTCTTCTCCGCTTGTCCTTTCCGCGAGGGAGAACAAGAACCTCAAGCCGACCGAAGTGGGGGGGTATGATGCCCTCAAAAACGCGCTTTTACCCGCGCTCAAGGTCGGCGACCTGAAGGAAGCGGCATCCGTGATCCTCAAATTCTCCGATCATCTCAATTTGCCCGTCATCGACGCCGAGCTCAACGAGTCCCTTCCGAAGCTCAACGAGAAAGCGGATGCGGAAGCGCTCATGTCGCTCTTCGAGGACAGTCTCGAGTTGGGCGCAAACAGCTGCCCCGAGGTCAAAACCGTCCTCGGACGGATCGGCGGCATCGCGGTCGCGGCAGTTCTCTTCGACAATGTGTTCCTCAATGCGCAGAATGTCAGAAAGATCAAAAATTTTGCCGAACTCGCCTGCTGTTACGGTATTCCCTTCGTGACATTTGTGGACTGTCTCGGCGCGGAAACGACGCTCGCGGCAAACGACAGCGGCGTTCTGAAGGAGATCGGGGAATATCTTTCCATCCTTGACGCCATTGACACGGCAAAGATCGCGGTCGTCTCGGGCAGGGCGATCGGGCTTGGATATAGTCTCTTTGCGGCGAAATCGGTCGGATTCGACTACACGTACGCCTTGGCAACGGCGCAGATCTCCCTTTTTGAGAGCGAAGCGGGTGCGCAGATCGAACTCGGCGCTGTGGGAGAGGACGCGCTTTCCCGCTATACAGAGGAGATCGCCGACCCCGTCCATGCCGCAAAGGGCGGTTATCTCGACAACATTATCGAACCGCAGTTCTTAAAACAGTATCTCATCGCGTCCCTCGAGACGCTGATAAAGTGAGGAGCACATGGAAAACCTGTTAGAGCCATGGTTCAAAATGAATGTCGGCGAAGGGGCGTTCTATGCGCTGTTCGGTCTGGTCTTCGTCATTGCGGGGATCGCGCTCCTCGTCCTTGTCCTGATGCTCATCGGTTTCATCATGAAGAAGGTGGCTGCGAAGAAGGAGAAAAAAACCGCCGTTCCCGCGTCTCCGTCCCTTCCGACGGCGGAAATTCAGGATGACGGGGTCTCGCCCGAAACCGTTGCCGTCATTACAGCGGCGCTCATGAGTTATTATCGGAAAGAAAATGCAAAGTGCGACTTTGTCGTAAGAAGGATCAAGCGTTTGTAAAGGAGTGAGTTTCATGCGTAATTTTTTGATCACGGTCAACGGAAAACAATATGAAGTCGGGGTGGAAGAGATCGGCGAAACGGCTTCCGCGCCCCGTGCTGTCCCCGTCGTATCTGCCCCGCCCGCGGCTCCCGCTGTCGGCGGAAAGGGTACGAAGGTCCTTTCGCCCTTCCCCGGACTCATCAAGAGTCTGCTCGTCGAGAACGGCGCGTCCGTCAAAAAAGACCAGCCGATCTTGGTGCTCGAAGCCATGAAAATGGACAATGATATCACCTCGCCCTGCGACGGGACGGTGACATTCAACGTGCAGAAAGGGGCAAACGTCGAGTCCGACGCGCTCCTCGCAGTCATCGCTTAAACGGAGAGGACCATGCAGAGCAATTTACTCATAGATTTCGGAAAGATCTTTTCCGATCTGTGGCAATCGATGGGAATATCGCAGGGCGGCGACGTGTGGAAGAACTACATCATGCTCGCCATCTCTCTTGTGCTCATGTTCCTCGCGATCGTCAAGAAATTCGAGCCGATGCTCCTTCTCCCGATCGCATTCGGAATGTTTCTCATCAACATCCCCGGGGCGGAGAGGGTGCTCTGGGGCACCTATCCCGAGGGAGAGGAGCAGATCTATGACAATGTCGTCAACCGCGGTCTGTTGTGGTACATCTACTACGGCGTCGACAAAGTCATCTATCCTCCGATCATCTTCCTCGGGATCGGCGCAATGACGGATTTCGGTCCGCTCATCGCCAATCCGAAGAGCATGCTCATCGGCGCAGGTGCGCAGCTCGGCGTCTTTGTGGCGCTCTTCGGCGCGATCTTACTCGGATTTTCGGGTGCGGAAGCGGCTGCGGTCGCCATCATCGGCGGCGCGGACGGTCCTACGGCGCTCTATGTCGCCAAGAAGCTCGCCGAAAATCTTGTTCCCGCCATCGCGATCGCGGCATATTCCTATATGGCGCTCATTCCCGTCATCCAAAAGCCGCTCATGAAACTTCTGACGACGAAGAAGGAACGCATGATCCGCATGAAGCCGCTCCGTCAGGTCAGCAAGGTGGAAAAGATCATGTTCCCGATCATCGTGACGCTCATCGTCGGACTCTTGCTCCCCGATTCGATCCCGCTCCTCGGCATGCTCATGCTCGGCAATCTCTTCAGGGAGTCGGGAGTCGTCGAGCGGCTTTCCTCGCAGGCGCAGAACGGTCTCATGAATACGGTGACGATCTTCCTCGGCATCGCGGTCGGGTGCAAGGCGAAGGGGGACATCTTCCTGACGCCGCAAACGCTCTACATCCTTGTCATCGGCGTCGTCGCATTCGTCTGCGGCACGGTAGGCGGTCTCTTGACGGCAAAACTCATGTGCAAACTGACGCACGGGCAGATCAACCCGCTCATCGGTTCGGCGGGCGTCTCTGCCGTGCCCATGGCTGCAAGGATCTCCGAGGACGTCGGGCGGGAATACGATCCGTCCAATCACCTGTTGATGCACGCGATGGGACCGAATGTCGCGGGTGTCATCGGTTCGGCGCTCGCGGCGGGCATCTTGCTTGCCATCCCTTGGTAAGCCCTCGCAAAGGAGTTTTATATGGCAAAGAAAATTTTGATCATGGATACGATCTTGCGGGACGCGCACCAGTCGCATGCCGCAACGAGAATGAGAACGGAACAGATGATCCCCGTGCTCGCACAGCTCGACGAGGTGGGGTATTATTCCCTCGAGGGCTGGGGCGGTGCGACCTTCGACACCTGCATGCGCTTTTTGAACGAGGACCCGTGGGAGAGGCTCCGCACGCTGCGCACCTACCTCAAAAAGACGCCGATCCAGATGCTCTTGAGGGGGCAGAATTTGCTCGGCTACCGCAACTATGCGGATGATTTGGTCGATAAACTCGTCGAAAAATGCTTTGAGAACGGCATCGGCGTCGTCCGCGTGTTCGATGCGCTCAACGATCCCCGCAACATCGAGGCATCGATGAAGGCGATCAAAAAGTACGGCGGACAGCTCCGAAAGACCGATCCGACCCGCGGCATCGCGGAAGCGGCGATCTCATATACGACAAGCCCCGTCCATACCCTCGAATATTTTGTAAAACTTGCCAAGACATACGAGGATATGGGCGCCGACAATATCTGTATCAAAGATATGGCGAACTTGCTTCTGCCGTTCGACGCTTTTCAGCTCGTCTCCGCGCTCAAGCAGGCGCTTCGTCCCGAGACAAAGCTGCATCTTCACACCCACAACACGACGGGGACGGGGGACATGGTCAACCTCATGGCGATCCAAGCGGGCGTCGATATCGTCGATACGGCGCTGTCTCCTCTCGGGAACGGGACTTCGCAGCCTGCGACCGAACCGCTCGTCGCGACGCTCCGCGGCACCGAATACGACACGGGCATTGACCTCAATCGGCTCATCCCGATCGCAGAACACTTCAAGAAGGTGGCGGCGCAGCTCGAAAAAGAGGGGTCTCTCAACCCCAAAGTCCGCTCTGTGGACGTCAACACGCTCATCTATCAGGTCCCCGGGGGGATGCTCTCCAACCTGATGAACCAGCTCAAAAAGGCGGGGAAAGAGGATAAACTGCAGGAAGTTCTCGCAGAAGTTCCCAATGTCAGAAGGGATTGCGGCTATCCGCCCCTCGTCACGCCCAGCTCCCAGATCGTCGGCACACAAGCCGTGATGAACGTCGTCATGGGCGAACGGTATAAAATGGTCACCAAGGAGACGCGCGACCTCTTTGCGGGAAAATACGGACAGCTCCCGATGCCCGTCAACGAGGAAGTCGCGGAAAAGGTCCTGAAGGGGGAAAAACGCATCACACACCGCCCCGCAGACGACCTCGAACCCGAATTCGAACGCCTCAAGGAGGAGCTGTTCCAAAAGGGATTCTACGCAAAGCGCGAGGAGATCCCCGACGAGGACGTCCTTTCCTATGCGTCCTTCCCCGAAGTTGCCGAAAATTTCTTCAAGTGGAGAATGGCGGCAAGAAAGGGGGTCGACATGGACCTTGCAAAGACGGGCGTCTATCCCGTTTGATGCGAGGCATCCGTCCTCAAGGAAGGAGTTTCAAATGAACGTTGTAGTCATCGGCGGGGGAGCGAGCGGTCTCATGGCAGCGTATGCCGCTGCGGCGAACGGGAACGATGTGACCCTTGTCGAGAAGAACGAAAAACTCGGGAAAAAGATCTATATTACGGGGAAGGGCAGGTGCAATGTCACGAATGACCGTCCGCCCGACGAGTTTTTACAGCATGTCGTGCACGGAGAGAAGTTTCTCCGCGGTGCGATCTATCAATTTCCGCCCGAGAGGCTCATGGAGTTCCTCGAACGGGAGGGGCTTCCTCTGAAGGTCGAGAGGGGGAACCGCGTCTTTCCCGTGTCCGACCATGCAAGCGATGTCACGAAAACGCTTGAAAAAGCGTGCAAAAGGGTGGGAGTTCGCTTCTTATTGGACACAGAAGTTGTAAAAATCGACGTTTTGCAAAGTACTATGCGTGGCATAGTATTAAAGAATGAGGAGATTATCTGCGACGCCGCGATCCTCGCGACGGGCGGACTTTGCTATCCCGCGACGGGTTCGACGGGGGACGGATACCGTTTCGCAAAGGATCTCGGGCATACCGTCGTCCCGTGCAGACCCTCTCTCACGGGGATCTGTCTCAAGGGTGACTGGTCGGCTGTGCAGGGGATCACGGTCAAAAATGCCGTTCTGACGGCTGTCCAGGGGCAAAAAACGTTCTTTTCCGAACTCGGTGAGATGCTTTTTACCCACTACGGCGTGAGCGGACCGCTCGTCCTGTCCCTTTCCGCCCTCGTCAACCGTTTGCCGCTCGATGCCGTCTCCCTTTTTGTCGATTTCAAGCCCTCTTTGGACGAAAAAACACTCGATCAGAGGCTTTTAAGGGACTTTTCCGAGCGGAAGAATGAGCAAATGAAGAATGTCATCCGCGGTCTTTTGCCTGCAAATCTGGGACTTCTGGTGCTCGAAAGAGCAAAGATCGAACCGCAAAAACAGGCGAATTCCGTCACAAAAGAGGAGAGAACCCGTCTCATCGGCGCGTTGAAGGCATTTCCGCTTTGCCCCAAGTCCCTTCGGGGATTCGACGAGGCGGTCGTGACTTCGGGCGGGGTCGATCTGAAGGAAGTCGATCCCAAGACGATGGAGAGCAAAAAGGTCAAGGGACTGTATTTTTGCGGGGAAGTACTCGATGTTGACGCCTTCACGGGCGGATTCAATCTCCAGATCGCTTTTTCCACGGGCTTTGCGGCGGGAAATGCGGTCGGCAGGGCATAAATCGACTGTTTTTGCGGTCATTTTTACGAATTTAAGGCATTTTCGGAGGAGAATATGATAGTCATTCGCGGTGCGACGACGATCCCGTGCGACACGAAAGAGGAGATACGGAAGGCCGTTTCCGAGCTTCTCGAGCAGATCGAAAGCAGGAATTCTTTGAAGCGGGATGAAGTCGTCAGCCTCGTCTTTTCGAGTACTTCGGACATTCATTCCTACTATCCCGCCAAGGCTGCGCGGGAAGCGGGCTTTTTGAGCTGTTCGCTCTTTTCGGCACAGGAACCCGATATCGACGGCGGACTTCCGCTCTGCATCCGATGCATGCTCTTCGTGGAGAAAAATCTGACGCCGTCGCACGTCTATCTCCGCGGCGCAAAACTCTTGAGAAAGGACCTTTCGGGGAAATTCAACATCGCGATCGACGGTCCCGCGGGAAGCGGAAAGTCCACCGTTGCGAAACGTCTTGCGAAGGACTACAATATACTGTATCTTGACACGGGAGCCATGTACCGTGCCTGTGCGCTCGAAGTCCTCGAAAAGGGCGTCGATCCCAATGATGAAGCGGCGATTGTCGACCTCATGCGGGACGTGAAGCTCGACGTCGTCTACGAAAACGGCGTTCAAAAGACCATGCTCGACGGCAGAGATGTCTCTGAGGAGATCCGAAAGAATCCCGTTTCAATGGCATCTTCCACCGTTTCCAAACATGCGAGCGTCAGGATGCACCTTGTCGAGAAGCAGCGCGAGATCGCAGGCAGGATGTCCTGTGTGCTCGACGGCAGGGATATCGGCACCTTTGTCCTTCCCGACGCCGATTTCAAGTTCTTTTTGACGGCTTCTCCCGACGTTCGGGCAAGGCGCAGATATGACGAACTCAAGGCAAAGGGGGCGGAGGTCGATTTCGGGAAGCTCCGCGAAGAGATCCTTTGCCGCGACGAACAGGATATGAACAGGGCGATCGCGCCCTTGAAACAGGCGGAGGACGCCGTGCTCATCGACACTTCGGACATGACCGTCGATGAAGTCGTGGAGACGATCAAGCGCTCCATGCAGGAGAAGATATGACAGAGGAGATCGAAGGTCAGCTCACGGAAAAGGAGCTGAAAGCCGAGAAAAAGAGACAAAAAAAGCAGGAAAAGTTTGAAAAGAAGCGGGAAAAGCTCCTGAAAAACCGCAAATTGCTCTTTCCTGCCAACAAAAAGGGGAAGCATGTCATGCACCTCATGAATTTTCTGCGCTTCCTCTTTTACCCCGTTCATTTTCTCGTCTATCCGTATAAACTTTACGGGCATAAAAAAGTCGGCAACGGCGCATATATTTACGTGGGCAACCACTACTGCATCTGGGACGTGTTCTACCCTGCCCGCACGACGGGAGAGGGGATCCACTATCTGATGAAGGAATCTCTCCTCTTCGTCCCGATCGTCGGCTATTGGGCAAGGCACGTCGGCGCCATTCCAGCCATGCGGGACGGATCGGACGTTCGGACGCTCATGGAGTCGATGAAAGTACTCAAAAACGGGGAAAAAGTCTCTCTGTTCCCCGAAGGGACGCGGAATAAGGTCTCCGATGAGGAATTTTTGCCCTTCCACGGCGGTGCGGCGCTGCTCGCCATCAAGACAAAGACGCCCGTCGTCCCGTTCGTCATCTGCAACCGTCCCCATGTGTTCCATGTGACGCATGTGGTGTTCGGCGAACCGATCGAGTTTTCCGAATATTACGGCAAGCGCATGACGGCGGAGGACTATGCCGAGGCAGACGAGAAGCTCAAAAACAGGCTGTATGAGCTTCGCGCCGAGCATCGCGCCTATCTTGCGGACAAAAAGAAGAAAAAGAAGGACAAGTAATTGCAGGTCATCGTCGCAAAAAACAGGGGATTTTGCGAAGGGGTGAAGCGGGCGGTCGACACCGCCTTCTCCGTCCCGCCCGAAAATACATATGTGCTCGGCGAACTCATCCACAACAGCGAGGTCGTCCGCCGTCTTGCGGCTCGCGGGATCGGGACGGTCTCCTCTCCCAAAGAGGCGCCCTGCGGGTCTACGCTCATCATCCGCTCCCACGGCGCGGCGAAAGAAGTCTACGATCTCTGCAGAGAGCGGGGGATCGCGATCATCGACTGCACCTGCCCCTTCGTCCGCCGCACGCAGGAGATCGTCCGTCAAGCCTGCGCGGAGAAAAAGACGGTCATCATCGCGGGGGAACCCGAGCATCCCGAGGTAAAGGGACTCGTCGGGCAATGCCGCGGCGATTTCTATGTCTTTCCCGCAGACCACGGAGATTTTTCCCGTTTTCATGAAAAAAACGTGGTTTTGGTCGCCCAAACCACCTTTTCGGAGCAAAAATTTTCGAAAATCGTAAAAAATCTTAAAAATGTATCCCCTAAAACAGTTGAGATTTTTCGTACAATTTGTTATACTACTGTCAGTAGGCAGGTAGAGGCGAAAAAGCTGTCCGAAACCTGCGACGCCGTGCTGGTGATCGGCGGTGGAAACAGTAGCAACACGGCAAAGCTCTGCGAAATTGCGTCTGCAAACGGAAAGCCCGTCATTTGGCTTCAGAGCGCGGACGATTTCGAATATGAAAATATCAAATTTTTTAGAAGGGTCGGCATCATAGCGGGAGCAAGTACTCCCGATTGGCAGACTCAGGAGGTTCTCTTCAAGATGGCAGAAAACAACGCGGAAGTACAGGAGACGACGGAAGTCGTCGAGGAAACGCCTGTGACAGAGGAAGTCACGGCGGCAGAGGAAACGCCCGTCAGCGACGTGCAGGAGTCGGCACCCGAAGTTCAGGAAACGGTCGCCGAAGCACAGGAGCAGCCCGTTCCCGAACAGAAAGAAAGCCTGATGGAAAAGGCTGTGGAAGACTTCGGAAAAAACGTGCGTTACAAGAAAGGGCAGATCATCTCCGCCAACATCGTTTCCGCAACGGACGAAGGCATTTACGTCTCGGCATCCGGGAAGCTCGAGATCCTTCTTGCGAAGGAAGAGCTTGACTGCGAGGTTTACAGCCGTGAAGCGTATGCCGCCCGCGTCGGGGAAGAGATCCAACTGATGGTCCTCGAAGTTTCCCCCAAGGTGAAGCTCTCCGAAAAGGCGCTCAAGAAGATCAAGGAAGATGAGGCGCTCGTCAAGGAGATCGAAGAGGGGAAGGAATTCTCCGTTGTCTGCACCGGCTTCAACAAGGGCGGACTTACGGCGGAACTCGGGACCTATCCCGTGTTCGTCCCCGCAAGCGAAATCCGTTCGGGATATGTGAAAGACCTTGAAAAATACAAGGGCAAGACGCTCCGCCTGAAGCTCCTCGAGATCAGAAAGGAACGCAGAAAGGAGATCATCGCATCCCAGCGCGTCATCATCGAGGCAGAGAGAGCGGAACGCGAGGCTTTGAAGAGCCAGAAGGAAGCCGAGTTCTTCGATTCCATTCAAGTCGGCGACGTCGTCGATGGGAAAGTGGAACGCGTCACTTCTTTCGGTGCGTTTGTCTCCGTGAACGGCTTCGATTGCCTTGCGCACATCTCCGATCTTTCGTGGTCGGGCGTCAAGGAAGTCACCGATGTGCTCGAGATCGGCAAAGAGTATCCCTTCAAGGTGCTCAAGATTGACCGCGAGAACAAGAAGGTCTCCATCGGTTACAAGCAGTTGCAGCCCCAGCCTTGGGATCTTGCGGCTGAAAAGTATGCAGAGGGCGATGTTGTCCACGGCAAGGTCGTCCGCATCGTTCCGTTTGGCGCCTTTGTCGAGATCGAAAAAGGGATCGACGGTCTCGTCCATCTCTCCCAGATCTCCCACGAATGGCTCGACAATCCCACGTCTGCGCTTTCCATCGGTGAAGAAGTGGATGCGAAGATCATCAAGTTCGTTCCCGAAGAGAAGAAGATCAACCTCTCCATCAAGGCGCTTCTTCCCCGTCCCGAATATGAACCCCGTCACGAGCACGAGGAAGCCCCCGCAAAAGATGCGCAGGGCGGACGCCGTCCCCGCAAGAACAACAGGCGCGGCGGCAATGCGGAGTTCGAAGAGGGCGACGAATACAGAGAATGGACGGAAGGCGGCTACGGCGGCGCTTCCATCGCCGATCTGCTCGGCGGCAACGACGAAGAGAACAAATAATTTTTTGAAAATCCGAAAAATCCGCTTAAATGCGGATTTTTTTGTTTATATATCTGTGAATGACAAATCAAGGAGCATTTGATATGGAAAGACAGGGCAACATTCGCATTTCAAGCGAAAATATGATGCCGATCATCAAGAAATGGCTGTATTCGGAGAAGGACATCTTTCTCCGCGAGATCGTCGCCAACGCATCGGATGCGATCACGAAGCACAAGAAACTGGTCGACCTCGGCGAAGCGACGGCGGAAGAGCACTACAGGATCACCGTCACGACAGATGACAAGGCGGGGACGCTCACCGTGGAAGACAACGGCATCGGCATGACGGAAGAAGAGGTCGAGAACTATATCACCCAAATCGCCTTCTCGGGCGCTGCGGACTTCGCAGAAAAATACGAAAAGGCGGGCGGAGACGGCATCATCGGTCACTTCGGGCTGGGCTTTTATTCCGCTTACATGGTCTCGGAGAACATTGAGATCTTCACGAAGTCCTATCGAGAGGGGTCCGAAGGCGTGCATTGGGCATCCGACGGCGAGAGCACGTATACGATCGGTCCGTGCGAGAAAGAGGGTCGCGGGACAAAGGTCGTCATGCACCTTGCAAAGGAAGAGAGCGAATTTTTGCACGAGAGCGAAATCAGACGTCTGCTCAACAAGTATTGCTCCTTCATGCCCTATGAGATCTATCTGAACCCCAAGGGAGAGGACGAAAAGCCCGTCAACACGCCCGAACCGCTCTACCTCAAACAGCCCAAGGACTGCACAGAAGAGGAATATAAGACCTTCTACCGCGATACCTTCAACGACTTCAACGAACCGCTCTTCTGGATCCATCTGAATATGGATTATCCCTTCCGCGTCAAGGGCATTCTCTACTTTCCCAAGGTCAAAAAGCAGGTGGAGTTGGAGAGAGGGCAGGTCAAGCTGTACTGCAACCAAGTGTACATCGCCGACAACATCAAGGAAGTCATTCCCGAATTTTTGATGCTGCTGAACGGCGTGATCGACTGTCCCGATATTCCCCTGAACGTCTCCCGTTCCTTCCTGCAGAACGACAGGCAGGTGCAGAAGATCGCGGCGCACATCACAAAGAAGGTGGCGGACAGGCTCACTGAACTCTACAGGAACGATCGGGAGAAGTATGAGAGCTGCTGGAATGATATTTCCACGTTTGTGAAGTTCGGATGCATCAAGGACGAGGAGTTCTATAAAAAGGTCAAGGACATCATCATCTACAAGAACATCTCGGGCAAGTATCAGCCTCTTGAAAGTTATTTCGGCGAAGAAGTCTCGGACGAGGACGCCAAGGCGGGGAAGGAACCGCAGGCGGCATACTATGTTTCGGACGAGAACAAACAGGCGCAGTACATCAAGATGTTCAAGGATGCGGGTCTCGACGCGATCGTCTGCGACACCTATATCGACCCGCACTTCATCAGTTACATTGAGTACAAAAATCCCAAACGGGTGCGGTTTTTGCGCATCGACGCCGATGTCGCAGGCGCTCTGAAAGAGGCGGACGGGGAAGAGGACAAGGAACTCATCGACCTGTTCAGCGCCGCGCTCGAGGGCAAAAACGTCAAGGTCAGGACGGAGAAGCTCAAGAACACCGCCGTTCCCGCCGTCATCAATGTCTCCGAATTCATGCGGAGAATGAACGAGATGCACAGCTTTTACAAGATGGGGGAATCTCCCGAAGATCTCACCCTCGTCGTCAATACCGCCTGTCCCGCAGTCTCTGCTCTGAAAGATGCGGGCGAGGAATTGAAGAAAGTCGGCGCCTTGCAGATCTATTATCTCGCTCTCATGAGCTTCCGCCAGCTTACGGCAGAGGAGACGGAAGACTTCACTTCGGGATATTCGGACGTCCTTCTGAATTATTTGAAAGAGCGGAAATAATTTTCCGTTTACATATTGACATTCCCGTCATGGAATGTTATAATGTTCCACGGTGCGGTCGGTATGAGACACTTTTGGAACCGCATCAATAGGAGGTAGTGACGTGAACGGAACTGTAAAATGGTTCAATGACGGCAAGGGCTTCGGCTTCATTGCCAACGACGAGGGGGGAGACGACATTTTTGTGCATTACTCCGCCATTCAAATGGACGGTTTCCATACGCTTAAGGAAGGGCAGAAGGTGTCTTTCGATACAGCGCCCGATCCCAAGAACAGCGGAAAACTTCGTGCGATCAATGTAGTCCCTCTTTCCTGAACCACAGGAAAAAATGGAGTCCCTCGGATGCGATGGGGTTCCGCAACAAGATCGAAAGAAACGGCGAGAATTTCATCCCGCCGTTTTTTATGTAACCAAACAATATTCTCCCAAAAAATCTTGCAAAGCAAACTTTTATGGGAAAAGGAGCAGCCGACGTTAAAAGCACAGCCCTTGCGATTTGGCAAGGGCTTGCAAAACGCGCCGCGTTGCGACGCGATTCGCCGGTATCTTCGCCTTCGGCTCGATAGCTTCGTGACCGAGAGAGTTCGGTGAACCTTCATTCTCCGCTCGTCGGTCTCCTCGCGCGGGGTCGAACGGAATTGTCCGATATCTGCACGGCACCAAAAAAGGCAACCTTTTTGGGTTGCCTTTTTTTGGTGCCGCTGGTCGGGGTCGAACCGACACGGTATCACTACCACAGGATTTTGAGTCCAGCGCGTCTGCCAATTCCACCACAGCGGCATGTTTTCTAAATTATATAATGATTTTCGGAAAAAGGCAAGCGATTTCCTTCTTTTTCTTGCAAAAAAACGGGTTTCATGCTACAATACCAATGAGGGAGGCAAATTTTATGGCTGATCAGGAAAAATTCGTACTCATTGACGGCAACAGTCTTTTGAACAGGGCTTATTACGCGATGAGCGTCTTTACGACCAAGGACGGCATGCCGACGAACGGCATCTTCGGCTTTGTGAAGTTGATGTTCAAGATCATCGAGACGATCGGACCGACCTATTTTGCCGTGGCATTCGATGTGCACGCGCCGACCTTCCGCCATAAAATGTTTGACGGTTATAAGGTAACGCGTAAGCCGATGCCCGAGGATCTCGTCTGTCAGGTCCCCGTTCTGAAAGAACTTCTTGCCGCAATGAACATCCGCTGCGTCGAGCTTGAGGGTTACGAGGCGGACGACATCATCGGCACGCTTTCCCGCCGTTTTCAGGGCGTCGATTTCTACATCTATACGGGAGACAGGGACTCCTATCAGCTCGTCAAAGAGAATGTCAATGTCTGCTATACGAAGAGGGGCGTTACGGACATCGAACTTTTGACTTCAGAAAATTTTGTCGGGAAAGTCGGTCTCGAGCCGTGGCAGATCATCGAGGAGAAGTCTCTCATGGGTGACAGCTCCGACAACATCCCGGGCGTAAAGGGGATCGGTCCCAAGACCGCGGTCGAACTCCTTCAGAAATACGGGAGCCTCGATGCCATCTATCAACATCTTGAAGAACTTTCTCCCGCAGTGCAGAAAAAGATGAAGGAAGGGGAAGAGATCGCAAGACTTTCCCATACTCTTGCGACCATCAATACGGATGTTCCCATCGATGTCAGTTTAGAGAGCTGTCTCTTGCAGCTGCCCTTCTCCGAGGAAGCGAGAGCGCTCTTTGCGAAGCTTGAATTCCGTTCCCTCATCGACAGCGAATATTTCCGCGCCGAGCGCAAAAAGGTCGTAAATGTGGTCTATTGTACCTCTGTAGACGAATTTTTGCCGCTCATTCCCGAAGAGGGGACCTTTTCATTTTGCATCGACATGCGGGAATGCCATATTTTTCTGAAGGAAACGGAGTACATCTTTCGGCTCAAGGAAAACATTCTCGAGGCGGGCGTGTTCTTCGATGAACTCAAACCTGCGCTTGCGAAGCTCTTTTCGGAGGGGCACACGGCGGTCGTCGCCGATTTCAAGGCGCTCGCACATTTCTTCGACGAACTGGGCGTCGAAATCAAATGCAACATCGACGACGTCTCCATTCTCCGCTATCTCGTCGATTCCAATTTGAGGGTCCTGACGCCGTCGGAGTTCGTGAAGGACTATGCTCTCTCGGACGAAAACAGCGCCTACGCTCTCATGATCGCGCACGGGGAAACGGTCCGAAAGACGGTCGGAACGCCCGAGGAAAAGCTCTATCGTGACCTTGAGCTGCCGCTCGCGTATGTCCTGCTCGACATGGAACGCTACGGCGTTCGGGTCGATACGGAGAAATTCCCCGAATTTTCCGAGAAATTCAAAGCCGAACTCAAAGAGCTTTCCGTGCGCATCTATGCGCTCGCGGGTGTCGATAATTTCAATATCAATTCACCCTTCCAGCTCTCGGAAGTTCTCTTTGACAAGCTCGGACTCGACCCCAAGGGAGCAAAACGCAACTCTCGCGGCGGATATTCCACCAATGCGGAAGTTCTTGAAAAGCTCGCCGAGGACCACGAGATCGTCCGTCTCATTTTGCGCTATCGGGAGCTTCAGAAACTGCAATCCACCTATATCGACGGTATCCGTCCGCTCGTCTCGGCGGGGATCGTCCATACGACATACAACCAGACGATGACGACAACTGGCAGGATCTCGAGCGCGAACCCCAATCTGCAGAATATTCCCGTCCGTACGAACGAGGGGAGAGAACTGCGAAAGCTGTTCATTCCGCGTCGGGGAAATGTCTTTGTGGACGCCGACTATTCCCAGATCGAATTGCGTCTCCTCGCTCATTTTTCGGGCTGTCCCGCCCTGATCGACGCGTATAACCGCGGAGAGGATATCCACGCCGCGACCGCCGCGCTCGTGTTCGGCGTGGAGCCGAAGGACGTCACGTCCGCCATGCGCAGAAAGGCGAAGAGCGTCAATTTCGGCATCATCTACGGGATGAGTGCGTTCGGGCTTGCAAAGGACATCAACTGCACCCAGAGAGAGGCACAGTCGTATATCGATAAATACTTTGAATCGCATCCCGAAGTCAAGGCTTACATGGATGAAAACGTCCGTTTTGCCAAGGAAAACGGGTATGTCATGACGATCTTGGGCAGAAAACGCTATATTCCCGAACTCAAATCGACGAACTTCAGCCAAAGGGCATTCGGAGAACGCGCCGCCATGAACATGCCCCTTCAGGGGAGCGCCGCGGACATCATCAAGCTCGCCATGCTCGGCGTCTGGCGCCGTTTGAAGGAAGAGGGGCTTCAGGCAAAGCTCGTCTTACAGGTCCATGACGAACTCGTGATCGATACGCCCGTCTCCGAGACCGAACAGGTCAAAAAGCTCCTCGAAGAGGAGATGGAGCATGCGATGAAGCTCAATGTTCCACTCGTTGCCGAGGCGTCGGTGGGGGAAAGCTGGTATGACGCAAAGTAAGAGGATCGCCGTCACGGGCGGCATCGGCAGCGGAAAGTCCGCCGTCATGGAAATTCTTGCGGAGATGGGGTATCCCGTCTTTTCGTGCGACGAAATCTCCCATGCGCTGTGGCAGGATGAGGACTATCTTTCGACCCTCTCCGCCGCTTTTCCCGCATGTTCTCCCGCGGGAAGGATCGACAAGCAGAAGCTCTCCGCGCTCGTCTTTTCGGACGAAGCCGCGCGGAAGAGACTGGAGAAGATCGCCCATCCCCGCATCATGCAAGAACTGCTCCGTGAAATGACTGCTCCCGCGTGTTTTGCGGAAGTCCCTCTATTGTTTGAAGGCGGGTTCGCATCCCTCTTTGACGGCGTGCTCCTCGTCGAGCGGGAAAGGGGGAGCCGCATCGGTGCGGTCATGCAGCGGGACGGGCTGACCCAAGAGGAGACCGAGCGCCGCATTTCTGCCCAGCTCTCCGATCCCGAGCGGGAAAAAGAGGGAGTCGTCATTCTGAAAAACGACGGAACGGTCGAGGAATTGAAGGAAAAAGTCAAAAATTCTTTGAGAAGTTTCGGACTTTGACGGGAGAACATCCCGAAACGGACATACTCTATATCGATGAAGAAGAGAGCCGTCCTTATCCCCTTGATCGCTGTATCCCTCGTCCTTGCAGCCTGTTTCGCCGCTTGGATCTGGCTTTTGACCGCTTTTCCGAGACCCTATCGCGAGACCGTGGAACGCAGCGGCATGTCTTCTCTCGTCTACGCCGTCATCCGCGCGGAGAGCAGCTTTCAAGAAGATGCCGTGAGTTCCGCGGGTGCGGTCGGACTCATGCAGATCAAACCCGCGACGGCGGAATTTATCTGCCGAAGAGAGGGGATCCTCTTTCAGCCCGAGCGGCTCAAAGAGGGGGAATACAATATTTTTCTCGGCACGAGATACCTTCTTTATCTCATGGAACGGTTCAAAAATACGGAGACCGCCCTTGCGGCGTACAATGCGGGAGAGGGGACGGTCGCAAAGTGGCTCCGTGACCGTGAAATGTCCTCGGACGGAATGACGCTTGGGAAAATTCCCTATCCAGAGACGGCTACTTACGTAAAAAAAGTCGGAAAATTTAAGAAAATCTATGAATTTTTGTACCGATAACAGTTGACTTTTTCCGTTGAATGTATTAGAATAATAAAGCTGTCGCAAGATAGCTTCCGATGCGGTCGTGGCGGAATTGGCAGACGCGCAAGACTAAGGATCTTGTGGGATGACCGTGCAGGTTCAACTCCTGTCG
>CANQUD010000022.1 GCA_947626935.1 uncultured Clostridia bacterium | reverse complement strand
TGCGTGGGCAAATGCCGACCAAACGCGGGTCTCTACCCGCGTGCGAGGGTGCCCCGCAGGGGCGGAAGGGGTGTCATCCCAAATAGAGACACCCCCTCAGCCTCGGCGAGAGCTGCCTCGGCAGCGTCTCGGACGGGTAGAGACCCGTCCTCGGTCACCGTTCGCGCGGGATAATGCGCTCACTCACCGCAAAACGCAGCGCACAGCACACTGTGCTGATGCGCAAGAAATGCGTTTTGCGACCCTCGAGGGGGCGCCAAGGGGACACTACGCCATTCCGCCCCGCCCGCACGTCGGCCCACGAGCGCGTAGCGCGAAGTACGCCGTCGACAATTTTATATGTACTCAACAATTTCATATGTACTCGTAGTGTAATTGGATAACATTACGGCCTCCGACGCCGTCGACTCCGGGTTCGAACCCCGGCGGGTACACCAAGGGGGGCGCCCCGTGCTTTTGCACGGGGCGCCCCCCTTGGTGTACCCGCTGTCCGTGCCAAAACCCCGACGGGAAAGAATGTATGAAAAAACACTTGATAAATATTGTGCGATTTGATAAAATATAGATGTTGTCCGAACGGGCTGCGAGGCAAGAGCATGAAGCTGAAAACCAAAAGAAAGATGAGTATTTGGCGGTATCTCACTTTGGGATACCTTGTCGTCATCCTTTCGGGGAGCATTTTGCTCGTTTTGCCCTTTGCGACGCGGGACGGAGAGACGACTTCCTACATCAACGCGCTCTTCACGTCGACGTCCGCCGCCTGTGTCACGGGGCTTGTCCCCTTCGACACCTTCACACACTGGTCCCTCTTCGGGCAGATCGTCATTCTCGCGCTCATCCAGCTGGGCGGACTCGGGTTCACGACCTTCGTCTCCATCCTCTTCATCATGCTCAAGCGCGGATTCGGTCTGTATGAACGGAGCGCCGTCGTCCGCTCCCTCGGCAGCAACAATCTGCAGGGCGTCAGAACGCTCGTCAAGCGCATCGTCATCGGCACCCTCATCTTCGAACTTCTCGGCGCGGGGCTGCTCTCCATCCGTTTCATCCCCGATTGCGGCAGCGTCGCCAAGGGGCTGTACTTCTCCGTATTCCATGCCGTCTCCGCCTTCTGCAATGCGGGCTTCGACCTCATGGGGGAAGCGGGGTCCCTCTCGGCGTATGCGTCCGATCCCCTCGTCGTCATCACGGTCTCTGCCCTCATCTTCATCGGCGGGCTGGGCTTCTGCGTGTGGGGAGACATCTTCAACTGCAAGGCGAACCCGAAAAAGTTCCAGTTCTACACGAAATTCATTCTCATCTGCAGCGTTGCCCTTCTTCTCATCTCGATGGGACTCTTCCTTGCCTTCGACTACAACACGGGCTATGCCGACAAGGGCTGGGGCGGAAAGATCCTCTGCGCCCTCTTCGACGCGACGACGGCGAGAACGGCGGGCTTCTATACGGTGGACTACAACAAGCTCTCGGAGAGCGGATATCTGCTCACGGTCGTCCTCATGTTCATCGGCGGCTGTTCGGGATCGACGGCGGGCGGCATCAAAGTCGGCACCTTCGCCGTGATGATCATGGGCATGATGGCGGCGCTCCGCGGGAAGCAAGACATCAACCTCGGCAAGCGCCGCGTCGATATGTCCCAGCTCCATCAGGCGCTCGCGGTGTTCACGGCGTACCTCTCGATCATCCTCGTCGCCGTGATGACGATCTGCGCGATCGAAGAGTTCTCGTTCCATCAAGTCCTGTTCGAGACCGTCTCCGCCCTCGGAACGGTCGGGCTGAGTTTGGGGATCACGCCGCATCTTTCCGTCGTGTCGCGGATCATTCTGATCCTGTTGATGTTTGCGGGTCGGGTGGGCGTGCTCACGATCGCGATGGCGCTCGGGCGAAAGAACAAATCGGAGGCGAAGATCAAGCGCCCCGTAGAAATGATATTTATTGGTTGAGGAAGGAAAATTATGGTATCGGTTTTACTGATCGGAATGGGGAAATTCGGACGGGAGCTGGGGGAAAAGCTGCTCGGCATGGGCGACGAAGTCATGATCGTCGACAAGAACGAGGACAACATCAACGCCCTCGCTTCCCGCTATACGAATGCGCTCATCATGAACTGCATGATCATCGATAACCTGCGCACGCTCGACATTCCCTCTTTCGATGTCTGCGTCGTCGCGATCGGCGACGACTTTCAGGCTTCCCTCGAGATCACGTCCAATCTCAAAGATTTGGGCGCAAAGCGGGTCGTTTCCAAGGCTTCCACCGAGATCCAGCGGAAGTTCCTCATGCGGGCGGGCGCCGACGAGGTCATCTATCCCGATCGGGACATTGCAGAAAAGCTCGCCGTCACGCTCAATTCCGCAAACGTCGTCAACTTCATCGAACTCGACGGCGACCACTCCATTTTCGAGATCGAGACGCCCAAGAAGTGGCTCCGCAAGCGGCTCATCGACGTCAACCCGCGCGCGAAATACGGCATGAATATCCTGACCGTCAAGAAGGAGAACAACGTCATCTCCTCGATCGACGGGAATTATGTGTTCGAGGAGGGCGATCTCATCGTCGTGTTCGGCAACACCGAGACGATCTTGCGGTTCACAAACAAGAAATAGACGCAATTTTGCGTAGTTGGGGGTAAAAAATGAAGAAAGGAACAATGGCGCTCGCGCTGGCGGCAACGATGCTGCTCGGCGCATTCGCTGTCGGTTGCGACAGCTCGGACAAGAATGGCGGTACGGACATGGAACAGGGCGAAACGAACACCGATCAAGGCGGCAATGGCGCGGAACAGCCCGAAGAGCGCAAGCTTCGCGTGCTCGCACCCGACTTTTCCTATGAAGTGCAGACGGCGGACTACAAGGTCCAATACGACGAGTTCGAGATCTACGGAAAGCTCTACACGCCCATCTCGAAGGAAAAGAAGAAGTTCCCGCTCGTCGTCATGAGTCACGGCTTCAACGGGCATGCGAACGACTTCGACAAGGAAGGAAACCGCTTCGCCTCGCGCGGATATGTCGCCTATTCTCTGGAATTTTGCGGCGCACAGGTCAACGGAAAGAGTACGGGCAGGGACGCGAACACCTACACGCCTCTGACGATGAAGCAGGACATCATCGCCGTCGTCGACCGTCTCAAGAAGCTCTCGATCGTGGACGAGACGCAGATCTTTCTCTTCGGGGGAAGTCAGGGCGGGTTCGTCACGGCGCTCGCCGCTGCCGACGACGCCCTCAAGGACACCGTCTCGGCGGTCGCGATGTACTTCCCCGCCTTCAACATTCCCGACGATTGGCACGGGAAGCCCGAACAACTGACGGAACTCATGGGATACTACATCGGCGCGGAATACATCAAGTCGGTGCAGGACCTCGACCCCTATGCGATCATCGGGAACTTCAAAAAGGATGTCTGCATCGTCTGGGGAGATCGGGATGCTCTCGTCAAGCGGCAATACATCGACAGAGCCGTCCAAACGTACGGAGCGGACAGGGCGAAGCTGACCGTGATCGAGGGCGCGGGACACGGATTCGGGGGAGAGGCGCTCAACACCGCCGTCGAGACGGTGCTGACCTTCCTCGAAAAAAGAACGTATGAATGAGAAAAACGGGAGACGAACGTCTCCCGTTTTTGAATGGAAAATGGGAAATGGAGAATGGAGAATTGGGGGTGGCATGATCCCCCCCATCCGTCACGGCTACGCCGTGCCACCTTCCCCCCGTAGGGGGTCAGGTCTGGACAGAGCCTACCCCTTCGGGGTGGAGCGGTGCAATTCTGCTCAACAGCCCAGTGGGCTGTGAGCTGCGCCGCGACAGGAGCGCTGGCAGGCGCGACGGGCTTTGCGGCGGTCCCTGCCGCCCAAAGAGGCTCCCGCGTAGCGGGTGGTGGGGGGAATTCCAACACGTCATTCCAAGGCATACCCGAGCGTCCCCTATTCCCCCCGTTTGGGAATGGGAAAGAGCATGCGGGTCTGTCTTTTGTATTCCTCAAAGCCTTCCTTGCGGGACTGATGTCTGTCCGCCATCGGGATGCTCACAAAGAGGAACATCAACGTATTGACGGATGCCCCGAAGAGCAGATACCACCGCGCGGGCAGGACGCAGACCATGGCAAATCCCACTCCCCACCACATCACGATCTCGCCGAGGTAGTTGGGATGACGGGAGTACTTCCAGAGACCCTTTCGGATGAACCCGCCCGTCCCCTTCTTGCGGAAGGCGTGCATTTCGCAGTCGGCGATCCCCTGCACGAGCGCGGCGAGAAGGCAGACGGCGGCAAAGACGGCAACGCCCGCGTTGAAGGCGGGAGCGTCCTTCAGAACATAGACGGCGGGCAGGATACAGCTGTAGACGACGAGGGTCGGGAACAGATGGATCCCGAAGAAGTTGACGAAGAAGTACAGCCGCCCCGTCTTGTCCTTCAGCATCGTGTACCGCCAATCCTGCGCATTGAGATTTTTGAACGTATACGCCCAGTTCGCCGTGAGCCGCACCCCCCAGACGGCGATCGCGGTAAGAAGAAAGATCGCGGAGAGGTTGGGGCGATACTGACCCAAGAGGGCGAAGAGGATGACGAGGGGCTGGACGCTCCAATAGGGGTCATAGACGGACGCGTTGTCGAAGATCAGACTGAAACAGAACACGACGATGGTCGCCGCGACATCCGCGAGCAAAACATTCGCCCAAAGCGCAAAGGGACATGCCGGATAGAGCATGACCCCGACCGCCGCGGCGAGCAGATAGACGGCGGCGACGAGCACAAAGCTCAACGCCCGATCCCCCTTGACTTTCATGGGTCTCCTCCGTAGTTAATCGTGAAAAAATTCCTCATAGACGGCGCGGACGGTGCGCTCGTAGTTGCCGTTGTCAACGCCGACGATGATGTTCAGCTCCGAGGAGCCTTGGTCGATCATCCTGACGTTGACGCCCGCATTCGCGATGGCGGAAAAGAGCCTCGCCGAAGTACCGACGCTCTTCGTCATGCCGTGTCCCACGACGGCGATGAGCGCGACGTCCGAATAGACATTCGTCCTGTCGGGAGAGACCGCTTCCTCGATGTCCCGCCTGACTTCCTCGAGGACGCCGTGGGAAAGCTCCTCGCTGTCGATGACGAGGGACATCGTGTCGATCCCCGAGGGAAGATGTTCAAAGGAGATCTTGTGCCGCAAGAGGACTTCCATGATCCTGTACGTGAAGCCGATCTCGCTGTTCATGAGGGACTTTTCGATGTTGATGACCGTAAAATTCTTCTTCCCCGCGATCCCCGTGACCGTGCGCAGATGCTTGGTCCCCGCGAGGTATTTTTCGGTGGGGAGAATGAGGGTCCCCTCGTCCTCGGGGCGGAAGGTATTGAGGATATGGATGGGGATATCCGCCTCTCTGACGGGGAAAATGGACTCGCTGTGCAGGACGTTCGCGCCCATGTAGCTCAACTCGCGGAGTTCGCGGTAGCTGAGCCGATGGATGCCGACGGGACTCGGGACGATGTGCGGATCGCAGGCGAGGAACCCGCTCACATCCGTCCAGTTTTCGTATACGCCCGCCGAGACCGCCCTCGCGACGACCGCGCCCGAGATGTCGCTCCCGCCGCGCGAGAAGGTCCTCACCCTTCCCGTGCCGTCTGCGCCGTAGAAGCCCGCGATGACCGCCCTGCGCTTCCCCTTAAGCGCTTCCGCGATGAGAGTGTAGCTTACAGGGTCGAACCTGCCGTTTTCGTCAAACCGTATGATGTCCCGCGCGTCCGCAAAGGGAACGCCGAGGAGTTCCGCCATGACCCGTGCGGCAAGGTATTCCCCCCGCGACGCCGTAAATTCCTCGCTCCGTTCTCTCCCGATCTCCGCCGCCGTCTCTTTCAGGACGGCATCGATGTCAAAGGAGAGGTGCAATTCGTCCACGATGCGGCGGAAGCGGGAAGAGACCTTCTCATACGCCGCGCCGAGGGTGCCCGTTCTCAAAAATTCCGCATGCGTTTCGTATAATAAGTCTGTGATTTTGGAATCCCCGCCGAAGCGTTTCCCCGGTGCGGAGACGACGATGTACCGCCGCGCGGAGTCGGCGCGGATGATGTCTGCCACGCGGAGCATGTTGATCCCGTCCGCCATGGACGTCCCGCCGAATTTGCAGACTTTAATCATAGCTGATCTCCCTTCCCTCGAGGCAGTAGCGCTTGTTGTCCTCGCCGATCGTGAAGGTGTGCCGCGGCATGAGTTCTCCCCCCTTGAGGTCATAGAAGAGGTCGTCCTTCTCCATACCCTTGAAGAGAACGAGCGCCCCCTCTCCGACCGCCTTTAACGGCTTGCTCCCGTCGAGGTACTCCACCCTTCCGCCGTTCGTGCGGAGATAGGCGGCGATGACCTCGTCCGCCCGCCTGACGCCTTCCGCGCCCGCAAGACTGCAGGAGAGGACATTCCCGTCCCGCTTGCATTTGACGTTCTTTGCGAACATGTCCGCAAACGCCGCGGCGTCCGTCTCCGTCACGAGCCTGTGGACGGGGAAGAGGTCGACGGCGGGGTCGTAGAGGTTGATACATTCGACGAGGGCATACCGCGCGGGATGATTCTTGAGTTCGTTCCCCTTCAGAGAGGGCTTGAGCCTTTCCCAGTACATCTTGGCGGCGATGATCTCGTCGTGCCCGTCGGCGACGGCAAAGCAAGGCTCCCCGCGGGTCGCCATGTCCGCCGCAAGGTCATAGGCATCTTCCTCGGGACAGTAGACGCCGCGGATGTGTCCCCCCTCTTCCATGAGGGAGAACTCATAGAGTTCGTCGTAGTCGTTCTCGTCCATGGACCGAAGAAGGGTATTCTTTTTGTCCCTGAAAAAGAGCAGGGTATGCGGAAATTCGAGGAGCGCCTTCTGTCGGAACCCGATGAGCGCTTCTGTGCGGGAAGAGGGCGCTTCCGTCGCACGGACGGGCGTGATCTCCCCCCTTGCATAGGAAAATTGCTCGAGGTCGAGGGCGGCGACGGCGCCGCGGCGGACAAAATTGCTCTTGAGCTTGCGTTCGGTGATGATGAACCCCCTGCTCACCCGCTCGATCCGCTCCGTCGTCAGGATGCTGTAGATGTAGTAGGCTGCCCCGTCGGCTGCCCCCTCCTCTTCATCGCTGTAGACGTCGGGCAAAATGCACGAAAGAGAGGAGGGCGCGTTGCCGGCTTTCCGTGCAACGCGCTCCCAAAAATCCCTGTCGCAGGGATGACTGTCGGCGGCAGGCGCCGCCCATCTTTCATATCCGCCGCGCGGCAAAAACAGCCGTGTGGCGCGAAAACAATTTTTCATACGATGTTGATGATGACGACGCAGACCGCCGCAAGGACGAGCGCGATGAGTTTGAGGGGAATGTGCGTCAGAAAGACCCGTTTCATCAATTCGCCGAATTTCATGATTTCTTGCCCTCCATGTTGAGTTCCTTGCTGTAATAGTCCTTCAGAATGCGCTTGAGACCCATGGAATCGATGTAGCGGGTGATCTGCACATCCTGATCCTTCTTCTTCTGCGCATAGGAGATGATGCCCGTCTCCTCGGAGACGATGATCGTCGAGACGTCGGCGACTTCCGTGACGCCGATGCCCGCCCTGTGCCGCGTGCCGTAGTCGTTGGGGAACACCTTCTGCGTCAGAGGAAGGAAGCAGCCCGCCGCCATGATCTTGTCGCCGCTGATGAGCATTGCGCCGTCATGCAGGGGCGCCTTGGGCACGAAGATGCCCTCGATGAGCTGGCTCGAGATGGCGGCGTTGAGCAGGACGCCGCTCTCGATGATGTCCCGCGGCATCGTGCTGTTGGAGAGCACGATGAGCGCCCCCGTGTTGCTCTTGGAGAGGTTGAACACCGCCTTTGTGATCGCGTTGATGCACTCCTCGGTGTGATGGGTCTGCTTGTCGGGAGAGCTGGCGACGCGGTGCTGGACCGTCTTGCCCGCATTGTAGATCCCCCGCTTGATCTCCGTCGTGAAGAGGAAGAGGAAGAAGAGGGAAAGAAGGGAGAAGAACAGGAAAAACCAGACAGCGCCGATCCCCTCCGCGAACACGGTGACCGTCCCCATGCAGAGGATGAGGAAGAGGTAGACGGGGATAAAACGCTTGGCGTTGTTCTCGTACAGCGTACGCATCACAAAGTAGATGACGACGAAAAACAGAACGAGTTCCAAAATCGTGACCCATTGAAATTGCGTGAAAAACGATTTCATGCTGTCCCAGATCTCGGCAGTCGGTCTCATTTTGTCCTCCTTCTTCCCGTCTATGCAACGGAAAAATGCGGTTTCATACTATATTATAGCGAATTTTGCGGAAAAAGCAATGTATTTTTGTGTTCTCCCGTGTATTATCCGAAAAATATTTTCGCGGTCGCGCAAAAAACAGCCCCTTTTGCCGAATACAGTCCGCTCTTTGCGCCGCAGGAGAGCGCATACAGTCCCTCGTACAGCTCCCTCACTCTCTCCTTCCCGATCCGCGCCGCCGCCTCGCGGTTTTTCTGCACGGAATAGGGCTTGACGCCGAGCACCTTCGCCGCTTCCGCATCGGAGAGCCGCATGGCGGAGAGGTCGCACAGCGTCCGATAGTGGGACGTCAGGGCGGAGAGGACGGCGTACTCGTCGAACCCCTTTTCGAGCAGGTCGTGCAAGATCTCGTTGAAGGCGCTGCCGTTCTTCCGCGCCGCCGCCTGCGTCAGCTCGTAGATCTTATATTCGACATCCTTTGCGATGTGCTCCCCGACAATGTCCGCCGTGACCTTTCCCCCCTCGCCGAGAAGGAAGAAGAGCTTTTCGCACTCCTTCGCCATCCGCGCGGCATCGAAATTGCAGTAACGGACCATGAGGGAGAGCGCGTCGCCGTCGGCGGAAAGTCCCTTCCGCCTGAACATGCCGAAGAGCCACTTCGTGAGGACGTCCTCGCTCTCGCGGGAACAGTCGACGACGGTCAGTCCCTTCTTGCGTTTGAGGTCGGCGGTGTTCGCCTTCTTTCCGCCGTTGACGATGACGAGCACCGTGCTCTCGCAGGGCTTCTCGACATAGGAGCGCAGAACTTCCCAGTCCCGCTCGGTCGGATAGAAGTCATACACCCGCACGAGCCGCTTCTCATCCAAAAAGGGCAGCGCGAAGAGGTCGGACTTGAAGGAGACGAGTCTGTCTCCCTTCAGCGTCTCTCCCTCGACGCGGACATCGTTCAAGGCGGGCATATTGAGCGCACACGCCCGCGCGATGCTCTGCACGGCATGGTCGCGGAAGTACGTCTCCTCTCCGTCGACGAGATAGACGGGATCGAGACCTTCCGATAGGGCTTTTGCAAGCTGGACGAACTTCATAGTAATAAGATTATACCATAGTCAAAAAAATATTTCAAGGATCCGCAGCCCTTTTCGACGTTGAAATCGGCTTGCAGGAGAGAGGTCTTTTCGAAATCGAACTTGACGGCGGTCCCCCGCGCGAACATGAGGAGCACTTCGTCGCTTTCGAAGGAGAAGGAAAGCTCCCCTTCCGTGAAGCGTTCGCCATAGATGACGTCGAGGTTCTGAAAGCCGTCCGTCCTCTCTTCCCTGCAATAGACGCGCTCCGCGCCCGTGAAGGCGGCGACGTTGAGCGCCCTCTGCTGTGCCTCGGAGAGGACGACCGCGGCGTCGATGTGCCCCGTATGGCGGCGGAGAAAGTCCTCGCACGTCTTGAGATTGACGTCGCCATCGATCACGAGCACGCCGACATCCCCCGTCCGCACGAGGGCGAGCGTCATGTCCCCCGACTCAAAGGTATCCACGACGATGCCGCCGAAGAGGCAGTTCTCCGCGACAAGACAGCAGGAAAAGAGCGCCGCTGCGACGCAAAATGCCGAGATGCGTGCGGAAAAACGCATGCGGACGCGCTCCGTACAGTACACCGTGCCGCACAGCCAGACGATGCCGCAGCTCCCGAAGGCGAACCCCGTCAGAACATATCCGAAGTCCACCGCCGCAAAGAGAAAGAGGAGCACGGCGAAGAGTCCCTTCGGGAAGATCAGAAAGAACGCCGCCGCGGGCGGAATGACGAGGGAACAGACGGTGCAGAGGATCAGGGTCAGAAAGGCAAAGGGCAATAAGGGCACGATGATGAGGTTGAGACCGAGTCCCCACACCGAAAAGTACCCGAACGCGTCCATGACGATGGGGAACGTGAAGAGCTGCACGGAGAGGCTCGCGGCGAGATAATCACGGAAAAATCGCGGGATATGTGCGCGTTTCAGCCCTCTCGTGAGCATTCCCGAGAAGAGCGCAAGCCCGAGACATGCGCCGAAGGAGAGGCGGAACCCCACCGAGAGCCACTGGGCGGGCAGAAAGAGCAGGACAGCGGTCCCCGCAAGGGAGACGGAGCCGAGCATGTCGGATTTTCTCCCCAAAAAGCCGTTGATGCTCAAGACGATGCACATGATGAGCGCACGGAGCGCGGAGACCGTAAACCCGCACAGGGCACAGTAGAGCGTCGAGACCACGATCGCGGGGAGCGCCGCATACCGCTTGAGCGGACGGCACAGGAGAAGCGCCGCGCCGTACAAAATGCCGATATGGAGTCCCGAAACGGCGAAAATGTGTGCGATCCCGCCGCTCCTGACCGCCGTCATGAAGCCGCTGTCGATCATCGTCGAATTGCCCGTCAAAAGGGCGTAGGCGACAAGGCTCTCTTCCCCGCCCATCTCCCCCGTGAGCGTATCGTAGATCTTCGCATTGAGGAAGAGGAAGGGATGAAAGCCACTGTCCCCCTCTTCGGCGGAGACGTCAGCCGCCGTGTAGCGGATGTCGTTGACGAATTCATAGGAGTCCGAGACGCCCGAGGGCAGTTCGTTGCGCTTGATCTTGGCGGAAAAGAGCAGGCGGTCGCCCGTGCGGACCTCTTCGGAGAGCACATTGACGGAGAGTTTGCCCGTGACGCCTTCCCCGTCGAAGAGAAGCCCGTCAAGTTCCGCCTGCGTATAGCCGTTTCGGACATTGATGCGGGTCACCGTCCCCTCAACGGCGTATACCCCCTCTTCTTTGCCCGAAAGATAGTTCTCCGTGTAGATATGGATGCCGACGGCGCCCGCCGCCGCAAAGACCGTAAACAGGCAGACGAGGGCGAGCACTCTCTTCTTCGTGAAGGGAAAGAAGCAGAGCGGAAGAAAGCAGGAGAGGAGCAGAAAATCGGACGGCTCCGGTCCGCCGAGACGGATGCGGAGATACAAAAAGACGCCGAACGCGATCCCGAACGCGCTAAACAGCGTCGGTCGGAAGTTCACGCGCGGAAGGGCGGACGGCTGGAGTCCCGATCGCTCGCGCTTCATCCTTTTTTCCTCCGTAAAAACTCTTTTTACGCACTTATTGTAGTATATTTTCGCTACTCTGTCAACGCCGTGCGGACTTTTGGGAGAAATTCCCGCCGATTTGACGAAAATCGCGCCGTCCCCCTTGCCACGCGGGGAATTTCATGGTATAATATGGTAGAAAATACATCATAATCGTCAGGTTCAAGGATGGAAAAGTCAGAAAAAGAAAAACTCATCTCCCTCGAAGCAAGATTTCCCGCCTATGTCGGCTATGCGGACCACTACTTTTCGGCGCCCGCTTCCCTCATCGTGCGCAACGATGCCTTGGAGGACGTCCGCCTCACGGCAAAGCTCACCTGCAAGGAAGGGCTTTTCGTCTTTTACGAGAAAGAGGCTTACGTCCCCTATGAGAGCGCCGTGGAATTGAACGCCGAGGGAATTTTCAACCCCGTGTTCCTCTCCGAATGCGAGAACGTCACTCCCTGCACCGCGACGGCTTCCGTGTATCAGGACGGGAAAGAGGTATGTTCGGCGGAGATCGCGCTCACCGCGCTCCCCTTCGACTGGTGGGAAGGACTCAAGGGCAATCCCGAGCGTCTCGCCTACTTCGTCCGTCCCCACATGCCCGCCTGCGTCTCCGTCCTGACCGAAGCGGGCAACCGCCTGAAAGTCTGGGGGAGCGACCACTCCCACGGCTACGAAAACTGCGATAAGAACAGCATCCGCAGCGTGCTCGCCGCGATCTTTGCCGTCATCAAGGGCAAGTCCGTCACGCGGGCGGGCGATACGGACTGCACGGCTCCCCTTCCCTGCATGCGGGAGCGCATCTTCGAGGACAAAAAGGCGACGGCGATGGAGCTTGCGATCCTCGCCTGTTCCTGCCTCGAGGGGGCGGGGCTTCACCCCGTGCTCGCCATCGGGGAAAAGGACGTCGCCGTCGGCGTATGGCTGTACGAGACCTGTTTCCTCGACAGCATCTCCGACGACAAAGAGATCGTGGAAAAGTACATCTCGGACGGCATCAACAACCTCGCCTTCTTCGACGCGGACGACCTCTTCTCCGACAAAAAGGGCGCATATGTCGTCGCGGAGACCCACTTCAAGACCAAACTCGAGCGGGGGAAATATGTCCTCTTTACCGATATCAGGCGGTGCCGCCTCGCGGGGATCAAGCCCTGTCCCACCCGTGAAAAGGGGGAGAACGGCTACGAGATCTACCCCGAAGAGGACCTCTCCGACGAGAGCGCTCCCCGTCCCCTTCCCGAACTCGGGAAACAGGAGCACATCGCGACGGGCAGCGAGAAGTGGGAACGCCGCCTTTTAGACCTCACGGGCAAGAACAGCCTTCTCAACTTCACGGGGAAGAACGCGCTGCACCTCTTGAGCGGCGGCGCGGACGAACTTCTCCTCATCGCGACTTCCGCGCCTCTCCGCATCGTCGGCGGGGGGGAAGAGGCGGAGAGCTTCGGCGCAAAGCCACAGGGGCAGAAACGGGAACTCATCCGTCTCGAACAGGAACAGGGGCTTCTCCGCGCCTACGGGTCCGCGGAAGAGGCGTCCGATATTTCCCGCCGCCTTCTCCGCCGTAGCCGCACGGCACAGGAAGAGACGGGCGCGAACATCCTCTATCTCGCGCTCGGGTTCCTCTCCTATACGTCCAAGGAAGGCGCTTCCCGCTTTGCTCCCCTCATGCTCGTCCCCGCCGCCCTCAAAAAACAGCGGGGCGTCGGCGACTGCGTCCTGTACGCCGAGGGGAAGGAGCGCTTCGTCAATGCGACCCTGCTCGAATATCTCAAGCGGGAATACAACATCGACATGCGCGGCTTGGGCGGCAACATCTCCTCTCTGAAGCCGAGCGAGATCTTCTCCGCCGTCCGCGCGGAGACGGCGAAGATGAAGAGCTGGAAGGTGCACGAGGACGCCTATCTTGCTGCCTTCTCCTTCGAACGCTTCCTCATGTGGAACGACCTTCGCCGCTCCTTTGACGAATTCAAAAAGAACAGGCTCTTTTCCGCGCTCGCGAGCGGAAAATATGAACATTCCAACGTCGTCTACAGAGCCGAGGACCTGAACGATCCTTCCCGCTACTTTATCCCCCTCTCCACCGACAGCTCGCAGTTCTCCGCCGTCGCCCTCTCGGACACGGGCGCGAGCTTCGTCCTGCACGGTCCCCCGGGAACGGGCAAGAGCCAGACGATCGCGAACATCATCGCAAACGCCCTCGCCAAGGGCAAGCGGGTACTCTTCGTCGCCGAAAAGCAGGCGGCGCTCGACGTCGTCAAAAAGCGTCTCGACGGCGTCGGGATCGGCGATTTCTGCCTCGAACTCCACGGCGACAAGGCGGACAAGGCGGAAGCACTCAAGAGCATCGGCTCCGTCCTCTCCCTCAAGGCGGAAGAGACGGAATCCCGTCCCGCTTCCGAAGTCAAGGCGCTCATGGACGACCTCTCCGCGCCCATGCTCGCCCTGCACAAGAAGCGCAGACCGGGGCTTTCGGTGTACGAAGCCGTGCTCGGTTATCTCGAAAACAAACACGCGCCCGACATTCTCAACACCGACAGCGCGTTTTACGACTCTCTGACCGAGGAAAAGCTCTCCTCGTACAAGACGGCGATCCTCCGCGCCGCGGCGGCTGCAAAGGAATGCGGCTCCGTCGCCGATTCTCCCTTTGAGAACGTCGACCTTCGGGCGTACTCCACCGCCCTGCGCGACAGGGTCTATTGCGCCTCGGAAGTGATGATCGCGGAGAGCAAGCACCTGCGGGCGTTCCTCTCCCTCTTCCTCGAATTCTACCGCCAGTCGATGTCGTCGCTCTCCGAGAAGAAGCTGAAGGGACTTGCGGCGCTCGCCGACGAGATGAGGGCGGGAAAGTACGACAAGTACTTCTCCGACACCGATGCGGACGAATTTTCCGCCTTCTTCGCCGCGAACCGCCGTCTCGACAGCTGTCTCGCCTACTATTACAAACACTTCAAGGCGCTCGTCTCCCCCGACAATCCCGCGGAACTCCGCTCTCTCCGCGCGGGCGGCGACTGGAAGCTCCTCAAGAGCGGAAAGAGCACGCTGAAAAAGCTCAACCGCGTCGCGCTCTCCCCCATCAAGGACGAGGACGTCGCCAAGTACTTCATCACGCTCGCCGACATCTCGGAAGCGGAAGAGACCGTCGCGAGCTTCCCGATCTCCAAGAACTTCTGCGACCGAAGCGGGGGCATCAATTACAAGAAACGGACGGAGTTTTTGGAAGATCTCCTGCTTCTGCACGAGACGAACGGGGCGATCTTCACGGACTACAATCCCGAAGCCTTCAACAGCATGTGCGTGCGGGCTGCGAACGGCTACACGCTGCCCGTGCTCGAGGGCTACATTCAGGCGGAGACGTCCTTCTTTGCCGCGCTCGACAGCTTTGTCTCCGTCACGCATACGGACAGGCGCAAGAACGACGAGAGCGATCTTGTGAACTTCTACTCGGCAAAGGCGGCGGGTCTCATCGACAACATCGACCTGCTCGCGGGCTGGTGCCTCTACCGCGCGACGGCGGAAGAACTCAAAGAGGAAGGGCTGACTTTCCTCACGGACGCCCTCGAGAGCGGCAAGCTCGAAGTCAAGGACCTCTATGCGGGCTTTGAAAAGAACATCTACCGCAACTTCCTTGAGACGGTCATTCCCAACGACAGGGCGCTCTCCCGTCTCACGAGCGGCTCTCTCGACGACACGGCGGAGAAATTCCGTCTCACCTATGAACGCTTCACCCGCCTCACCCGCGGCGAGATCAGAAGGACCCTCATCACCCGTCTTTCCGACGAGCGGCTCGACGGCGACAAGGCGAGCTTCTACCGCATGTCGAAGGGAAACCAGAGGAGCCTGACGCTGCGGACCCTCTTCGAAGAGATCCCCGAACTTCTGTCCGCGGCGGCACCCTGCATGCTGATGAGTCCCGTCACCGTGGCGCAGTACCTGCGTCCGCAGGCGGACCTCTTCGATCTCGTCGTCTTTGACGAGGCGTCCCAGATGACCACGGCGGAAGCGGCAGGCTCCGTCGCGCGGGGCAAGGCGGCGATCATCGTCGGCGACCCCAAACAGCTCCCCCCCACGACCTTCTTCCGCGCCGACGTCACGGACGACGAACAGGGCGAAGAGGACCTCGAGAGCGTGCTCGACGACTGCCTTGCCCTCGGGATCCCCGAGCGGCACCTTCTCTGGCATTACAGGAGCCGTCACGAGAGCCTCATCGCCTTCTCCAACAGCATGTACTATCAAAACAGGCTGTGCACCTTCCCCTCGCCCGACGCGATGGAACGCAAGGTCCGTCTCGTCAGGACTTCGGGGTCCTATGACCGCGGCGGCACCAAGCGCAACGTCTCCGAGGCGAAGGCGCTCACCGCCGAGGTGATCCGCCGTCTCAAGGATCCGACGCTCTGCAAGTTCTCGATGGGCGTCGTCACCTTCTCCGCCGCCCAGCAGGAAGAACTCGAGCGGCAGCTCCTTGCGGCGATCGCGAAGGAAAAGCTCGACGGCGCCGCCTTCGAGCGGGAAGAACCCCTCTTCATCAAGAATCTCGAAAATGTACAGGGGGACGAGCGGGACGTCATCCTCTTCTCCGTCTGTTACGGTCCCGACATCACGGGAAAGGTCTCCATGAACTTCGGTCCCCTCAATCAGGCGGGCGGCTGGCGGAGACTCAACGTCGCCGTCTCCCGCGCACGGGAAGAAATGCTCGTCTTTGCGTCCCTTTCCGCCGCAGAGATCGACCTCAAAAAGACCTCTTCCGCGGGCGTCGCGGGGCTGAAAGCCTTCCTCGAATACGCCGAAAAGGGCAGGACGACCCTCGCGCTGCGGGCGGATGACGTCAAGCTCGGCAAGGGCATCGGGAAATATATCGCCGAGGAGCTTTCCGCGTACGGCTACGAATGCCGCGTCGAAGTCGGGACTTCCGATTTCAAAGTGGACGCCGCCGTCATCGACCCCGACCATCCCACCGAGTTCCTGCTCGGCATCCTCTCGGACGGCAACAACGCCTTCTCCGCCAAGGACAGAAATCTCCTGCAGCCCCAGATCCTCAAACAGGGCAACTGGAACGTCGTACGCGTCAACAGCGTGAGCTTCTACAATAACCCCAAGCGGGAGATCAAGCGCATCAAGGACATTCTCGACAAGCTCCGCGGCACGGACAAGCGGGCGGGGAATTGGCTCGCAAAGTACAAAAAACCCTATAAGGACGTCAAAACGACGGCGGCGGAACTCCTCTCCTTCGTGACGGACGGGGAGCATGACGGGGAAATTTCCGCCCGTCTCGACGAGATCGTGGCTACGGAAGAACCCATCTCCCGCGCCTTCCTGAAAAAGCGTCTCCTCATGACCTTCGGCATCCAGAAGAGCAGCGCAAGGGCGGACGCCCGCCTCGACGCCCTCATCGACGGCGGCTCATATAAGCGCGAGAGAGCGGCGGGAACGGAGTATTTCTATAAAAATTCCCGCGTCCTTGCCCCCAACCGCGTGCGCACGGAAGAAGAGAACAAGGTGCGGAAAACCCCCGAAGATGTCGCCGTTTACGACGTTTTGTCCCTCGTCAAGGGGGCGATCGAGGACAGAGTTTCGCTCTACCTCGACGATCTCCTTCCCCTGACGGCGGAAGTGTTCGGACTGCGCCAGAACGACAAGCTGCAGTCCTATCTCGAAGCGTGCATCTCCTACGGGGAACAGACGGGACTGCTCGTCCGCTCCGTCTCCGACCGCATCACCCTGAAATAACGCCCCATCCTGTGTTTTTGAAAAAATTCCGCACCCCGTGTGCGGAATTTTTGTTATAGAAATGCGTTTTCGAAGTATTCGATCTTCCCCTCATAGACGGCTGAAACGTCAAAGCGGATGGGGACTTCCCGCTTCTCGAGTTCGCACCAGAACTTTGCCATCATGCGGTATCTCTCCTGCTTGCGGGCGTTGACAGCCTCGGTGGGAAGTCCAAACGCGTCCGTCTCCCGCGCCTTGACTTCGACGAAACAGATGTAGCCGTCGGGGCTTCTCGCCACGATGTCGGCTTCGCCGAACGGCGTCTTGAAATTGCGCTTCAACACCTTATATCTGTGCCGTTTCAGATATTTGACGGTCAGGTCCTCTCCCTGCCGTCCCAAAATTTTTGGATGAAAGTTCTGCGATGGATCCTGCATATCCCGACCTCTTTGATGGCTTCTATGTGCTGTTTCGTGCCATAACCGACGTTTTTTTCAAATCCGTAAGCGGGGAATTCCTCGGCATACCGCTGCATGAGCGTGTCCCGATAGACCTTGGCGACGATGCTCGCCGCGCCGATGGAGTAGACGAGGGCGTCCCCCTTGACGATGCTCTTTTGGGGTACGGCGATGTCGAGGGTCATGTTGCCGTCCGTCAACACAAAGTCGGCGGGGAGCTTGAGGGACTCGATCGCCCGCTTCATGCCCAGCCGCGTCGCCTGCAAAATGTTGATCCTGTCGATGGTCTCCTCGTCCACTTCCGCGATCGAGAATGCCCTCGCTCTTTCCCGAATGCGGAGAGAGAGTTCTTCCCGCTTCTTTGCGGAGAGCTTTTTACTGTCGTCGATGCCGGGGATGCGCTGTTCTTCCCCGAGGGGCATGATGACGGCGGCGCAGACGACGGGACCCGCCAGCGGACCCCTGCCGACCTCGTCGACCCCCGCCACGGCGGTGTATCCCATGGAGAAATATTGTCTTTCGTATGTCAGTTGATCCATTTGTTTCCCCTTGAAACGCGGATAGGATGAGATTTCTCACATGCGTTCGAAATGACGTGACGGGCGCGGGGCGGAGTGAGGCGCGGGGCGACCCTCTTGCTGCCCCTGTAGGGGAAGTCCCCGAGCTTGCGAGGGGAAAGGGGTTAAACCCCTCTGTCTCGGCTTCGCCTCGACATCTCCCCTGTGAGGGGCGACAAGTGAATGCGGGGGGACCCCGAGGGGAGCCAAGAATGCTCTCCACGGAGTGTCGCGACTCAATCTACTCTGTCAGTCCTGCCTCTTTCAGGTCGTCGAGGGAGTCGAGCTGGACCCTGCCGAGTTTGCCCTTTCGGAATTCGTCGAGGACCGCCCTTTCCCCCCTCTCATAGTCGAATTCTCCGCCTCGCAGCATGAACCCGCGGCGCATGCAGACCTGTTCGAGCATCTGCAGCTCCGTTCCGCCCTCGATCCCGTACCGTTCCGAGAGTCCGCGGGGGGACTTCACAAAAAGTTCCCCGAGAAGGGCAAGGGCGATCTCGTCGAGCGCAAGAATGTCGTCGTTGATGCTCCCGACATAGGCGAGCCGCCGCGCGAGGTCCTGATTTTCGCAGGAAGGGGGCATCGTTCCCGGGGTGTCGAGCAATTCGATGTTGCCGCATTTGACCCACTGTTTGGCGCGGGTGACCCCCGCTTTGTCCCCCGTGACCGCCTTCTTCCCCCCCGCGAGGAGATTGATGAGGGTGCTCTTCCCTGTGTTGGGAACGCCTGCGATCATGAACCGCATCGGGCGCACGGTCCCCTTTTCGCGGTCCCGCGCGAGACGGTCCTTCACGAGCGTTTCGAGCGCCTGCATGAGGGGACGGGCGGCGCGGGGATCGGTCGCGTTGACGGCGACGGCTTGCTTCCCCCCCTCTTTCATGGCGGAAAGGAGCTGGTCGCAGAGCGCCATGTCCGCCTTATTCAGCACATACAGGACAGATTTTGCCCCTACCATGTCCGAGATCTTGCGGTTGAAAGACGCCGCGGGACACCTTGCGTCGAGCACGAACACGACGCCGTCGCAGAGTTTTAAGTTTTCCGCCATCATGCGCATGGCTTTCGCCATGTGCCCGGGGTACCATTGAATGTTTTTCATAGATGGAAAATAATTGCAGAGTGGATACACCCTCTCCGTGGGAGAAGCTCTTACCCTCTCCATGGGAGAGGGATGTCGCATCGCGACAGGGTGTGGGTCACCGCATTCTCTTGTCGCCCCTCGGGGTCCCCGCAAAAAGACAAAGTATTTTTGCGGGGTGATTTAGGGGAGATGTCGAGGCGTAGCCGAGACAGAGGGGTTTTAACCCCTTTCCCCTCGCAAGCTCGGGGACTTCCCCTACAGGGGCAGCGAGAGCGTTCGCACCCATTCGCCACTTCCCATAAAAAGGGCAGCGAGTCTCCCCTACTTCAGCAGATCGGGGCGGAGTTTTCGGGTCAGGGCGATCGCCTGTTCCCGCCGCCACTTGTCGATCTCGGCATGGTTGCCGCTGCGGAGCACTTCGGGCACGGTCATCCCCCTGTATTCCACGGGACGCGTGTAGTGGGGATATTCGAGCAAGTTCTCCGAAAAACTCTCGTCGACGAGAGAGGCGGGAGAGAGCACGCCGTCGAGGTAGCGGGCGACGCAGTCCACAAGCACCATGGCGGGCAGTTCTCCGCCCGTCAAGACATAGTCCCCGATGGAGATCTCCTCGTCGATGAAGAGGTCGATCGCGCGTTGATCCACTCCCTCGTAATGCCCGCAGAGCAGGACGAGGTCCTGTCCGCTCTCCGCGAGGGAGATGACCTTCTCCTGCGAGAGCGTCCTTCCCTTGGGGGAGAGGTAGATCCTTCTCGCCGCGTGGTCGGGGTCGACGGCTTCGATGCTGCTGCCGATGGGCTGCGCCATCATGACCATGCCCGCGCCGCCGCCGAAGGGATAGTCGTCGCATTTGAGATGTTTGTCCTCGGTGTACGTTCGGATATCGACGACGTCGAGGGTGAATTTTTGTTCCTTCTGCGCCCTGCCGACGATGCTCTCGGAGAGCGCGGAGAACATCTCGGGGAAGAGGGTCAAAACTGTGATCTTCATAGCTTATACGATGAGATTGACTCTGTTTTTGAGAACGTAGCGGACGAGGAAGAAGCACCCCGCGTCCACCGCCGCGACCAAGACGATCTGCAGCCACATGTAGAGATGTTCGGACACTTCCGCCGCCGCCTCATAGATGGGTGTCAGGGCGTAGAGGGTCAGCATCTGATAGGCGATGTAGACTGCGATGATGATGACGAAGGTCAGAAGTTTTCTGTGATTCGTGAACAGCTGTCCCAGCGAAATGCAGGCATAGATGACGAGCAGCGTGACGGGCACCGTGACGATGAAGAGCACGAGTTCTTCCAAAAAGAGGAGCGGCGCGGCGACGATGCTGTCGAACCACATGCGGAAGGAGACGATGACTTCGATCCCGATCTCGGAGAGGATGTCGGCGGGCAGCCCGATGAAGAAGATGCAGAGGGACAGGGCGCTCACGATGCTCGCCGCAAACATTGCGATGAGCGAGGAAAGGAGTTTCGCCCAGATGATCCCCATGGGCGAGACGGGCAAGGAGAGCGTCATGTATCCCTCTCCCGTAAAGAGTGTCTTATAGAAGCGCGAGACGCCGAGCGCCCACGCCGCGATGACGAGCGCACAGATTGCAAACACATAGAACAGAATGAAGAGCAGCGAAAGGAGCGCCACGCCCTCGTCTGCCGCCCTTGCGGTGTCCACGGCGAGCAAGACCCTTCCGATCGTTGCGAACACGACGACCGCCGCCGCAAAGAATACGAGCACGCGGAAGAGGGCGATAAGTTCGTGTTTTAAGAGTTTTACCATCGGAACACCTCCCTGAACAGTTCGTCGAGACTCTTGCCTTCCCGTTCGCGGATGGCGGCGACTTCGTCGTCGAGCACGACCTGCCCGCGGTTCAAAAAAATGGCATGCGTCAGGATCGGCTCGATGTCGGCGATGAGGTGGGTGCAGAGGAAGATCGTCGCCCCCTCGGGCTTGTTGCGCATGACGACGTCGAGAATGAAGTCCCGCGCGGCGGGATCGACGCCCGCGATCGGCTCGTCGAGAATGTACAGCTTGGCGTCCCGCGCCATCGTCAGAATGAGTCCGAGCTTCTCCTTATTGCCCTTGGAGAGCGCCTTGATCCTCTGGTCAAGCCCGATGCCGAGACGGGCAAGCATCTCCTTCGCCCTCTCCTCGCGGAAGTCGGGGAAGAAGTCCTTCACATAGGCGACCGCCTGCGAGACTTTCATCCAGTCCGCCAAAAAGTTGGCGTCGGGCAGGTACGCCGTCACTGCCTTGGTGGCGGCGGAAGGGGTCTTTCCGTCCACGAGGATGACCCCCGCCGTCGGCTGGAGCATCCCCATGGCGAGCTTGATGAGGGTGGATTTTCCGCTGCCGTTGGGTCCCAAAAGTCCCACGACGCCCCCCTCTTCGACGCTCAAATTGACGTTGCAGAGCGCGACGGTCTGTCCGTATGCCTTTGACAGATTTCCGCACTCGAGAATGTGTGCCATTTTCTCTCCTTTGCGGTCAGACGACCGCGACCTCTGAATATCTCTTCTTGTTGACGACGATGCGCATCCCTTCGGGATCGACGCTGACGACGACCCCTTCGGCGACGGGGAACAAGATCTCCTTGCCGTCCTTTTCGATCGTATAGATGTCGGTGGAAGCCTGACGGACGTCGACGAGCTTCCCCAAAACTTCCCCCTCTTCCGTGACGACTTCACTGCCCAAGAGGTCGGCGATGTAGTAGACTCCCTCGTCGAGCGCGGGCGCTTCCTCTCTCGGAATGACGACGTCCTTGCCGCGGAGAAGCTCCGCCGCATTCCTGTCCGCGACGCCGCGCAGGGCAAGATAGACGGCGTCCTGCGCACAGCGCACGGAGAGAACTCTGTACTCCGTCCCGTCGAGGTAGACGCGCTTCAGAGAGGAAAAGTCCGCCGCGCTGTCCGTGTAGGGCTTGACTTTGATCTCGCCGCGGATGCCCTGCGGCTTCGAGACTTGCCCGATCGTAAGCATTTTTTCCATATCAGAACCCGAAGAGCGCGTCGACGGCTTTGCGGATCCCGTCCTGCGTGCGCTCCTTCTCCTCCTCGCTCTTGACGATGACGATGTGCTCGCTGTCGCTGTATTTTTCGAACACTTCAAGGAACTTCTCTCTGGTCTTTTGTTGCTTCTCGAGGGTCTCATAGCGCTCCCGCTCTTCCCTTCTTGAAACGCGTTCCATGCCTTTTTCGGGGGGCAGGTCGATAAAAAGGACGAGATCGGGGCGGAGCAGCTCCATTGCGGGACGGTTGAGTTCTTCCACCCATTCGAGGGGGACGAACCCGCCGTTGTAGGCAAAGGACGAAAAATAGTACCTGTCGCAGAGGACGGTGATCCCCTCTTCGAGCTGTTTCAGGATCCCGTAAACGGGATTCTGGATGTGATCGAGGCGGTCGGCGGCGAACATCGCGGCGATGGTGTGTTCGCCCGTGTCGACGCTGCCGTCCATGCAGGCGTGGACGAGCTTGCCGAACGGAGAATCGGTCGGTTCGTGTGTGCAGACGATGGGAACGGAATGCTCGCCGAGATAGCGGGAAAGCAGCTTCATCTGCGTGCTCTTTCCGCTCCCGTCGATCCCTTCAAAGACGATAAACTTACCCTTTGTATTCATACAGAGCTATTATAACAAAAATGAATGCCGTTGTCAACCCCGCGCGTCATTTCCCTTTTCAACAAAAAATCGCCACATATGTGACGATTTTTGTCATCAAAATGAAGGTTTCCCGTGCGGAAACGCTGTCAATGCTTCCTTTTAACCGCAAAGTGTCCGCTTGTCGGCAGTCTGTTTCACATCCGCGGGAAGCTGTTCGCCTTGGGCGCTCGCGGGAAGCTCTTTCGCTCCTTCGGCGGGAGTTGCCGCGGGAGACTCCTTGAAGGTCACATAGAAGCGGATGGATGTCGAGCCGTACCAATCGTAAAAGTTGTTGCTCAACGTATATTCGAGCACAAATTCCGACTTTCCCTGCGCCTCGTAGGTGTGATCCTCGCCCGTTCCCGATCTGCTGTTGAAGTAGCAGAAGTTGATGACATATCCGGGGTCTGCCTTGACGGTGAAGGTGAGCGTCGTGCCGCTCGCATAGTAGCCCGCGTCGTTGGGTTCTGCGGAAGCCGTCAGGGTAGCGGACCCGTGTTCGTCGGCATTCAGCGAGACGGTGTAGCTCATCTTGAACGGATAGTTCTCACCGTAGAGGAAAACCCCCTCGTCCTGCACGATCGCCGACTGCCGCAACCACACATAGTTGGTGGTCTTGGAGTTCTTTTTGAGGAAATCGACGGCATATCCGACGTCATTGCAGGTAAAGGTATAGGTCTCCATCGACCCCGAAGCGTCGCCCGAGCGGAGTTCGCAGAGGGTGCCGCCGAAGTAGAACTTTCCGTCCTCATCGACGACGATCGTGAGCGTCTTATCTTCCGAAGTGTACGTCCCCTTATGTTGAGGAACAAGGACGGGAGTGGGATCGGCGACGCGGGTGCAGGTGATCCTCCCCTCCGACGACTCCAAGGTGATGGACATGATGCGATTTGTCATCGCGGTGTCGATGGTGAAACTCACCGTGTAGACAGTGTTGCTGACGAGGAGCGTTTTGGGCGTGTTGGGATATGTTTCGCTCTCTTCCATGACGATGGCGCGGCTGCCCTCGACCATGATGTAGGATCTGTTGATCTCAAGGGGAATGCTGCCGCTCCAGAAACCGACCGCCTCTTCCCAGCGAGAATCCTTCACCGCTTCATAGGTGAAATAATCCACGCCGTCTTTGAGGTAATAAAGTGTGGTGGTCTCCGTTGCCTTGGGATCGCGGTAGGTCATCACGAGAAGATCTTTTCCGCCGAAGATCTCTTGGAAGGTAAACGAATAGTTGAAGGTCGTTCCCTCATCATCCACGACTTTGAAGGAGTAGTTCTTCCCGCTGACCGTGACTGTGCGGGCGACGTCGTTGAAGATGACACTGCCGCCGTGGATCTCGAGTGTGCTGCCCGCAGTGCCCGCGCCGACATTGGGATCCCACACGCCCAAGTACTCCTCGGGGAAGATGCCCGGGAGCAGCTTAAAGGTAATGGTGACGGCCGTGTCCTTTGTGACCGTAAAGGTGCATGCGCCCTCGGTGAGAGACTTCTCCACACCGTCCACGAGAACTTTATCCACGGTGTAGTCGGTCTCGGGTGTGACGGTGAGGGTCACTTTGGTGTTGGGCGCGACGGGATTTTGATGCGAGAGCGTGTAGCTGCCGTGTTCCCCGCAGGTCACGTTGACATTGTAGGCTTCCGCCTTGAACGTAATGACGATCGCGGCGTCATCGCTCAACGTGAAGGTGAGGACGTTGTCGGTGAGCTCCTTCGCCGTGCCGTTGACCGTGACGGTGTCGACCAGATATCCGCTGTACGGGGTGACGGTCAGCGTGATCTCGGTACCCGCGTTGACGGTGCCGATGTGCGAGATCGAGTAGGTCCCGTTCGTGCCGCAGTCAACGGTCACGGAATACTTTGCCGTCTTGAAAGTAAGGGAAATTGCCGTGTCCCCCGTGACGGGGAAGGTGTACTTGTTTTCCGTCAATGAGACGGTCGAGCCGTTGACCTTGACCGAGGAGACGACATAGCCCGATTCGGGGGTAACGGTGAGCGTCACCTCTGTGTTCTCGGCAATGGGATTTTGATGAGAGAGCGTGTAGCTTCCGCCCGTGCCGCAAGTGACGGTGACGTTATAGCTCGTTGTCTCGGTCGTTCCGCCCGAACCTTCGTTGCCCGTCGTGCCGCCGTTGTCAGACGTCGTGCCGTCGGACGTCGTGCCGCTGTCGCACGCCGCGAACCCGAGCGCCAACACCGTGCACAGCGCGAGAAGCAATGCAAGTAACAACTTTTTCATGTTGATTCTCCTGTTTTGATTTTTTGGTAGTATTTTGTGACCCGCACGCGCTCATGCTGCCCCGCCCGCACTCTTTATGGCGTCGAAGGGCGGCACGAGGAGCGTAGCGACGAAGTAGCGCAAGCGAAGCATCCCGTTAGACCCACGGAAGCACAATGTTTCTCCGCCCGTTTGCTGGGATTCTTCGGCTACGCCTCAGAATGAGCGGCGGGCATCTTGCTCACCCCTCGAGGGGTGGGTGTCGAGCGGAGCGAGACGGAAGGGGCGGCACCCCCTCACCCGCTCCGCGGGAGCTCCCCCTCAAGGGGGCGCCAAGGAAATGCGGTGACCCACCCCCTTGATCCCCCTCCCACGGAGGGGGTAGGGGGTGGGCATGGGCACCATGACGCGGGGCGACAACGCCCTCTTTCCGAGGGAAAGGGGGCGGGGTTTCAAGATGTTTGATTGTTACGCTTCCACTTTCGTGACCGTCAGATAAACGACGCCGCCGATGTAGTTGCCGGAATTGATTCCAAAGTAAAGCTTATCATAAGTTTCGATATTCTCAATCGTAGCGCCATATATGCCGCTGGTACCGCCGGTAATACCAAGCAAAGTTTCTGCATCATCCGCGTACACCTTTACGATGCCGTTCAAAGGACCATCATACTCTGCCTTTACTTCCTCGGAAGAAACATACTTGATATTGTAGTTGCCTTGCCACGAAGGATCGATCGCGTAGTAGCCCATCTGAACGTAACCTTGCCATCCGAAAACCGCAATGCGATTTACGCCTTCCTTTAAGACAGGCGCTACATAGGGAACGAACTCGCAGGTGAAGGTGATTTCTTCCTGTTCTTCAAAGCCTGTGCTTGAACCTAGTACCTTCGTCTTTTGAAATGTTATGGATGTGTCCTCTTCGGTAAAGTAAAGCACGCCCCAATACTCTTTGGACTGCTTTCCGCCACACAAGTCACATCCGCTCTTTTTTTGGCTCGTGCTGGGAAGATGCGCACTCAGCGTAGCTCTCGACCCATACCAACCGCCTTCGACCTCGATTTTCAATTCATAGAGACCGGGCTCAAGGGATACGGGCGTCTCGACCTTCTCCCCCGACTTGATGGTCACGGTGATTTTGGTGTTTTCGGACTCTTCCGTCGTCGCGTCGGCGCCCTTGATGTTGCCGAGCTGTTCCCAAGCGCCCTCTTTCTTTTGCCAGACATCCCAAGTTGTGGAATTGAGCCAAAGGTCGCCGTCCGTGCCGTCATTCTCTGTGGGGTCTGCGGTGCCGACAAGCCAGCCGTTGCCCTTGTCGCCTTTATCGCCTTTATCACCCTTGTCGCCTTTATCGCCTTGGACGCCTTGGGGACCCTGCGGACCTTGGGGTCCTTGAGGACCCTGCACGCCCTGTTCACCCTGTTCGCCCTGCTCGCCCTTGTCACCCTTTGCGCCCTTGGCGGCTTCGAGAAGCTGCGCGTACCATTCGTCATAGGAAAGAGCGTCGTCCCCCGCGGATGCGACATATGCCTGATAGACCGCCGCGATCTGCGAGTCCTTGATGTCCGCTTCCTTTTCGCCGCAAGCCGTCATGCCGAAGGCACAACCGAACGTCATACTCGCGCCCAACACGAGCGCCAAAAGTTTGCTTTTCAGTTTCATAGTGTACTCCTTTTTCTATATTGTTCCCCCCGAAGTTCCTCGGGGTCAAACGCGAAAGGAGGACGGGCAAAGTGAAGTCAGTTTGCGATTTGAACAAAAGTAGGAGAGAGTTCAATTGCAAGTTTGCCCGTCCAAACGGATACCGAAACTATCAACGGACCGTTTTGACGGTCAACGTCATAGCGTATGAATATTATTCATTGGTAGTTTGATTCTACCACATCACCCCCCCCGGTCAACTGTTTCGCGGTATAAACTTGAAATTTACTCCTTTTTTATTCATCATTGTTTTTTATGGATGCGTTAACTTTTGCTTATGGTTCGTTTTTTTGGGCAGAAGATCCCCCGCGGGAGAAAGGGTATCAACAGAGCGAATTGGTGACTCCGCCGCAGAGGGTGAGTAACGCCAACCATAATCCCCCCCATTCGTCACGGCTGCGCCGTGCCACCTTCCCCCCCACGTCATTCCGAACGTACGTGAGGAATCTCAAGCATGAGATCCCTCGGCTTCGCCTCGGGATGACGTGAATGCGGAGCGATGACGTAGAGTCCCCTTGGCGCCCCCTTGAGGGGGAGCTGCCGAGGCTGCCCTTGCCGAGGCTGAGGGGGTGTCTCGTTTTGGAATGACACCCCTTCCGCCCCTGCGGGGCACCCTCGCACGCGGGTAGAGACCCGCGTTTGGTCGGCATTTGCCCACGCA
>CANQUD010000021.1 GCA_947626935.1 uncultured Clostridia bacterium | reverse complement strand
CATGTCGCGGCGCAGCTCACAGCCCACTGGGCTGTTGAGCAGAATTGCGCCGCTCCACCCTCCCATGGAGAGGGTAGGCTTGAACCCCCTCCGTGGGAGGGGGATGTCGCAACGCGACAGGGGGTGGGCGTTATCCCCCCCACCACCCGCTACGCGGGAGCCTCTTGGGGCGGCAGGGACCGCCGCAAAGCCCTTCGGCGTTGCCACGCCTCATGTCGCGGCGCAGCTCACAGCCCACTGGGCTGTTGAGCAGAATTGCGCCGCTCCACCCTCCCATGGAGAGGGTAGGCTTGAACCCCCTCCGTGGGAGGGGGATGTCGCAACGCGACAGGGGGTGGGCGTTATCCCCCCCACCACCCGCTACGCGGGAGCCTCCCCCCCGAAGGGGTAGGCTCTGTGCCGCCGAGACCTTACCCCCAGCGGGGGTGGAGCAACGCATTCTGCGAAAAGTCCAGTGAACTTTTCGCGCGTTGCGACAGGAGCGAGCGCATTGTCCCGCGCGAGCGATGACCGAATGCGGGTCTCTACCCGCATGAGACAGGTGGCACGGCGTAGCCGTGACGAATGGGGGGAACATTCCTCAATTCCTGCGCGTAGCAAAACCACGCTTTTGCGGAGCGCACCCAATTCGCCACACTACCGTAGGCTTAATGTCATTGCATATAACGTATTCGGAGCGACTTAATTGATGAACAGTGTAAGTTCGCTCGAACGTATTTTGTTTTGAAGGACACCCCTTCCGCCCCCTTCGGGGGCACCCTCGCACGCGGGTAGAGACCCGCGTTTGGTCGGCATTTGCCCATGCATATGGGCAAATGCTATAAGAATTTTGCGCCAAAGATTATCAATCTTTGGCAGAATGCAAAATTCTTCCCTCAAGGGGTGGGCAAGGGGTGGACGAATAAACAAAATCGTTCGAAATTATTCGCTCAAAAACTCCTCTTTTCGGAGACCGAGGCGGAGTTTTTCCAGCGCACGCTTCTCGATCCTCGACACATACGAGCGCGAGATCTTCAGCTTCATCGCCACTTCCCGCTGTGCGAGCGGCGCTTCCCCCGTCAGGGCGTACCGCATACAGACGATCTGCATTTCCCGCTCGCTCAACAGCTCCTTGATCGCGGAGAGAAACTTCTCCTGCGTCATCTTCTGTTCCACGCTGCCGAAAACCTTGTCCTCTTTCTCGAAGAGAAGGTCCATGAGCGTCAGTTCGTTGCCGTCCTTGTCCGTCCCCACGGGATCGGAGAGGGACATGTTCCCCTTGTGCTTCTTCCCCGCACGGATGAGCATGAGGATCTCGTTTTCGATACAGCGTGCGGTGTATGTGGCGAGGCGGGTCCCGTGCCCCGATTCATAGGTGTTGATGGCTTTGATCAGCCCGATCGACCCCACCGAGAGCATGTCGTCCGTCTCCGCCGCCCCTGTGTATTTCTTGACGATGTGTGCGACGAGCCGCATGTTGTGTTTGATGAGCATTTCCTTGGCGAAGGCGTCCCCTTCCCTCGCGAGGAGAAGGTACTTCTCTTCGTCCTCTTTGGAGAGCGGCTTCGGATAGGAACTGCCGTCCCCGACAAGACCCGTAAAAAAGAAGAGCCGTCCCAGCACGGCATAGAACATCTCGAGCATGATCCACCTCTCCCCATTCTATGCGCCGCGGAATTTGTCCTATGCAGGAGGAGAATCGGAAACGGCAGAAAAACACCGTCAAAAAATCGGCGCAGAAACGCCGATTTTTTTTGACGGTAGTCCTTGATTTCAGTCGCTTTCCTTTGTCGAGAAGAGGAATTCGCTGACCGTGACGCTCGCGTCGTGATCGTCCGTGTCGCCGCCCATCGAGTCGACAAAGATAAGGATGTTCTTGACGGCACCCTGTTCCATGCTCTCGTCATAGGTGATGGTGAGGGTAACTTCCTCGCCCGCCGCAAGGGTGACCTTCGTGCCGCCCCACGTCGTGTCAGTGTAGAGTCCCGAGCCGCCCGTGCAGGTCGCCGACGTATTCGTGCAGTCAAGGCCGTCTGTATTCTGGTCATTGGGGATCTTATTCGTGCCCTGCACGTCCACGCGGACGGTGACGGCGGTGTCCTTGTTGTTCTTGATCTTGATCGAGAAGGTGTTCTTGCCCGCGGCAAGTTCGGCGCATGCGGCGGTCACGGGCTTGTAGGTGTTGCCCTTGCCGACGTAGCCGAGCGTCCACGACTTGTTCTCCGCACCCGCCGTTACGGTGTAGCCGCTGCCCTCTTCCATGTTGAAGGTGAGCGCGACGGGATCTCCCGTAGGCGTATCGGGGGTCGAGGGTGTATAGCTGCCTTCGCCGCTGAATGCCATATCCGCAAGGAGCACGTCGCCGCTGTGCGATTGCGTGTCCTCATTGATGCAGCTGTCGAAGAAGAATTTCACATTGGTGGGACCTTCTGCCGTCGTGTACGTGACCGCGCAGACAGCAGTCTTGCCCGCTTCGATCTCGAACTTGGAGCCGCCCCATGTCGTGTCGGTGTACACTCCGCTTCCGTCCTGCGTCGCAGAGACATTGCAGCAGGACGTATGCTCTTTCGCCGTCACGCTCTCGATGTCGATGCGGAAGGTGAGCTTCTCGGTGCCGTTGTTCGTCACTTTGACGGTGAACACGTTCTTCGTGCGGGCGAGCGCCGCGGCATCCATCCAGAGATTCTGGTATCCCGCGCCTGCAAGGTTCGCATAGACGACGCGGAGGGTGTTTGCGGTCTCGTCGGAGATGACGACATAGGTCTCGGTGTTGCCCTTGACTTCGAGCTTGGAGCCGCCCACGGTGACGCCCTTGTTGTTTGCCTCGGGAAGGTCGGGAGTTTCGGAGCCGCCCTCTTCCCCGCTTGCGAATTTGAGTTCGGAGACGGTGATGTTGCCCGCATGGGTCGCCGAGTCGTTGTAGATCGCGGAGTCGATCATGAGCTGAAGTTTGTTGGCGACGCCCTCATAGAACACGACGAGTTCCGCCGTCATTCCCGCGGGGATATCGAAGTAGGAGCCGCCCCATTCGAGGTCTGTCCTGACCGCCGCACCGTTCTGCGTCGCAGACTTGTTGACGGAAGCATTCTTTTCGCCCGCGGTCTGCAGTTCGTTGTTGACGAGGTTGAGACGGACATTGACGGTCTCCGTCCCGTTGTTCTTCACGGTGAGGTGCACGGCATTCTTGTCCGCCGCCAATTCGGTGATCTCCATTTCGACATTGGCATAGTCGACCGTCACGCCCTCATAGGTGATGTCCGCGGACTTCTTATCCGTGGCAAGGGCGACGTGGTATTCTTCGGCATCCGCAAAGCCGAGTTCCTGCGCGTCGGCTTTCGTCCAGTCGACAGTCTCCGTCTTGGGCGGTTCTTCCCCTTCGCCCGCGAACTTGAGTCCCGAGACGGTGATGTTCCCGCTGTGCGTTGCATCACTTCCCGTCGAGGAATCGATCATGAGCTGGACGGAGTCCGCAACGCCCGTATACTTCACTTCGCAGACTGCCGTCTTGCCCGCTTTGATCTGGAAGAAGGATCCGCCGTAGACGAGGTCGGTTTTTGCCTTTTCGCCGTCCTGCGCAGCCGCGGCATTGAGACATTTGTCTCCGCCCTGCACGTTGATGCGAAGGTCTACGGGCGCCGTGCCGTTGTTCTTGACGGTGAGCTGCAGGAAGCCGTGCCCCGCGGCAGCTTCCGTGACGTTCATGTTGACATTGTGATAGGACATCCCCCCGACGTCCGTATAGGTGATGTCCGCGGACTTCTTGTCCGCCGCAAGGGCGACGTGGTATTCTTCGGCATCCGCAAAGCCGAGATCGACCGCCGTCTCCTTGCTCCAGTCGCCGTCATAGACATCCCCCTCTGCGGGAGCGTAGGGATCGCCCGTCGGGGGATCCTGCCTTGCCGCCGAGGTCTTGACCCACTGGTAGTCGGCAGTCTTGCCGTCGGGACCCGCGAATTTGCCCATCCAGCCCTCGGCAGTTCCCTTTCCCGAGGCGTCCGTGGGATCGTCGGGTGCGCCCGCCCAGTAGTTCATGAGGATGCGTCCCGCCGTCTTGGGGAAGCTCTCGCCCGCCGCGACGTTCGCCTTGTCGATGCGGTAGACGGGCTTTCCGTCCACGAACCACGTGATGTACGTCTCCGCCCAGCGGAAGCCGTAGTTATGGAATTCCTCGCTCGCGTCGAAGCCCAGATCGTACATGTGCTCATGTTCGCCGACGCCGTTCGCGAAGTAGTTGAACTGAACTTTCGTCGTGTCCTTCCCGAGGAACTCGATGTCGATCTCGTCCCAAGGGTTCTTTGTGCCGTCGGGCCAGACGTCATAGTCCCCCGTGCAGACGAAGAAGGTCGAAGCCGTGCCGACGGACGTCGAGGGCTTCATTCTGACTTCATAGTCGCCGTAGCCGTAATAGTACGCCGTCCGCGCCTCGCCGCCGAGGTATTGCGTGCGTGCTTCGAGAGAGCCTTGGGGGTTGTCTGCGATCCCCAAGTGCATCTGCCCGCCCGAATAGGTGAGCTGGGAAGCGTCCCAATAGGTGTTGAACACGCCGTCGTTGGTGTAGCCGCCCGACCCGAAGAGCACCTTCTCCCCGGGGTCGCCCTGCGCAAAGTCCGCAAGGAGAGTTCCCGAGAGCGGCTGGTCGGTCAGACCCTTTTCCGTGCCGCTGTCGCCGCAGCCTGCAAGCGTTCCCAAGCCGAGCGCCGCCGTCAAGAGGAGCGCGACCGCTGTTTTTGCCTTCATACAAATTTCCTCCTTATTTTGTCCTGCTTTATGGTTCCGCCGCAAAGGGCGAATAGCCGACCCATTCATAGGATGCGCCGACGGGCAGAAAACTCTCATCGAATGTTCCGCTCCAGTCGTCGTTTCCCTTACAATTCCAGACGTTCATCATGATCTGCGCGGCGGCGGAAGGGATCTCCTCCGTCGCCCGATGGACTTCCCGTCCGTCCACATAAAATGTGATCGAGTCGGGAAGCCACAAGAAGGCATATTCATGGAACGCTTCCGACCCGTCAAAGCCGAGGGAGTACAGAAATTCGTGCCCGCCCCGACCCTCTGTATAGTAATTAAACTGGACCCTCGTCGTATCTTTGCCCAAAAATTCGATGTCGATCTCGTCCCAAGGATGCCCCGTATAGGTGAAGAACGAGGAGATGACGCCCGAACACTTTGCCGCCTTCATCGAGACGGAAAAGAAGCCGTAGGAAAATTTCTCTCTCGTTCGGTACTCCGCGCCGCCGTAGCCGTCCGCCGTTTTCGTGAGGAGAAGGTCCGCCTTTCCCTCTCCGAAACGGATATTTTCGGGGAGAAAGACGCAGCCGAAGGGGTCTCCGTTCCTGCCCGTCCTCTTCTCGAAGCGGGGAGACGGCTCCGAAAACACGGCGATCTTCTCTTCCTCGCGGGTGAGCCGCAGGGAAGCGTTCCCCTGCTCCGTCCCCGATGTCCCGCAGGCGCAGACGGAGAGGAACATCGCAAGCACAGCACAAGACAAAGTGCGTCCGATCCTCATGGGCTGTCCTCCGAAACCGCCCGAATTTTCGGGTCGTTCTTTCCACATTTTAAGAAAGAAAAACGCTTCCGTCAAGAAGCGTTTCCTAAACTGTACATTTTTTACACCGATTGTATGTTTCCGAAGATGATATTGAGGTGGAACACGTCCCCCTTGACGAAGGCGGAAAGTTCCCCGCCGTACTTCCGCGCGATGAGGCGGAGAGAGCGCATGCCGAAGCCGTGATGGTCCTTGTCCCCCTTCGTCGTGACGGGAAGTCCCTCCGAAAATTCGAGTTCGCCGTCGAAATAGTTCTCTTCCTGCACGAGGAGCAGCCCGTCCTTCGCCTTGACGACGAGGTCGATGACCCTTCTCGAGGGGTCGGCGAGCTTCTTCACGGCGTCGAGGGCGTTGTCGATGAGGTTTCCGAAGAGACAGTAGAGGTCCCCTTCCTCGATGAAATCAAGCTTCCCGCCGTCGATCATGCAGGACATGTTGATGTTGTTCTGCTCGCAGAAGAGGCTCTTTTCGGTGAGCAGGACGTCGAGGAGCGGGCTGCCCGTCGAGATCCTCGAATCGTAGATGGCGACGTCCTTGCTGATATCCTTGAGGACGGGGACTTCGGAGGCGAGCATGCCGAGTTTATAGCGGATATCGTGGCATTTGATGTTGATGAGGTCGATCGTGTCCTTGGAGATGCGGTACTGCCTCTCGCTCTGGCGGATGGCGTGCTTGAGATATTCGACCTCGCGGGAGAGTTCCCGTTCGACGACCGTCTTATGGGAGAGCAGAAAGACGATGATACAGCAGACGATGGAGAAGGCGTTGCCCGTCTCGCGCAAAATGACGAGATCCCCGCCCTCGAAGCGGTTCTCCCTCTCGGTGGAGAGGCGGGCGAAATAGATATCCTCGAAGGAGCAGAGCAGAATGGTGATGCCGAGGACAAAGACGGTGAGCGCGAGCATGCGGTGGTCGAGGTCGCACGAGGAGAGCCGTTTCGTGATCCCCCTGACGAACAGAAAGTACACGGCGGCGGTGCTTGCGAGGAAGAAAGAATAGTACACAAGCCGATAAAACAGGCTGAAATTCGTACCCCAGTTATCAAAAATGCGGAAATATTCCCCGCCCGTCCAGCAAAAGAGAAAGAACTTATAGACGAGATTCTGCGCGGCGTAGGCGAGTGTGCAGCAGAAGAGGATCTTGAAGAAAGGTTCCGCATAGCACCACGCGGATGCCGCGATCACAAGCCCGAACAGGAAGAGATAGACGGCGATCCGCCCGAACACGTTGTCCCCGAATGCCGAATAAAACCATGCGACGGGGATCCCGGCCGCAAAGAGCAGGAGAAGGCAGAGCGGCGCCTTCCAAAAAAAGCCCGCGGAACGCTTGCGCCCGAGAAAAAAGAGAAAGCAGAAAACGAGGAGTTCCGCAAGAAACTCCACGATGATCATGCCATAGAGTTGAAAGACTTCACTCATGTTTTCCCTCCGCGCCCGCATACCACGCGGCGAGTTCGGCTAAAAAGGCATTCCGCCGCGGGCGGCTGATCGCAAGCGTGTCGCTCCCCACCTGCACGGAAAGTCCCTTGACGCTGACGATGAATTTCGGGTTGACGAGATAGCATTGGTTACAGCGCAGAAAGCCGAATCTGCCAAGTTCCGCTTCCACTTTGTAGAGGGCGCCCGTGATCTCGACGACGTCGTCCACGAGATGATAGTAGAGGCGGTGGCGGACGGTCTCCACATACATGAGCTTTTCCGTGGAGACGCGGCAAAGTCCCCCCGCCGTATTGACCGTGATCGCATACTCGGCGTTCATGACGTACAGATCGAGTGCCTTGCGGAATTTGAGGGCGAAATCGAAGTAGCTGACGGGCTTGAGGAGATAGGCGACGGCGTCCACTTCATACCCCTTCTGCGCGTACTGCATGAGATTGGTGATGAACATGACGGAGACCGTCTTGTCGATCGTGCGCAGATCCGCGGCGGCGCTCATGCCGTCGCGGTGCGGCATCTGGATATCCAGAAAGACGACGCAGTAGACGGGCTTGTAGTCGGTCAGAAATTCGACGGCGTCATGAAAACGGTCGATCCTGAACGTCTGCCCGTTGCGCTTCGCATATTCTTCGATGTGACCCCGCAGCGTCTCGGCGGCGGCGTCCTCATCCTCGACGATCGCGATATTTCTCATGGAGACCCCCTCGTCTCTATTGTAGCAAACGAGGGGGAATTTGTCAAGAGTTCTGTTCTGTCGGCTCCTCTTCGGAAGGCTCCCCTTCGGGAAGCTCCCCTTCGGCAGACGCAAGCTGTCCTGCCTTCCTGTTGCGGACGATCGTCCTGCCGAGGAAGAAGCCCATGACGGCGACGCCCGCCGCAAGCACGACTTCGACGAGGACGACGTACCAGATCCACGACATGTTGTAGGAAGCGCCCGCATCGGGGTCGAATGCCGCGGAAGGATCGTACGCCGCTTCGGCGTTGAAGGTATCCACGAGCGTCCAGAGAACGTCGTGTGCGACATGTTCCGCGATCTTATACGCCGTCTTGTTGCCGTTGAGGGTGTCGAACGCGGGCGCGGTCAGACCGTTGGTGAGCCAGATGTCGTTGCCCGCCCAGATGCCCCTGTAGGGCGGCATGTAAGTTTCGTTGGATTCCATCCAGTCGGTGACGATGGTGCCGCGGAAGCCCCATTCGTCCCTTGCGATCTCGGTCACGAGCGCACGGTTTCCCCCCGTCCAGACTCTGCCGAGACGGTTCATCGCCGTCATGAGGGCATTGCCGCCCCCCTCTTTGATCATGATTTCAAAGGGACGGAGATAGGTCTCGCGGAGATTCTGTTCGGTCAGGAATGTGAAGAGACCTTCACGGTTATATTCGCTGTCGTTGACGGCGAAATGCTTGACGTAGGAGTAGACGCCCATGTCCTTGGCGCCCCGCACGGTCCCCGCGCAGATGTATCCCGAAAGGACACTGTCCTCGCTGTAATATTCGCCGTTTCTGCCGCCGAAGGGGTTGCGGTGCAAGTTCGCCCCGGGGGCATACCAGCCGCGCAGCCCGTCGACGGACTTGCGCTCCTTCCCGACGGAGACGCCGAAGCGGTAGGCAAGGTCCTCGCTCCACGTCTGTGCGAGCATCGTGCCGCTCGGGTACGCCATGAACATGCAGGACGTGCCGTTGCCGCCCGTGACGCGGGTGTTGAAGCCGAGCGGTCCGTCGAGGTCGACGTACTGTACTTTCTTGATGCTCTCGATCGCCGCGGTCTTGAAGTAGCCGTCCTTGACGAGTTCCACAAGCTCCGTGTCCGTGATGTTTGCGATGAGCCTGCCCCAGATCTCGTCGTCGTAGCTCTTTGTGCCGAGCACGTCCTTAAAGAGGAGACCGTTGGGCTGCGCCGAGCGCTCTGCGTTGAGATATCCCGCATATTCGAGCTGCTTTTCGCTGGGAGCGACGGTCTTGGAGACCCGCTCCGCCTCCGCGGTCCTGTTCCTCGTCGTGCGCCGTTCGGGATAGGTCCCCTTGAAGTCCGCCCGCGAGAGATATTGGACGGGGGTCTCCTCATGGCTGCCGTCGAGGTCCGCCTCGTCGATCGTCTCGTCATTCCCCTTCCCGTCGGGATTGGTGAAGCGGTTCTCCACGCTGTTGCCCGTGACGGGATCCGTATCGTAATCGATCTGCGGAAGGGTGTAGGTGAGAACGCAGTCCGTCCCCGCGAGATCATGGGAGTTGAGCATCAGCTTGATCTGATAGTCGCCCGCGTCCAATTCGTACCCCGTGTGCCCGTTTTGGTTGCGATCATAGCAGTCATAGGACGCCATGTTGCGCACGGGAAGCTCGAGGACGACGACCTGCGATTCCGCGGGCGCGAGCACCTTCGTCTTGGCGAATGCGCCGAGGACGACGGAAGCCTTCTCGATGCCCCCCTTACTGTAGGGAGCCGTGTAGTAGAGTTCGACGACGTCCGCCCCGGGAAAGCTGTCCGCATCGGCGGGGTCGGCGGTGTTCGTCACTTTGACGGAGACGGAGATGACGTCATCCTTCGAGAGGGTCCCTTCCCGCTTGGAAGTTCCGCCCACCTTGACGTCCTCGATCGTCCAGTCGAACTGCGTATAGGAAAGCCCGTAGCCGAAGGGCCACTGCACGGCGCCGTAGTAGCCGCCGATGTCGTCGAAGAAGCCCTCTTCGTTTGCCGTTTCAAACCATTTATAGCCGATGTAGATGTCCTCGGAGTAGTCCACATAGGCGCGGTAGCGGGTCGTGCTCTCTCCCGTGCAGTTGGCGTAGATCGTCCCAGCGCCCGCTTCGCCGTTCCCCTTGTCGCCCTGCGCGATGGCGGAAGGCGTCGTCCCGAGGATATCGTAGGCATAGGTGTCCGCCGTCCTGCCCGAGGGGGAAACTTTCACCCGTTCCGTCTTGACGGAGCCGTCCGCGTTCTTCTGATAGACCGCAAAGCCGTCCTCGTCATAGACGGGGTTCCCGCTGCTGTCCAGCTCGGGGATCGGTTCGTCCTTGAAGCCGCGGAGGACATTGACAAGCCCTCTCGTCCCCGAGATACCCGTGATCCCGACGAGGAGCGCCCCGTCGATGCCGTCGTCGTCCAAAAAGCCCGTCTCCATCGTGTTGGCGGTGTTGAGGATGACGATGACCTTCTCGCAAAGCTCTGTCGCGACGGCGATCATGTCCTCTTCCTCGGTGGAAAGCTCGAGATAGTGTCTTTCGGTGTCCGTTGTCTTTTCGTTGCTGCCCGCGGAGATCTGCTTGACCTGCTTGAGTTCGAGGTCCTTGCTCTCGCTCCCCGTTCTGCCGATGACGACAAGCCCCACATCGGAGTAATTTCTGATGCTGTCGGCAAGGGACATGTATTCCTGCTTGCTCGGCTCGCGCAGGACGAAGATCTCCTCGCTCCCGAAGTTGACGCCGCCGCGGTACTCGAGGTAGTCCTGATCGCCGTACGTCTTGCTATGGGCGGTGTAGAAATCCTTATATAAGTTATAGAGGTCCTCGTTGTAGCCGATGCCCGCCTCTTCGAGGGCGGGGAAGAACTTGATCTTCTGCAGGTCGGTGTTCGCATAGCCCGACCCGAACGCCATCGTCATCCAGTCGTATGCCGCCCAGCCGAACACGTTGACTTTCTCGAGTTCGGACGCCTTGAGGGGCAGCGCAGGTTCGCCGTTTTCGTCCTCTTCGTTCTTGAGAAGGACCGTCCCCTCCTCGACGATGTCCTCGCACAGCGCCTCACCGTTTGCGAGAACGGCGGCATCCGCGGTCTGTTCCCGTCCGTAGAGGAAAAGACTGACGTCCTCCCAGAACATCGACGCCGCGATGACGAGCACGAGCATGATCGCCACGACTACCGTGATGGACGGAAGAAAGACGGCGAGCGCCTTCTTCGTAGACATTCTCTTCTTTGCCATAATTTTTCTCCCTTTTTGGGCGGAACGCCGTTCCGCCCCGTTTCGCTTTCCAATTATAGAGACATGCTCCCGCCTTTGCAAGCCGCGTTCCCTAAACTGCAAAAAAATTACGCAGATTGTCCGATTTCTCAACATAATTTTGTGAAATCATCTTGGAAATCCCGTCAAAATATTGTATAATATTTTTATGAAACGCATTTTGCCGCTGACGGCGCTCGGCTCTCTGCTCCTCTCCGTCGGCGCGGGGACAGCCGTCTCCTTTCTCCTGACACGCTACGGTCAGATCTCCCCTTCCCTCGCGACGGGCGCCGCCTTCATGACCCTCTTGGGTCTCTTCCTGCTCATCCTCGTCGTGGAGATCGTCTCCGCCTTCAAGATCGAGGGTTCCACCTATCACACCGTCCTCATCGCGGGGTGTCTCCTCGCGCTCTACGCCTTCTCCGCCGACTCCAAACTCTTCATGGAATGTAACGGCGGGACGATCTCTCCCATCGTGTTCGGTATCTCGAGCGAGATCGCCTTCGTGCTCTCGGAAGCGTGCTGCTGCTGGTATCTGCTCTACCTCTACGGCATCGCGATGAACGGGAAACTGTTCGCCGCCGTCTCCCTCTCCTCGATGTTTGCGACGCTCGCAGAAGCCGTCTCCCTCATCTACGGGTTCGGGTACATCGCCCACTTCGTCAACGTCGGGATCTTCGCCTGCGTCATCTGCCTCATCTTGAGGCGGGCGGCGGCATGCGGGAAAGTCGGGCTTTCCACCTACATCGTGGCGCTCCTCTTCAGCCTGAGCGCGGGCGTGCAGAGCATCAACACGCTGTGCTATGACGGCGTCGTCACCGCGGCGCCCGGGGTGACCCTCGTCTATGCCGCCCTCTCCCTCTGCCTCTTCCTCGCCGTCTACCTCGCCTTCTCGGTGCATGCCGACCTTCTCGCGGGGCAGTCCGACGAATACCGTTCGGAAGCGCTCTCCTTCAAGACGAAGGCGCTCGCATGGCAGATCAAGCCCCACTTCATCTTCAACTCCCTCGAGGCGGTGCGTTCCCTCTACCAGCATGACGTCAAGTCGGGGGATGCGGCGATCGGACTGCTCTCCGACCTTCTCCGCGGGAGCATCCACGCCTTCGACTGCGAACTCGTCCCCTTCGAGACCGAACTCGACAATATCTTCAACTATACGGAATTTGAAAATCTCAAGCGTCCGCACAAGATCGAAGTCCTCTTCGACACCGACTTTACGGACTTCTCCGTGCCCCCTTTCTCCGTCCTGACCTATGTGGAGAACGCCGTCAAACACAGCGGCGTCGACGAAAAAGAGGACGGCAGGATCGTCATTTCGAGCCGCGAGAACGGGGATCGTGTCCTCTTGGAGATCTACGACAACGGGAAAGGGTTCGATCCCTCGGAGATCCGCGGGGAAGCGCACGGCTTGCAAAACGCCGCCGAACGGTTCCGCATGACCCTCTCGGCGGTCCCCCGCATCGCGAGCAAGATCGGGGAAGGGACGCGCATCACGGTCGAATTTCCGTGCACGTCAAAGGAGAAAAGCGATGAAGATCGTGGTCATTGACGACGAACTCTATGCCCTGCAGTCCTTTTTGGGGGAAGTCGTCGACCGTGACGTCGAATGCAGGTATTTCAGGGACGACGAACAGGCGATCCTCTCCTACATCGCAAAGAACAGCGTCGACGCCGTCTTTTCGGACGTGAACATGCCGACGATCGACGGGCTGAAACTCGCGGAGAAGATCGTGGACCTCAAAAAGGACGTCGCGATCGTCTTTATCACGGGAATGCCCGTGACGATGGCGGATTTGAGCGAAAAGCTCCGCCGCAACACGCTCGGCTTTCTGTACAAGCCGTACAGCGCAAACAGGCTCTCCGAATTTCTCAACCTGATCCAGAAGCGGGTCCCCCTGCTCTCCGTCAGGACCTTTGACGGCTTCGACTGCTTCGCGGACGGCAAGCTCGTGACCTTCACTTCCGCCAAGTCGAAGGAGCTGTTCGCCCTGCTCATCGCCTACAACGGCAACAGCCTGACGATGACGGATGCGATCGCCCACCTCTGGCAGGACAACGACGTCGAAAAGGCGAAGATCCTGTATCGGAACGCCGTGTTCCGCCTGCGAAAGACATTGACGGACGTCGGCGTGGACTGCGTCGGCTTCGGACGCGCCGTCCTGACCCTCGACAAGACAAACATCTCCTGCGACTATTGGGACTATCTCAAGACGGGCGGCGGCGCCTACCGCGGCGAATTTCTGAAGAACTACGACTGGAGCATCGAATATCTCCCCCCCCTTGACGCCATCGCCGCAAAGTCTTAAATTTTTTGCCCCCATTCCGAAAAAATTGACTTTTTTGACACCCGTCGGACAATTTTTCCCGTCCTCGGCGGGTTTTTCACAAAAAACTCAAGGATGTCACAGGAAATCGTGACGGAAAAAGCTTTCCGCTTTGCCGATTTCCGTGCTATAATAGAGGCACAAACGGAGACACTATGAGCTATCTGGAACTGGAAAACGTCGGAAAGGAATATCACACGGGGACGGTCGTCGTCAACGCCCTCACGGACGTCTCATTCACCCTCGAGGACGGCGAATTTGCCGTTGTCCTCGGCTCGAGCGGGGCGGGCAAGACGACCCTTCTCAACCTGCTCGGCGGCATGGATACGGCGACGTGCGGAAAGATCGTGCTCGACGGCAAGGAAGTCACTGCCTTGAACCGCAAGGGACTGACCGAATACCGCCGCCATGACGTCGGATTTGTGTTTCAGTTCTACAATCTCATGCCCAATCTCACCGCGCTCGAGAACGTCGAGATCGCGACCGAGATCTGCAAGCATGCGCTCGACCCCGAGACCGTCCTCAAGGAAGTGGGTCTGGGGGAACGGCTCATGAACTTCCCCGCCCAGCTCTCGGGGGGAGAACAGCAGCGGGTCTCCATCGCAAGGGCGATCGCAAAGGATCCCAAACTCCTTCTCTGCGACGAGCCGACGGGCGCCCTCGACTATGAGACGGGCAAAAAGATCTTAAAACTCCTCTATGAGACTTCCAAGCGGCAGAAAAAGCCCGTGATCGTCGTGACGCACAATGCGGCGCTCGCGCAGATGGCGGATCAGGTCATTCATATCCGCAGCGGCAGGATCGAGAACATCGAACACAATTCCTCTCCCCTTCCCGTGGATGAGATCGAGTGGTGATATGCGGACCTATCTCAAAACATTTGCAAGGATGTTCAAGCGGCATGTGACGCGCCTCGTCTCCGTCTTTTTGATGGTGCTCGTGAGCGTGGGCTTTACCGCGGGCATCGGCATGTCGACGGAGAAGATGGCGTACTCCCTTGACGGATACTACCGTGCGGCGAATGTGAGCGACCTCATCCTCAAATCGACGTCCGAACAGGGCTTCTCCCCCGACGACATCTCCCTTCTCGAGGAGCGTTACGGGGAAGAAAACATTCTCGCTGCGACCTCGTTCGAGGGGAAGGACGACGACGGGAGCATCCCCTTCGAGGGTTTGGGCGAAGGCGTCACCCGCATCTATTGCTTCGCCGAAGAGGGACCCGAGGCGCTCGGGATCAACAAGTTCGAAGTCCATGAGCGCTATGACGTCACCCTCGGACAAAATGAGTTTGTCGCCTATGCGGAGCGGGACACCGAACAGCTGACGGGCTTCGAGGGGGGGAAGATCTCCTTCCGCTATACGGCGGGTCCCTTCAGCATCAAATATGACTTTGTCGTCGGGGGGACGGTGATCTGTCCCCTGCACTTTGCCAAGATGGACGACGTCAGCATGCAGTTCGAGGGGGAAGAACTTTCCCATGTCATCTATCTCTTCAACTGCCCTCTCCTCTCCGCGGCGATGCCCAAAAACGACGTCTACATCAAACTCGGCGTGCAGGATACCCTCTTCACGCACAGATACAATGAGGTCGTCGATGCGGAGAAGGCGGAACTCGAGACCCTCTTCCCCGATGCCGCCGTCCTGACCCTCAAGGAAAACTTCTCCTTCTCTTCCTTCCATGAATACGGGGAGAAGATCGACGCGATCGGCTATGTGCTCATGGTCGTGTTCCTTCTCGTGACCCTTCTCGTCGTGCTCTCGACGATGACCCGCCTCTTGGAAGAGGAACGTGCGCAGATCGCCTGCATGCAGACGCTCGGCTATTCCCCCTTCATGATCTTGAGCAAGTACCTGCTCTTTGCGCTCGTCGGGACCCTCATCGGCGGCGTCGGAGCGTACTTTGCGGGAGAAGGCCTCTCCTACATCATCTATATCAACTTCGACTGGTGCTATGCCCTGCCAGCCTATTCGATGAAGGCGGCGCCCATCTTCTTCATCCTCTCGGCGGTCATCATCATGGTCTCCACCCTCGTCGCGACCTTTGCGGCGGGCATGCACAAGACACGGGAGACGCCCGCGGTGCTCCTCCGTCCCCGCACGCCGAAAGCGGGCAGAAAGGTCATCCTCGAGCACATCCCCCTTCTCTGGAACCGTCTCTCCTTCAAGTATAAGTCGACGATGCGCAACGTCCTGCGCTTCCGCATGCGCTTTGCGATGACCGTCGTCGCCGTCATGGCTTCCACGGGGCTTGTCGTTGCGGGGCTTGCCGTCCTCGACTGCTGCCTCTTCCAGAATGTCGGCACGGCGGCGATGATCGGGGTCGCCGTCATCGTGCTCCTCTTTGCGGCGCTCCTCAATGCCGTCGTCATCTACACATTGACGAACATCAACATCTCCGAACGCAACAGGGAGCTTGCGACCCTCATGGTCCTCGGCTACCAGACGCACGAGGTCGACCTCTACATCTATCGGGAGATCTACATTACAGGTGCTGTCGGGATCGCCGCGGGGCTGCCCTTCGGGTGCCTGCTCTGCCTCTTCATCTTCGACCTGCTCGATTTCGGGTCCGTCGCGGGCATCAGCTGGTTCGTCTGGATCATTGCGGCGGTATTGTCCCTGCTCTTCACATTTATCGTCACCCTCATGCTCAAACCCAAGATCAACAAGATCGACATGAACGAATCCCTCAAGGCGATCGAGTAGCGATACATCAAACCCGCCCGCAAGGAGCATAGTATTTGCATGAACATTGCCTTTTTCGATACCAAAGAGTACGACATTCCCGCCTTTGAACGGTACGGGAAGGAACGGGGCATCTCCTTCCGCTTCTATGAGACCAAGCTCGACGCCGACACTGCGGAGCTTGCGCGGGGCTTTGACGGCGTGTGCGTGTTCGTCAACGACAACGTCTCCGCCGAGGTCGTTGACAAGCTCTCCGAAATGGGCGTCGGGACGATCGCCCTGCGCTGTGCGGGGTACAACAACGTCGACGTCAAGCATTGTTTCGGGAAGCTCCGCGTCGTGCGCGTCCCCGCCTATTCCCCCTATGCCGTCGCCGAACACACGATGGCGCTCCTTCTGACGTCCGTCCGCCGCATCCACAAGGCGTACAACCGCACGCGGGAGTTCAACTTTTCGCTGAACGGTCTCAAGGGATTCGACCTGCACGGCAAGACGGTCGGCGTCATCGGGACGGGCAAGATCGGGTCCATCTTCATCGACATCTGCAAAGGGTTCGGCATGAACATTCTCGCCTACGACAAATTCCCGCGGGCGGACGCCGACTTCCCCTATGTCTCCCTCGACGAACTCTTTGAAAAGAGCGACGTCATCTCCCTGCATCTTCCCCTCTTTGAGGACACCTATCATCTCATCGGATACGACGCCCTCAAAAAGCTCAAGAAGGGCGTCATTCTCCTCAACACCTCGCGGGGAGCGCTCATCGATGCGGAAGCGCTGCTCGACGGCATCAAACAGCGCATCATCGGCGGGGCTTGCCTCGACGTCTATGAGGAAGAGTCGGAGCTGTTCTTCGAGGATCTCTCGGGGCACATCGTCGAGGACGACACCCTCGCGCGGCTGCTCTCGATGCCCAACGTCATCGTCACGTCCCATCAGGCGTTCCTGACCGAAGAAGCGCTCTCCAACATCGCCGAGACGACGGTCGAAAACCTCGTCCTCTGCCGCGACGGAAAGCCCTGCCCGAACGAACTCTGCTACGGTTGCGGCAGTATGGACGACTGCAAGAAAAAACGGAAGGAACGCTGCTTCTGATCCCCGCGCGGGGATCTTTTTTTTGCGGTCCGCACGGCAAAACATGCCTTTCTTTGGTTGACAAAATCCGCAAAACGTGATATAACGCGTCTTATGCTGAATCTCATCGTTTGCGCGGTGACCTGCTTTGCCATGATCTTGAGCGTCCTCTTCTTCCCGAAGATCAAGCTCGGAAAGTTCAGGATCGACAGCTACTGGGTGGTCGTCCTCGCGGGAGCGGCGATCCTTTTGCTGTGCGGGCAGACGGACGTCCGCGGCATCGGCAAAAAACTCATCGAGAATACCGCCGTCAACCCGCTGAAGATCCTCGTCCTCTTCCTCTGCATGACGATGCTCTCCGTCTTTCTGGATGAACTCGGTTTCTTCCGTGCGCTTGCGGGGTTCGCGCTCCGCCATGCGCACAGCGGACAGAAGCGGCTCTTCTTCTCCCTCTACGCCATGGTGGCGGTCCTCACCGTGTTCACGTCGAACGACATCATCGTGCTCTCCTTCACCCCCTTCATCTGCTACTTTGCAAGGGAAGCGAAGATCGACCCGATACCCTATCTCGCAACGGAATTCGTCGCCGCGAATACATGGAGCATGGCGCTCGTCATCGGGAATCCCACGAACATCTACCTCGCGACGGCATTCGGAATCGACTTTGTGTCCTACTTCCTCGTCTCCGCCCTTCCGACCGTAGCCGCGGGCGCCGTCTCCCTTCTTCTCCTCTTCCTGCTCTTTCGGAAGAAGCTCTCCGAACCCATCCTCGGGCAGGCGGAACGGGACAGGGTGGACGACAAGCCCGCCCTCGTCATCGGACTTGTTCACCTCGACATATGCACAGTCCTTCTCGCCGTCAGCGCCTACATCAACGTGGAGATGTGGCTCGTCGCCCTCTCCGCTGCCGTAAGCCTCTTCCTCTGCAACCTCGTCCTGTCCCTCATCCGAAGGCAGAAGCCGAACGCCCTGCTCGGGTGCGTGAAGCGGGCGCCGTGGCAGCTCATCCCCTTTCTCCTCGGCATGTTCGTCATGACGGAAGCCCTCGCCATGCAGGGGACGACGGAAAAACTCGGGACCTTTTTGGGAACAGATTACGCCGTGCCGATCTACGGACTTCTGTCCTTCGCCGCATCCAACCTCATCAACAACATCCCGATGAGCGTGTTCTTCGCCTCGATGATCCCGCAGGACATCGGACTCGGCGCCGTCTATGCGACGATCATCGGCTCCAACTTGGGCGCCTTCTTCACGCCGATCGGCGCGATGGCGGGACTGATGTTCAGCTCCATCCTCGCCGAGCACGACGTAAGGTTCGGCTACAGAGACTTCCTGAAACTCGGCGTCACGGTCGCCCTTCCCTCCCTCGCCGCCGCCCTCGGCGTCCTCTGGCTGCTCGTCTGAAGAGAAAATCAAATTCCCCTTTCCCGCTGCCTCGGCGGGAAAGGGGAATTTTTTTGCGGCTGAAACGGTGCCATTCTTCCGTGAAACATTTTCGGGGAACAACTTCGGCTTCTTCGGAATTTTCGGACGTCGACCCCGCGAGAGGGGAGAAAAGGAATACTACGTCTGAAATACTTTTTGATTTTCGCGGTTTAGCATAATACTATGTCACGCATAATCATAAAAAATGGCTGCTTTGGTCCCCTCACGGGACCCTTTTCCCGTCCGTTTTCTCCCCTATCCTGTTTTACGGGACGTTGCAGGGCGGACTTCCTCCCCATGTTTTTTTGATACGGGCGTTTTGGGCGGAAATCCCCCCGTTTTCCCCCTCAAAATTGCGGTTTTTCGGGGGAAACATAGTACTATGTCAGACGTAAATGGCTTAAAAACGCCCTTTTTCGACGGTTTTCGCCCCTTTTCCGCATCTTTCCCCATGGCAAACAAAAAAGAAGGGTCTCCCCTTCTTTCCGTCTGTTTTCGGGTGTTTTTACAGCCTTCCGCCGCAAGGTTCGGTCAGAACGAGCGGGTCGAGGATCTCATCGAGCTTCTCCTCGTCCATCAACCCCTCGCGCAGGACGATGGAGCGGATGGACTCCCCTGTCTTGAGGGATTCCTTGGCGATCTCCGCCGCCTTGAGGTATCCGATGTAGGGATTGAGCGCCGTGACGATCCCGACGCTTCGGTTGACCCACTCCGCGCACCGTTCGCGGTTGGCGACGATGCCGACGATGCAGTTTTCGGTCAAAGTCCGTATGGATCCCGTCAGGACGCGGATGGACTCGAAGAGCTGGTAGAAGATGACGGGTTCGAAGGCGTTGAGTTCGAGCTGCCCCGCCTCTGCCGCCATCGTCACCGTGACATCGTGCCCGATGACGAGGAACGCCGCCTGATTGACGACTTCGGGAATGACGGGGTTGATCTTCCCCGGCATGATGGAAGAGCCGTTCTGTTTGGCGGGCAGGATGATCTCCCCCAGTCCCGTGCGCGGACCGCTCGACATGAGCCGCAGGTCATTGCACATCTTGGAGAGGTTGATCGCGAGCGCCTTGAGGGTGCCCGACACCGCCGCAAACCCGTCCACGTTCTGTGTGCCGTCGAAGAGGTCATCCGCCCGCGAGAGCTTCTCGCCCGTCAGAAGGGAAAGCTCCTCGGTGATGTGGGAGAAGTACGCCCCCTTCGCATTGATGGCTGTGCCGATCGCGGTCGCGCCCATGTTGATGACGCGCATTTCGCCGAGGGAATCCTCAATGCGTTTCTTGGAACGGGCGATGGATGTCGCGAAGGCGCGGAAGGCTTGCCCGAGGCGCATCGGAACGGCGTCCTGCAGCTGCGTCCTTCCCATCTTGAGGACGTCGTTGAATTCCTTCGCCTTCTCCGTCAGGGCGTCGCAGAGACGGCTGAGTTCGGAGAGGAGTTCCTTGGAGAGGGACAGGACGGTGAGCTTCCCCGCCGTCGGGATGACGTCGTTGGTGGACTGCTCCATGTTGACGTCGTCGTTGGGGCTGATGACCGTGTAGTCCCCCTTCTTGCCGCCGAGATGTTCGATGGCGATGTTGGCGATGACCTCGTTGACGTTCATGTTGGCGGAAGTCCCCGCTCCGCCCTGCACGGCGTCCACGATGAAGTCCTTCCTGTGCTTGCCGTGAAGGATCTCGTCGCACGCCGCGATGACGGCGTCCGCCTTCCCTTCGGCGAGCAGCCCGTACGACTTGTTGACGATGGCGGCTGCCTTCTTGATGAGGACGATGTTGCGGACGAAGGCGGAGGTAAGTCTTGTGCCCGTGATCTCGAAGTTGCCCTTGGCGCGAAGGGTCTGAATGCCGTAGTATGCGCCGCTGTCCAGCGAAAGCTCTCCGACGGAGTCGCTTTCCGTTCTCAATTCTTTTTCCATGTTTGCTCCGTAAGTGTTGCGGGGAAAACGCTCTTCCCCGCGGCTGTGTACCATATTATATCCCGCCGCGGGCAGAATTGCAAGCGGTTCGGGGAAAAATATCGGGAAAATTCGGAAAGGAAGCCCGTATCGCACGACTTTTCTGCGCATAGCGGTTGATTTTTCGGACGGGATATGTTAAAATGTGTTTTAGACTATTTGATTTTGTCTCGCTTCCGCAGTCTGCGGAAAGAAGGAGTTTTCCATGGCAAAGTGGTCCAAATTGCCGAAATGGTTCAAATATACGATCTGGCCCGTTGCGGCGTGCATCGTGATCGCCGCCGTCATCGCCATCATGGTGGGCTATTTCGGATTCATCTCCGAACAGTCCGATCTCGACAGCGAACGCAACCTCAACGAGGTCTACACGCAGGTCAACCGTTCCTTCCGCGCCTTCCGCGAGAGCAACTGGGGCTTGCTCGAGGGCTGCGACGAATACGTCAAACTCGCAGACTCCGACAAGGATGCCGTCGAGGCGTACGTCGCGGGTAAGCAGGAATTCTGGGGTTTTACGGGCTTCTACTTCCTCGACAAGGACAGAAATTACTATAAGCTCGGCGAGGGAAAGGGGGAAAGTCCCCTCGAGAACGGTCCGCAGACCCTCATCGACACCAACAAGCCCATCATGACGGGCGAGACGATCGGGGGCGTCAAGGTGACGATGTTCGCGATCGCGGCGGAAGGCACGTTTGACGGCTTCGGTTACACCGCCGTCGGCATCAGCTACACGAATACCGACATGGCGAAGTCCCTCAATGCAGACGCCTTCGAGGGAAAGGCGGACTGCTACATCATCAGCCCCGATGGGACGGTCCTTCTCGCGACCAAGGTCGGGAACGGCGCCACGACGAATTACTTTGACTTTTTGAGCCGCATGATCGACGAGGAGACTCTCTCGGGGGTCAAGACGCACCTTGCGGCGCTTCTCGAGGCGGAAAAGACAAAGGCGGCAGACGGGACGGGAGAGAACTTCGGATACCTTCCCTACACCTTCAACGGCGAGGACCGCTGCATCATCTACATGCCCATCGGCTATGAGGACTACGCGCTCCTCAGCGACGTGCCCTTCACGTCCGTGAGCCAAGGCTTCCTGCTCGCACAGCGGGCGACGATGCGGGTGCTCCTCATCATCTTCTCCGTCATCATCGCGGCGATCATCGCCGTGCTCATCGTGCATCTTGTCACGCAGTCCCGCCAGAACAGGACGGAGCTGGAATACCGCGAGCGCATGTTCGACGTGCTCTCTAACAATGTCAACGACATCTTCCTCATGCTCGACCCTGCGACGCAGAAGGTGGAATACATCAGCCCGAACATCGAACGTCTGCTCGGGATCACCCTCAAGGACGCCCGCGCGAACATCCGCACGATGGCGTCGTGCGCCGTCGACCGCAACATCATCGTCCCGAATGCGGAACTGCAGGCGATTCCCATCGGCAGCAGCCGCGACTGGGAATGCGAGTACATGCATCTGGCGACGGGCGAGCGCAGGTGGTACCGCGTCGCGATCTATCACATGAGCATCGAGAATATGGAAAAGTACGTCATCGTGATGTCCGACCGTACCCTCGACAAACAGCTCAACCAAAAGTTGCAAGAAGCGCTCGATGCGGCGAAGAGCGCGAACGAGGCGAAGAGCAACTTCCTCTCCAACATGTCGCACGACATCCGTACGCCGATGAACGCCATTGTCGGCTTCTCCGTCCTGCTCGAACGCAACGCCGCCGATGAGGAAGCCGTCCGCGAGTACACGCGCAAGATCATGGCGTCGAGCCATCATCTGCTCTCCCTCATCAACGATGTGCTCGACATGAGCAAGATCGAGAGCGGAAAGACCTCTCTGAACGTCGAACCCTTCAGCCTTCCCGACCTTCTGGAAGAACTCAAGATCATCGTCCTTCCGCAGGCGCGGGCGAAGGAGCAGGAATTCTCCATCCGCACGCAGGGCACGCCGCCCGAGGAACTTTTGGGCGACAGGCTCCGCCTCAACCAGATCCTTCTCAATCTCCTCTCCAACGCCGTCAAGTACACGCAGGTGGGCGGCAACATCGAATTCATCGTGCGGGAGATCGAGGAGACGGGACAATTCTGCAAGCTGCGCTTCCTCGTCAGGGACAACGGCATCGGCATGAGCGAGGAGTTCGTCAAGGAGATCTTCCAGCCCTTCAGCCGCGAAAAGAACTCCGTCGTCAACAAGATCCAAGGCACCGGTCTCGGCATGGCGATCACGAAGAATCTCGTCGACCTCATGGGCGGCATCATCTCCGTCGAGAGCGAGGTCGGCAAGGGCAGCACCTTCACCGTCGAACTCTCCTTCACCCTCGTGCAGGACGGGTCCCCCGACGCGTGGTTCCGCCAGCACCTCTCCCGCATGCTCGTCGCCGACGACGAGGAAGAGATCTGCCTCAACATCCGCGAAGTCATGCGCGGCACGGGCGTCGACGTCAGCTATACGACGGACGGGGAAGCCGCCGTCGAAGCTGCGGTCTCGGCGCATGAACACAAGTCCGATTTTCAGGTCATCCTGCTCGACTGGAAGATGCCGGGGCTGGACGGCGTGGAGACGGCGAAGCGCATCCGCGAAAAGGTCGGCGCCGACGTTCCCATCCTCGTCCTCACGTCCTACGACTGGACGGACATCGAACAGGAAGCGCGGGCGGCAGGCATCAACGCCTTCATGCCCAAGCCCTTCTTCCCTTCCACCTTCTTCCAGACCCTTCGTCCCCTCTTTGCCGAAGCGAACGAGAAGAAGCCCGAGGAGACGGCGGGCGAGAGCGCTATGAGCGGCAAGCTCTTCCTCGTCGCCGAGGACAACGAGCTGAATGCGGAGATCCTCACGGAGATGCTCGCCATCGAGGGCGCGAAATGCGAACTCGCCACAAACGGAAAGATCGCCGTGGAGATGTTCGAGCGTGCGCCCGCGGGATACTATGACATGGTCCTCATGGACGTACAGATGCCCGTCATGAACGGCTACGAGGCGACGCGGGCGATCCGTGCCTCTTCCCATCCCGAGGCGCAGACCATTCCCATCGTCGCAATGACGGCGAATACTTTCGCCGAGGACGTCAAGAGCGCCTTGGATGCGGGCATGAACGCCCACCTCGGCAAACCGATCGACATGAACGAGGTGCGCATAACGGTGGCGAAACTGCTCGAAGAACGCAAGAAAGGAGACAAAGGAGACAAGGAATGAGACGATCCATCTGCTTGTCGCTTGCGGCGACGCTGCTCTTTGCCGCCGCGGCGGGCTGCGGTCAGCAGTATGACCCGAACGCCGTCACGATCATGGGCAAAACGAGCGACCTCGACAAGCCCTACATGACGGAGATCTTCGACCATTACAGGGAGACGACGGGGAAAAATCTCAACATCCGCGCCGTCGAGGACGCCCTCTTCGAGGAGGAAGCGCTCCGTGCGCTCGGGACGGACGACGCGCCCGACATCCTGCTCCACTTCCACAATGCCGACCTCAACCGCTTCCGCGTGGAAGAGAATTTCCTCTATTTCGACGATGCGGCGTGGGTGGACGAGCTGACGGACAGCGCCAAGGCGTACTGCACGGACGCAAACGGACATCTCTTGGGACTTCCCTATTGGGAAAGCTCCGTTTCGGGCTGTTACTACAACAAGAAACTGCTCAAGGGGTTCAAGGCGCCCACCTCGCAAGAGGACTTTGACGGGCTGTGCGAGTCCCTCATGCGGCTCAACATCACCCCCCTCCTCTGGCCCGCAAACTGCTCGTGGATGGCGCAGTTCGGACTCGATCCCCTCTTCGCCGATCAACCCGAGGGTCCCGAAACGCTCGCAAAACTCAACGCAAACGAGATAAAGTACGAGGACATTCCCGCCGTGACGGACATGGTGACATGGATCGCGGACGCCGCCGCAAAGGGTTGGTTCGGGAAGGACTACCTCAAGATGGGCTGGGACGACATCTCCCCCGCCCTCGCCTCGGGCGAAGCCGCAATGGTCTTTATTTGGGATACATGGTTCTACACCGACTTCACGGCGGGGAAATACACCGTCGACGACTTTGCGCTCATGCCCATCTTCATGAACACGACGGCGGGCGGCACCTACGAGGGCGGCAACCTCAACATGATGATGGTCAACAAGAACAGCACAAAAAAGGACGAGGCGCTTGCCTTCCTCGACTTTTGCGCCACGCCCGAAAATTACAATGTCGCATTCAACGGGATCTCCACCGTCAGCGTGTTCAAACATCAGACGACGAATATCCAGTCGAAGATGGTGACGGACGCCAAGAGTTCCCTCGCAAAGTACGAACGGGTCTCCACGGCGAACACGCGCATCCTCGGTTACAGCGCCGACGACATGATGTATGCCCTCAACGCGCTGTTTAAGGGGGATCTGACGCCCGCGGAGTGCGTCAGGCAGATGGACTCGAAGCGGGCGGAGAAAGCCCTTGCAGCGGGTTTTACGGGCTTTTAAGAGAGTATTTACATTGCCCCCTGTCGCGGTGCGACAGGGGGCAATGTGCTCATGCTGCCCCGCCCGCTCATGCTGAACGTATGTGAAGCATCCCATTAAACCTACGGAGTACAACGTCGCTCCGCCCGTTTGTCGGGATTCTTCGCTTCGCTCTGAATGAACGAAAGCGGTGACCCACCCCCTGTCGCGTTGCGACATCCCCCTCCCTCGGAGGGGGTAAGAGCCTACCCCTTCGGGGGGGAGGCTCCGCCGTAGGCGGTGGTGGGGGGGGATAATGCCATACCATATTCCCCCCCATTCGTCACGGCTACGCCGTGCCACCTTCCCCCCGTAGGGGGTCAGGTCATTACCGAAAATACAAAAAGTCCGCCCTTCACGGCGGACTTTTTTCATACTGTCATTCTGCTCTTATGCGAGTTCGAAGAATTCGATCGTGACGGCGACGGAGATCGACGTGCTTTTCTGCAAGCCGTCCGTCGACGGGGTCAGCGTCAGCGACCTCATCGAGGAGCGATACTTCGTTGTGTTGAGTTTGATGAGAATGTCGAGCGCCTTGTCGTACACCGTGGGGAAGTCCCCCTTGCACGTCTCGTCGACGGCGAAATTGATCGTCACCGTACGGATGAGGACGCCGTCCTGCTCTGCCCCGACGCTGCTCGAGAATCTCTGCGGCGACACGATGATGACGTCCTCGAGGATCTTGTCGAACTCCTTCGTCAGTTCGTTGAGCTGGCGGTCGTTGTCGTAGTTGGGCATCATCGTGTCGTCCTTGTTGGCGTCGATGCGGTCCAACTCCTCTTTCATTCTGTCGTATTCGGCTTTGAGATTGAGGGCGATCTGATGCTGCAGATTGGCTCTGTCAAGGTCTTGGGCGAGCTGTTCGTTTCTGTTCTGAATGGGATAGACGACGAGTCCGACGTACAGCCCGATGAGGAGCACGGCGAGAAGAACGCCCAACAAAATGGTTTCCCGCATCGTAAAGCGGCGTTTCAGATATTTGTTTGCCATTTCTTTTCCTCCTTACTCCGCATCCTTAAAGGTGATCGTGAGCGTCGTATCGAAGCCGCTTTCCGACTGCGTCCAGTTCGACCGTCCGCACGAGAGGACAAGTTCGTCGTCCATAATCGAATTCGCGATCTTCTCGAGGTCGGAGCGTACAGGTCCGTGCAACCCGAGCGTCAGCACATTCTCGCGGAGCGTAAAGCTCGTGATGATCGCCTTGTCGAACACCAGCCTCTCGATGAGGTCGAACACGTCCTCTCTGTCGACCCGCTCGCGCGGGAAGTTCTCGTAGTTGTGCTGGCGGTACAGGTCGCGCACCTGCGTGCGGTCGCTCATCTGGTCGTAGAGGTCTTGGGTCGAAGCCTCGATCCTCGTCAGCTCTGCCTCGCGGGCTTCCATGTCGAGATACGGTCTGTACACGCCGAAGAACTCGATGAGGAGCAGGACGAGCAAGATCGCCGCAAAGATGAGGAAGAACAGCTCGTACGAAATGCCCTTGCGTTCACGGATACAGAGGTTGACCGTATCCTTCGTGGAGTACTTGGATGCGAGCGAGCGGGCGTTGCCCTTGCGGGTGGCGCCTGCGGCGACGTCATAGTACAGCACTTCGCCGTCCGTTTGATTCTTGTTTACGGATCCCATATTTGCCTCCTTATTGCAGAGCGGCGCCTGCCGCAGATGCGATGAGCGGGAAATCGATCGCGCTCTTGGATTGGTTCCCTTCGAACAGTTCGCTCATGTCGGAGAGCGGAATGGGCAGCGTCGAGCGCAGCGTCTCCATGAGGGCGTCGTTGTGCGACCCGCCGCCGCAGACGTGCAGGTGCTCGAGCGTTCCGCCGCCGTTGAAGCGGTAGAAGTTGATCGCCTTGAGGACTTCGAGCGCCATCGCACCGTAAATGGCACGGCAGCCGTCAAGCTTGTTCGCCCCGTTGAAGTCGTTCTCGCGGTACGTGCCCGCCATGAACGTGTCGACGCCGAACCGCTCCGAGATGACCTCGTCGAGCGCGTTGCAGCCGTAGTCGATGACGCGCACGCTGTCGAACTGCGACCCGTTGAAGAGGAAGAGCTTCACGGCGTTGTGCCCGATGTCGAGAATGCCGTGATGATGCGCTTCATCCCCCGTCCTGCGGAGCAGGTTGACGAACGCAAACTCCTCGGGAATGATCGTACGGAGCTTGAAGCCCGCACGGCGGAAGAGGTTGATGTAGTCCTCAACGACATCCTTCCGCGCCGCGACGGCGAGCACGTCGAATTCGGGCGGACGCCCGTCGCCGTAGTGGACGGCGTTGAGCACCGCGCAATCGAAGAAATAATTGCTCTTGTCGTCGGTGATGAAGTCCCTGAACCCGTAGGGCAGGTTGAACATGAGCTGGTCACGCGTGTTCGCCGCAACGAAGAAACGGCGGCAGTAGCAATGCGCGGCGGGCAGAACGAGCGCGGCGTCGCGGACGTTCAGATTTTCCTTGCGGCGGAGTTCCTTCAAGAAGTCCGTCATCACTTCGTACGAAGTGATCGCGCCGTTCTTGACGAGATCCTGCGCAAGCCGCACCGTCGCCCCGCGGACGATCGTCCCCTTCTTCTGGATGGCGATGTGGATCGCATGATTTCCGATGTCGAAACCGATGCTAAGCTTCATAAGCATTCTCCTTTACTGAAATAGGATCAGATGAAATAATTCCAGATACAGTTCTATGATCTCCTGCCCCACGAGCAAGGTGAACATCGCCGAGACCGCGATGGCAGGACCGAACGGGAATTCCTTCTTCCGCCCCTTCCGCACGGAAAGGGCAAAGAGCAACCCCGCGATACACGAGGCAAGGATCATCAGCAATCCGCTCTTGAGACCCGTGAAGAGTCCGAGCATGCCGAAGAGCTTTACGTCCCCGCCCCCGAGCGTCTCCTTCCCGAGCGCAAAGTCCATGAGAAGGGAGAGTATCAGCGTCCCGCCGCCGTAGACGAGTGCCCCGAGGACGCCGTCCTTGAGACGCTCCGTGAGCGCCCCGACGCTTCCGCTGTGCGGGTAGAGGAAGAGCAGGAACACGATCATGCCGAAGAGGGTCAGCCCGTCGGGGATCTCCATCGTGTCGTAGTCGATGAGGGCTACGGCGAGGAGCGCCGAGAAGAGCAGAAGATATTCGAGCGTGACGAACGAAAAGCCGAATTTGAGATAGACTGCCGCGTAGAGCAGCCCCGTGAGGAGTTCGGTGAAGAAACACCGCACGGGAATGGGAGATGCGCAATTCTTGCATCTGCCCTTGAGAAAGAGCCAACTGAAGATGGGAATGAGTTCGAGCGCGGAGAGGGTGTGTCCGCAGACGGGACACTTGCTTCTGCCGTGCAGGACACTCTCTTTGGCGACGTAACGGTCGGCGGCGCAGGTGATGAAACTCCCCATGCACGCCCCGAGACAGAACAGGATGACCGCAAGGTAGACATCCGCCCCGAAAGGCATATCGATTGACATATATATCTCCTGCGTGGTCGATACCAACTCTACCCAAGCCTACCCCCAGCGGGGGGAGGCTCCCGCGCAGCGGGTGGTGGGGGGGGAAGCCTACCCCTTCGGGGGGACTCCGCCGTAGGCGGCAACCCCAAAGCCTACCCCTTCGGGGGGGAGGCTCCCGCGCAGCGGGTGGTGGGGGGGAAGAATAATTCTACCTTATCCCCCCATTCGTCACGGCTGCGCCGTGCCACCTTCCCCCCGTAGGGGGTCAGGTCTTTTGCAGTCCCAGAGCCTACCCCTTCGGGGGGGGAGGCTCCCGCGTAGCGGGTGGTGGGGGGGAAGAATAATTCTACCTTATCCCCCCATTCGTCACGGCTGCGCCGTGCCACCTTCCCCCCG
>CANQUD010000020.1 GCA_947626935.1 uncultured Clostridia bacterium | reverse complement strand
TGTCGCGGCGCAGCTCACAGCCCACTGGGCTGTTGAGCAGAATTGCGCCGCTCCACCCTCCCATGGAGAGGGTATGAGTTCCCCCCCTATAAAAATACTTTTTGGGTCGGGTAGAGGGCGGAGGTGCCGTTACGGGCGAGGAAGTTTTCGGGCGAACCGCACAGCAGCGTGCGCGTCTCTCCCCCCTTCACGCGGTATACGTTGCCGCAATGTTGGGGGATCGACAGCACCTGCCCCGCAAACGGCTCCCCGCGGAGTTCGTTTTCCCGCGCGAGAAGGGTCATCGGCACGGAGAATGCGTCTGCGACCATGGCAAGCGTCTGCCCGTCCTTCACACGGTAGAATTTCGGTACGAAATTGCAAAGTCCCATACGACAATCCTATGCGATCTCTCATATTGATGTGACGAAATTCATAGATTACGGTATGAACTTGTACCGCACGGCGGCGATCGTGACCCTCTTCTCCGCCCTCGAACACGGACTGGGGTTTCTGTACCGCATCATCCTCTCCCGCACCCTCGGGAGCGAAGGTCTCGGGGTCTATCAGGTGGCGCTCACGGTCTTTGCCGTGTTTTTGACGATCTGCTCCTCGGGGCTTCCCATCACCCTCTCCCGCGTCATTTCCAAGCACAGGGCAAAAAAATATAAGAGGGGCGAGCACGCCGCAACGACCGCAGCCGTCCTCATCACCCTCTCTGTCAGCGTCCCGCTGACGGTCTTGCTCTTTGTCTGCAGAACGTCCTTCTCCGCCGTCTTTTCGGACAAACGCTGTGCCGATCTCTTCTACATCTTCCTCATCGGGCTGTCCTTTACGTCTGTCTATGCGATCATAAGAGGCAGTTTTTGGGGGAACAAGCGCTTCTTCGCCTACTCCCTCATCGAACTTATCGAGGAGATCGTCATGATCGTCATGGGCGTTTTGCTCCTCATCGTCCTTCCGACGGGCGCCGCGGACGTCAACAAGGCGGGGATCGCCGTCCTCATCAGCTATCTCTGCTCCTTTTCGATCGCGTCCGTCTACTTTTTCGCGCGGGGCGGAAGGCTCACCTCGCCGAAGGGAGAACTTCTCCCCCTTCTCAAGGCTTCCTTGCCCGTCACGGCGATGCGGACGACGTCATCCCTCATGAGTTCCCTCATCTCCGTCCTCTTCCCCATGCGCCTCATGGCGGCGGGATCCTCTTCCGCGCGGGCGATGAGCGAATACGGCGTCGTGTACGGCATGGTGATGCCCGTCCTCATGATCCCCTCTTCCCTCATCGGGTCGATCGCTCTCGTGCTCGTGCCCGAACTCTCGGAGAGCTTCTATCGGGGGGAGAGGGAGAAGGTCTCCGCCCTCGTCGAGAAGGCGCTCAACGCGACGCTCCTCATCGCCTGCATGCTCATCCCCTTCTTCCTCGCCTGCGGAGAGGGCGTCGGCGTCATGCTCTATTCCAATGCGGAAAGCGGAAAGATCATCGAAAAAAGCGCACTGATGCTTCTGCCAATGAGCATTACGATGATCTCGACGAGCCTTTTGAACTCTCTCGGGTGCGAGAAACAGACGCTCGGCATCTTCACGCTCGGGAGCTTTGCGATGCTGCTCTCCGTGTGGTTTTTGCCCCGCTATCTCGGGAGCGGTGCGCTCGTGTTCGGCATGGGCTGCGACTATGTCCTCTGCGCCGTCTGTTCGCTGCTTCTCTTGCGGAAAAAGACGGGGAAATTGCGCTCGGGAAGGTATGTTCTGAAGCTCCTTGCGGCGTTTGTGCCCGTCTCCGCCGTCTGCATTCTCGCAAAGGTACTGTTGATGAGGTATTTGAGCTACCTGCCCGCCCTTGTTTTGACGGTTTTTGTCGGAATGGGGTCGGAAATCGCCGCTTTGAAGCTGTTGAAGTTGCTCGACTTCCGCGCCCTCATCTCCCGCTTTTTCGGAAGAAGGAAAGAGGCGGGTACGGAATGACGTGAAATGCGGTGACGCGATCCCCCCCATTCGTCACGGCTACGCCGTGCCACCTGTCTCATGCGGGTAGAGACCCGCATTCGGTCACCGCTCGCGCGGGATAATGCGCTCGCTCCTGTCGCAACGCGCGAAAAGTTCACTGGACTTTTCGCAGAATTCGTTGCTCCGCCCCGTGGGGGGTAAGGTCTCGACACAGAGCCTACCCCTTCGGGGGGGAGGCTCCCGCGCAGCGGGTGGTGGGGGGGAATGCCCTTAACGTCATCCCGAACGTACGTGAGGGATCTCAAAGGACGAGATTCCTCGGGCTTCGCCCTACTTCGTCGCTAGGCTCCTCGTGCCGCGCTTGGAGCAATAAGAATTCGCGCGGGGCGGAATGACGTACGGGGACGGGGGGACCGTTCCCTTGGCGCCCCCTTGAGGGGGTGTCCCGATTTCGAAGGACACCCCTTCCGTCTCGCCGCAAAGCGGCGAGCCACCCACCCCTCAAGGGGTGGGCAAGGAATGCGGTGACGCGATCCCCCCCATTCGTCACGGCTACGCCGTGCCACCTTCCCCCCGTGGGGGGTCAGGTCTGGGCAGAGCCTACCCCTTCGGGGGGGAGGCTCCCGCGCAGCGGGTGGTGGGGGGGAACTTTCCCCTATCAAAAAAACACGCCGAGGCGTGTTTTTTTGGATCAATCAGAGCGTTTGGAAGGGAGGACGGTCTCGGAGATCATCGAGGCGAGCGCGGCGGCTTCGGGGCAGGCGTCGAGCGCCTGTTGAAGCGTCGTGCCGTCGGGCCATTCCCCGTCCCACGTCCCGTTCTGCTGCGCCTCGGTGAGGGACTGTTTCAGAGCGGTGATGTGGTCGGTCTCATCGTCGATCAAGCCGAGATCGCGATACACCCGATTCATGTGCCATTGGATATGCTTGGTATTCTTGATGAGGGTCGTCCCGTCATCCTCGACGTCGATATACTGGCAGAGAAGGCGGATATAACGGTCTTGCGTAAACAGCAACTTTGTGTCACGATCGTCGAATGTTGCTACCCCGCCGTCGGCAGTATTTTTTGTCCCGTATGTGCTGAGCTCAACGCCCATCTGCATAGAACCAAAAGTCATTCCGACAAACACATTCGCAAAATCAATCCCAACTTCCTCATACGGTTGGTCGGAATATTTGGAAGTCCCGTCATTCCAATAATGGCATTGTTTCTTCGACTTTTGGGCGTTACTCATATAGCCATTTGTAACCAGCATATTGACGTAATATCGATACTCTTGTTTGCCTTTCGTACCGTTATTCCCAAACCATTCAAGATATTCTTTTGCCGCACATTCAGTCAAACCCGGCTGCTCATCCGGATATCCTGTGTACTCGACAAAATACATAGAATAACTTCCTCCACCATTTATTAACTTAAACGCATTTTGCATTCCCTTGGCGCTGCGATAATTCAATACATCGGTAAACCCTTTGAAATAAAATTGTACCGTTGACCCTTGTTCAAGCGATACCGCTCTTAAGCATTCGTCGATCACTACATTTTCAAAATAGAGATTCTTTGTTGCTTGCCATACCTGTATCGCGGCATTGGCAACATAACGCAACACGGTATTCTTCAGGTATAGATTTGTGCCGCTCGGGTTGAGTTTGCTGTAATTTTGAAGCGTCGAATAGTACGCCGCGCCCAAATTGAAAAGCATTCTGTTCGTTTTCGGCGTAATTTCCGTATCCTCATTCGTTCCCTTCACGGTCACATTATAGAGCGTGCCCATAGCGAACCCATATGAGGTATTTTCCTGACCACTATTGAGCATACCGCCGGTTTTGTAGGTCGCTTGAGTATTGATTCCGTCATTCACCGTTTTCAGATTTACCGAATAGCCGTTTCCGTAAATGATGTCTTTCTCATACGGGGCTTTCTCGGTATTCCACGTGCTAGACGTGAAGCTCTCGGGCGTCTCGGCATCCAAGAATTGATCCGCATTGTAACCTTCGCCCGCGGCGTCGATCTTCGGGACTTCCCCCGTGCCGTACAGATTGTTGTGCAAGGCGATCTTCTTGTTGTTCAGATATCCCGTGGCGTTGAAAACGTTTACGACGGTATCATCGCCGAGGACATTGAAGTTGAAGTGACGGTTGACGCCGTTCTTTGCGCCGTCCCCCGCCTCGACCCGAAGATAGGTATAGGCATTCTCGGACGGAGCAAACATTCTGCCGCTCCCGTCATAGTTATTGTCGTGCGAAGGCGTCTCCGTCCACTCCTCCCGCTCGCCGAAGTTGCCGAAATAGTCGTTCTGCACGTCCGTCTCGGACAGTCCGCCGACATCTCCGAAGTAGATGCGGACGAAGCCCGCATCCTTCTCCGTGAAGGGGTCGATCCAAGCGACCTTTTCAGATCCGCTGTACTTGCCGTTCTCGCCGACGACCGTCTCCCCGTCGTGCTTGAGTTCGAAAATTCCGTTCCCGTCGGCGTCCTCGATCGTGTATTTCCCTCCGCCGTAGCTGACAACCGAGCCGACCTGCGATGTGACGACGCCCGTTGCCGTCTCCTTCTTGAAGGACGTCATCGTCCACGAGAGGAGCGCGGGATCGACAGCTTCCATGCTCGCAAGGTCGCTGACCGCCTCGACGGGCATGCGGAAGTAATCGACGCTGCCCGTGCCGTAATCGCTGTGTTTGGCGAACACGCGCACCTGCTGGTAGCCCCTGTAGACATTGTCGTCCTTGCCGCTGTCAAAGCCCGTAAATTCGATGCTCGCAAGGTCGAAGTGGGAGAACTCGACATTCGCATGTCTGTGCTTCCCGTCGTTCTTGCCGATCGTGACGAGCTTGTGGAAGGTCCCGCTGACGCCGCCGAGCGTGATCTCTCCCGCCGAGGCGTTATAGCTGACTGACCAGCCCTCGACCGTGACGGGCAAAATGTCCTTGAAGGACGTATCGGTTCCGAAGCCGCCGAGGAGTCCCTCTTCCTTGGGCGTGACTTTGATTGTCACGTTCCCCTGCATGTCGGCGGGGAGCGGATAGACGACCGTCTCGGAACTCAAGACGGGATCGATCTTGCCGACCTCGCTTGCCTGTCCCTCGGAATTTCTGACCGTGAAAGTCAGAGCGAATTCCTCGAGCGTGACCCTCTCGATCGAGAGCTGTGTCTGCGCTCCGCCGTCCGCGGAAGAGATGTAGAGAATATGATCCTTGAGTTTTGTGATGTCCGCCGTGACGTTGCTCCCGTCGCCGTTGAGCCAGTCCATCGTTTCATCGTAACGGAACTTGACGCCGCTGTCCGTGACGGCGACGCCGTCCTTTCTCGAGAGAGTGACGAAGAAGGTCAGGGTGCCGAGCAGGGTGTGATAGTGTTCCGCACCCATTACCATGCCGCCGAAGGTCACTTTGACCGTGTCCGCCTTGGCGCGGACAGTCACCGTGAGGACGAAGGTCTTGTTCCCGACCGTCAGAGACATCTTCTCCGCCGTGCAGGGCTTGTTTGCCGTCAAGGTCACCGTTCTTCCGTCCGCGGAGACGGAGACGCCGACATACTGCGTCTCTTCGATCTCGGGCAGATGCTCCGAGAGGTCGAAGTCGTCGGGGGTGAAGTCGGTGCCGACCGTAAGAGTGATGCTCTCATGAAGGTCGGAGAATTCGAGGGCGTTCTCGCCGTCCGCGCGGAGCTGCCCGCCCTCATAGGTCACCGTCGGGGGAACGTCGAGGGTCCCGCGGGACGTGGAGACCATGCGGATGACGGAAGAGATTCCCCCCTTCGCGCCGAACGCCGCCGCCCGCTCGCCGTATTCGACGCCGAACGTGACGCTGTACTGTGCTTTGGAGAAATCGATCGTGCCGCCGAGGCTCAAGGTCCCTTCCTGTGCCGTATTCTTCGTGCCGTCATAGGAGACGTAGAACAGTTTGCCCGCCGTGGAGCCATTGCTGTCCGTCACAGACGCAAGATAGCTGACACTGCCGCGGCTCGTGCGGAAGGACTCGGCGCAATCTTTCCCGTTGAAGGAGACCGCAAAGGCGTCGGGGTCCACGGGGACATCGACGTACACTTCGACCGTGTACTCGGACGAAAGGGCGACCGTCGCCGCGCGGAAGGTCGCAAGGGAGACAGAAGAGACCTTCACTTTGACCGTCGCAAAGCCGCCGCCGAGCGGGACGATGTGCCGAACGCCGTTCTCGGTGCGAAGTTCGACGACGGTGTCCTCGCCCTCTTCGACCGTGTATTCGACGACGCTCTCCTCGGGTTCGGTGAAGGTGAGGACGCCCTCGCTCTCCGTCTCGCCGAGGGAGAGAAGGACATCCCTCTCCTTTTGGCTTTCCCCGACGGAAGCGTCCTTCTCGTTTGCGGCAAGTTTGATATAGGTGACGAGAATGTCCTTCCTCAACACTTCGTCCCCCGTCCTGGACGTCAGAACGATCGTCACGGTGACGGTGCCCGACTCCGTAAAGGTCAGCGTCCCGCCCGTAAGAGAGGCGATCTTGCTATCCGAAAGGGTGTAGGAGACGGTGTCCGTGTGGTTTGCGGGAGCGATTTGGACGTTTGCATAGCTTGCGCCCTTGTAGTCTGCCGTGATGAAGGAGAGCGTCGCGCTCTTTGTCTGGATCTTCGCCGTGTGCACGCCGTCATAGAGGACGGAGACGGAGTCTGCGTCGCGGTAGAGCGTCCGCTCGACGGCGATGAGCTGTCCTTCATCTTCCAAGCCGAACGCCTTGACGTTGTCGCCGTACTTGACGCCGAACGTGACGGCAAGGTCTGCCTTCCCCGCGAATGCGACTTCGCCCGTAAGGCGGGTGCCGTCGTCCTGTGTCTCGTCCGCCGCGGCGCCGTAGCGCATGTACAGCCGCTTGCCCTCGGCAAGCCCCTCTCCCCCGAGCGTGAAGGTATACGGAACATCGGGAAGGGATGTGCAGAAGATGTCGTTCTTGCAGTCCTTCCCGTCGAATTTGATCTCAAGGTCCTCTGCGTTGACGGTGCGGTCGACATACACTTCGACCGTGAACGTCTGCGTCTCGCCCTCTCCCTCGAGCGGGGAAACGGTGACGGTCACCGTCGCAAAACCGCCCTTCTTCGGGACGATCTTCTCTTCTTCGAGCTGAACAGTCTCCCCCCCCTTTGCGACCGCATACTCCGCCTTCATGCCCGCGGGAACGGTGTAGCGGAGGACGCCCGCCGCCGCCTTGGTCTCATTCATCATGAGGACGACGTACTGCGTCTTGTCGGTCACTTCGATCTCGACGTCCGTCGGGTCGAGGGGAGCATATCGGACGGTCAGAGTCTTTTCGAGCGTCGTGTCGCCGTTCAGCGAACGCAGCCCGATCTTCACGGTCGCTTCTCCCGCCGCCGTGAAGGTCAGAACGCCGTTTGGAGTGATCTTTGCGATCCCGCTCTCCCCGACGAGGGAGTAGACGACCGTCTCCGTATGGTTTGCGGGCAGAACTTTGACGACGGCAAAGGACGCGCCGTCCTTGTCGTCCGTCGTGAAGGTCAATGTCCTGTTGGAGACGGGGATCTCGGCGGCGTCGGGCGTGCGGTTGTAGGAGACGGTCACGGAAGTTGCGTTGCGGGCGATCGTGCGCTCCGCTGCCGCCGTGCCTTCCGCGGCGCCGAATCCTTCCGCCTCGCTCCCGTATTCCACTCCGAACGAGACGGTGAGCCGTGCATATTCCGCCGCGAATTGGATATTTCCGGAAAGCTGTGTCGCGCTCTCTGTCCCCTTTTCCGACGTGCCGCCGTAGGTAAGATAGAGCGTCTTTCCCGCCATGGCGCCTTCCGCCCCTTGGACGGTGAAGGCATAGGAGACGCTTGCAAGGGACGTACAGAAGATGTCCGAAAGCTGCGGCTGTCCTTCAAAGGAGAGCTTGAGGTCGTCCGCATGCACGGGACGGTCGACGTAAATTTTCTCGGTATATGTTGTCTTTTCCCCGTTTTCGGGCGTGACGGTGACAGTCACCGTCGCAAAGCCGCCCTTTGTCGGGACGATGTGCCAGACCCCGCCCTTTTTCTCGAGGGAGACACTTCCTTCGGCGGAGTAAGCAGTCTGCGCATCGGCGGGTTCCGAAAAGTAGAGAACGCCCTCTTCGGTCACGCCGCCGTGCTCCATCTTGAGAAGGAGCTTGTTCGTCTCCGTCTGTCCGCCGACGATCGCGACGCTCTTTTCGTTTTCCCCGACGGGCGCATAGATGACTGTAACTTCCCGCTGTGCCGTGACTTCCCCTTCCGCAAAACAGCGGACGGAGACGGTGACTTCGCCTGCCCCTTTGAAGGTCAGAACGCCCGTCGTGCTCCCGATCTCGGCGATCTCTGTTCCCTTTGTGAGGGTGTAGGAGAGAGTGTTCGTGTGGTTTTCGGGCAGAACGGTGACGCCGCATTCGCCGCCGACGGCAAAGGAGAGCGTCTTTTCCGCCGTCGTGATGACGGAGACGGAGTCCGTCCCGCTGTGGGAGACGGTGACGGTCTTTGCATCGCGGAGGACGTTGAGCACAAAGTGATCCTCGACCTCTTCGAGACACCCTTTCCCGTCGTTGTAGACCATGACGCGCATGTCGACCCGCACGATGCGGTTGCCGACGGGCATGGGACCGATGAAGCGGAATTCCTTCTTGTCCTCGTCAAAGGTCAGAACATTGTCGTTTTTTGTGTCTCCGACCGTGTAGACGACGCTGATCACTTGCCTGTACGAACCGCCGTCCCGCTCCGCAAAGGGGATGGGAAGCGCCTCGTCCCCGTCAAAGTAGCGGTCATAATCGACGGTGTATTCCTTGGGCGAGAAGAGCGGCGGAAGGAAATAGCCGTCCGTCGAGGTGTATTCCTTGGTCTTTTCGACCTTGTTGCCCCTGAAGTCGGTCGCCGTGACGGTCACGGTGATGTGTCCCTCTTTCAGGAAGGAGATGTTCCCCGCCCCGTCCACGGTCGCGATGCTCTCATCGCTCGACGCATAGGAGAGTTTGATGTCCGCATCGGCGGGAGATACCGTGACGGACGGGAAGGTGCACGTCCTCGACGACGTGAGGACGGAGATCGGGTCGAAGGTCAGATCCTTGACCTGTCTGTGACAGAAGATGTGCGCTTCGGCGAAGATGTCGCCGTTCTCGGCGGAGGTTGCCCTGACGACCGCTTCGCCCGCGCCGACCGCCTGTACGGAGCCGTTCGCGCCGACGTGCAGGATGCTCTCGTCCGAACTCGTCCAGAGGACTTCCTTGTTCTCCGCCTCTTTGGGGTAGATCGTGACGGAGAGAGACTGCGTCTCGCCCTCGTACATCTCCCCTTCGTAGCCGCCGTTCATGACGACTTCATGGACTGCCTTGTCGGTGACGATGATCTTGCGCTTTGCGACCGCGGCGCTGTTCTCCTCGCTCGTGACGGTGACGTACGTTTCGCCGTAAAACACCGCCGTGACGACACCGTTTTCGTCCACTTTGACGAGATCCTCGTTGTCGATCGAGTAGTCGAGCGCACGGTTGGTCGCCTTGAGGGGAAGGACCGTCACTTCGGGACTGATGTCATACTTGGGCGGGTCCTTTTCGTCGGTCATGACGAGCACGATCGCATTCTCCCGCGAGAATTCGACCGTCTCCACATAGATATGGGTCAAAAGACTTGTGATCGCCCCGCTCACGAGCAAGATCGCGAGAAGGAGCAAGGGCAATAAAATGATCGTTGACGTCATTAACTTTTTCATAGCGTATTCCCTCTTTATGCCTCGATTTTACGGTATTTGCAGTCGGACGTGAACCAGAACACAAGGAAATTGATCGCCGCATAGACGAACGCGACTGCCGCGGCGGCAAGGTATGCCGTCATCCTGCCGTCGGGGAGCTTGGAGAAGATGATGCACCCCGCCCCGATGAGGGCTGCGACGGCAAGCCCGATGAGGAGCATGTAAGTTATGTTGATCTCCTCCGCTTCCCCGTTCGCCTTGGGCTTGAGATTGGGATTGGCGAGGTTGAGGTTGATCCCGTTGAACACGAGACCGACGGAGAGCACGAACTCGATCCCGACGAGCACGCCGATCTCTGCAAGGGTCAGAAATTGCAGCCAGCCCATGACGACCGCGCTGATCGCGAGCGCCGCCGCGCTGACCCCGATGTTCAGAAGTCCCTTGACGAGGAGCTGTTTGCGGTACGGGACGGGCACGAGTTTCGTGATGTAGAAATTCTTTCCCTCGACGCTGATGATCGTCCCCGTGAAGGAGCAGATCATCGCCATGAACACGGAGACGACGAGCATGGAAGCGCCGAAGTTGATGCCCTCTCCGATCTGCGCGACCCCGACCATGGAGACGAGCCTGTCGCAGAAAAATACCATGACGGGGGTGGAAATCGCGACGCCGAGGTAGAAATAGGAGTACGTTTTCGTGCGGAGGATCTCCTTGAATCCGTAACGGAAGATCGCCCGTCCGCTCGCATAGCCGTCCAGTTCGGAGCCGTGCCCGCGGAGACCGTTTCCGCCGTCGAGCGCCTTCCTGTAAAGTCCCGCGCAGACGACCCGCGCCAAGAGGACGCCGCCCGTGATGAGCGCGAACGCCCCGCCGACGATGACGGCGAAGTTGTACCAGAAGCGTTCGAAGAAGAGGATGCCCGCAAAGTAGACCGCGGGGTCATATTCCCTGTCGAGGGCGGCGAGCAGATTTCTCCAGATGTCGAGCGTCCCCACTTCCCAGTTCCTGTGAATGAAAAACTGCGCGAGGACGGTCAGAAGGTAATAATAGAGCAAAAACGCCCCGACGAGGACGACGACAAAGACGATGAGACGGAGAATGCCGTGCTTTTCGAGCAGGGACGAGAGATACACCGCGGGGATCGCGATGAAGATGGAGAGCGCAAACGGCAGGGTCGGAAGAAGGACCGCCGAGAGCACCATTCCGAGAAGAAATGTCCAGCTCAAGCACCCCATCGCGACGCCGAACACGAGCATCACGGGGACAAATAAGATCGCCGTATAGATGCAGAGGTCGATGTAGTTGAGGATGAGCTGTGCGCTGAAGAGTTTGAAGGGACTGAGCGGGAAGCGTGCCGTGATGAGGAGATCGGCGGGACGGTACAGCCGCTTGAGCTGCATGCCCGTCGAGGCGATCGTCAATCCCCCCAACATGACCGCGAGATAGAGGACGGAGAGCTGCCGAGCCGTGACGGCAATGCTCGCCTTCAACACGAAAGAGAGCGCCCAGACGAGCGCCAGCGCGAGGACGACGGCGAGAAATGCCGCGACTGCGGTCATGATCGCGCTCGCCTTGCTGTTGTTGCGGTTGAAGCCCCACTTGAGTTTGAGCTGCAGACGAATGAAATCACGCATCTTCCTTCTCCCCGTTCAGCTCCGTATAGTACTTGTTGAGGTCGAACTCCCTGTCCTTCGTGAGGTCGACGATGTCCTTCAGCTCCCCTTCCTTGATGAAGATGACCTTGTCGCACGTCTTTTTGACGACTTCGAGGTTGTGCGAGGAGAAGAGCACGGAGCGGTCGCCGTACGCATAGCCGCGGATAAAGTTGCACAGGAGATTCATCGTCTGATGATCGAGACCGACCATCGGCTCGTCGAGGACCCAGAGCTTGGGTTCGTGCGTCAGAGCGCCCAAAATGCAGATCTTCTGCCGCATGCCGTGCGAATAGCCCGCGATCTGCGTGTCGAGCGCACGGTCGATCTCGAACTGCTTTGCAAGCTCGTCCGTGACGTGCAGTTTCTGCGCCTTGGTCGCACCGTAGAGGCTGCCGATGTAGTTGATGTACTCCCTGCCCGTCAGTTTTTCGTAGACGGAATGGTCGTCGGGAACGTAGCCGATGAGGCGCTTTGCCTGCTCGGACTGCTTGATGATGTCGAATCCCCCCACCTTGACGGTCCCCTCCGAGAAGGGAAGGACGCCGATGATGCTCTTGATGATCGTGGACTTCCCCGCACCGTTGCTTCCGACGAGACCGACCACTTCCCCCGCCGCGACGGAGAAGGTGATGTGCCTTGCGGAATAGTTCTTGTTGTTCCTGTACTTTTTCGAAAAATCGATGACTTCCAACATACCCATTTTTTCTTTCTCTCTTGACTGTGACGGCTTTGAGCGTCTTGCTCTTTCAGCTTGCCTCCTTTTCACATATTTATGAACCTTTGAGGAACGGACACCGCATGCGGACAGCCGTCTCTCTCCGCATCGGCATAAAAATTATAGCTTGAAAGTACAAAAAAAGCAAACGAATGCCAAATCGGGAAATTCGTCGGGAAAAACGTTCCTCATTTGCCTTTTTCTGTGCATATCTTACAAATTTTGACAATTTTTTGACAGGATTTTTCGCTTTTTCCAGCTTTTGGAAAGTACATAGAACTATCTGTTCTATGTACATCGGGCGGGGAAAAGGCAGAAATATTTAGATTTATGTGAAGTAAAAAGTACAAAAATGCTGAAAATTGTCGAATTTTGGGGGAGCTTCCGAAGCCGAAAATCCCCGTTTTTTCACCATAGAACAGATAGATCTATGTACATTTCCCCGCGGGAGTACGATGTAGTTTCCCCTTGTCGCCCCTCGGGGTCCCCGCATTCACTTGTCGCCCCTCGGGGTCCCCGCAAAAAGACAACGTATTTTTGCGGGGTGGTTTAGGGGAGATGTCGAGGCGAAGCCGAGACAGAGGGGTTTAACCCCTTTGGCTCACTGCGTTCGCCACTTCCCCTAAAAGGGGCAGCGAGGAGACTGCGGTGGGCGTAATCCCCCCCACCACCCGCTACGCGGGAGCCTCCCCCCGAAGGGGTAGGCTCTGACCTTACCCCCTCTGGGGGTGGAGCAATGCATTCTGCGAAAAGTCCAGTGAACTTTTCGCGCGTTGCGACAGGAGCGAGCGCATTGTCCCGCGCGAGCGGTGACCGAATGCGGGTCTCTACCCGCATGAGACAGGTGGCACGGCGTAGCCGTGACGAATGGGGGGCGTATTTCTAAATTCCTGCGCATAGCAAAACCGCGCTTTTGCGGAGCGCACCCCATTTGCCACACTACCGTAGGCTTAATGTCCGTCCGAAGAACGGAGAGCGCGGCAGCGGAGTAAGAGGGACGCACAACACTAACCCCTCGCGCGGATTTATTTTGCGAAGCAAAAGAAATCGCGCGAAACTATGTATTGAGCAATTTCCCCACTTTGTTCATCATTGCCGTCTTGTGTTCGATGAGGGAGTGGGCGTAGCGCTCCAGTGTGATCATCGGATTCTTGTGTCCGAGGATCTCCGCAAGCGTCTTGACGTCCATGCCGATCTCGATCGCCCGCGTCGCAAAGGTGTGCCGCAGGGCGTGGAATCCCCTGTGCCCGATCTTGAGTTTTTTCAGAAGATTTTCAAAGGTCCGCTGGTACGACCGCACCTCGGCGCCCCACGCCGTCCGTCCCGTGACGACAAAGTTCCCCTTTGCCTTCCGCTTCATCTCCCGAAGATAGGAATAGATCTGTTTGGGAATGGGGACGACCCGCTCCGAACTCAACGTTTTCGTCGTCCCGAGCACCTTTTGATAGTGTCCGTCCTTCCAGCTGTCTCGGCAGGACTTCGTCACGGAGAGCGTCCCCCTTTGGAAGTCGACGTCATCCCATGTGAGCGCGAGGAGTTCCCCGATCCTCAACCCCGTATACAGCGCGATGAGGATGCCGAACAGGGACGGAGACCTCTGCGACAGGATATATCTTTCGATCTTTCTCTGTTCTCCCTGCGAAAAACAGGTCGCCTTTCCCGCCCGTATCCGCGGACGGACGATCGCGTCCGAGAACTGTCTCTTCGCGATGCCGAGCCTGACAGCCAGTTTGAGGGACGCCTTGAGGACGGAGAGGACGCCGTTCACCGTATTCGCGGAATACTCCGTCTCCGAGAGGGTGACGGAAAATTTCTGCAGTCTGACCGCCGTGATCGCGTTCACATCATAGTCCCCCAGTTCGGGCAGGATATATTTTTCCGCTTCCTGACGGTATTTCCGATACGTCCGCTCCTTGGTCGAAGCCTTGACGTAAAGCTCCAGCCATTCGTCCAGCCAATCTCTGTATAACATTTGAAACCTCCAAGATCCGTAAAATATGAAAAGAAACGCCGCCCGACTCGGCGGCGCATCGAGGCGCTCTGAAATTTGTTCTCCAAAAAGAAAAGAGCCGCTTGCAAGCGGCTCATGTTCACTTCTCTTCCGTTCCCCCGTCCGTGTCCCCGCCGTCCTTCGTCCGCTGCGGCTTGAGCATCGCGAAGCCCTTTTTGATCACGTCGAACAGGAAGGGATCGCGCAGAAGGAGCAGGACGGCAAAGTAGATGGCGGCGCCCGAGGCGATGAGCACGGCGAGGCTCCACACGGCGGCTGGCATCAGATATTTCAGCCCGAAGAGCGCCCCGCACATCACCCCGCCCGCGATCCAGTACCGCCACGAGCAGGTAAAGACGGGACGGAGAGAGAACTGTCTCGTCTTGCGGATGTAGACAAAGCCCGTGAGCGTCACGGCAAATTCGGCGACGACGGAGGCGATGCTCGCCCCCACCGATGCGAAAAACGGGATGAGAATGAGGTTCAGGATGAAGTTGACGACCGCCCCGACGACGACCGTGAGCGTCAGAATGCTCTCCTTCCCGATGGGGACGAAATACTGCATTCCGTTGACGTTGGAAAGCCCGATCAGAACGAGAAGAATACTGAAAATGGGCAAAAGCGTAGCGCATTTTTCGTACCCATCCCCATAATATACGGGCGTAAAGACGCTCGCAATGGAGATGAAGCCGAACATGATGGGAATTGCCATCATCCACACATAGCGGTAGGAATTGTAGATGTAGTACTTGACTTTTTCCATGTCCCCCGCCTTGTAGGTGCTCGCGATGCGGGGGATCATGACGATGCCGAGCGCGGTGACGGCGCTCATGGCGATCTTGACGATCTTTTCCGCCTGTTCATAGTAGCCGTTCTCGTCGAAGCCGTCCGAAAACCAGCCGAGCATGGACTTGTCGAGCACGGTATAGACCTGCGTCGCGACGGTGGGGATGAAGAGCATCAGGACGGACTTGATGTCGCGGAACGGAGAGATCCCCTTCACCCTGACGAGATATTTGGGCAGATACAGCCAGAGGGAAATGTTGCCGAGGACGGTAAAGGCGGTCATGAAGAGCACATAGAGGAGCAGGTCGCCGCCGTCCTTGACGAAGAGGAAGATCGCGCCGACGCTGAGCAGGCGGAAAAAGATGCTGCGGAGCGCCGTCTTGCCGAATTCTTCCATGCCCTGCATGAACCATGTGATGTCGAACACGACGTTGAGGACGTTGAGTCCCAAAATGAGCGTGATATAGAGATTTTCCTCGGCGAAGAGAAAGGCGTAACCGATGTACGCGCCCATCGTGACGGCGGTCGTCAGAAAACGAAGGAGAAAGATCTCCCAAAAGGCGCGGCTGCGCCCCTCTTTGTCCTCTTGCAGATAGCCGATCGCGCGTTGCCCGTACGTGGACGTCCCGAGCACGGCGACGAGCACAAAGTACGCCGCCATCGATTCGGCATAGCTGTACAGCCCCACACTGTCGGGAAGGAAGATGCGGGAAATGTAGGGCGTCACCACGAGCGGCGAGACCAGCATCGTCACCTGATAGATGAGATTATAGATGAAGTTTTTCTTGATGCTTTTGTTCGCCATAGGTGGGTCAGACGGTCGCCGCAAGCGCGGGACGGACTGCGGCGCTCTGCCGTTTCTTGCCGCACAGTACCGCATTCAGAAGGAGAAGGAAGGGATCGAACCAGAATTCAAAGAGGTGATGATCGATGACGCTCGTCAGCGCGAGGAAGAAGAGCACGAGCGGGAGAACGCCCCCTTCTTTCGCCGCTCTCCGCGAGAGGACGGTAAACGCCGCGCAGACGAAACAGACCGTGACGATGCCGTACTGTAGCGCCAGTGAGAGCCAGCCGCAGTCGACAAAGTAGTAGCCGAGTTCTCTGTCCCACGCGTCGGGATTGAAACCCCAGCCCTGCATTTCGATGTTCTGCCCGAAGAGGGTGAACCCGTAGTCCTTGATGGCGATGTTCCCATAGTAGAGCCTGCCCGAGATCAGACCGTTGAGCCATGTAAGGAATCCGCTCTGCGGCGTGTAGAGGATGTGCAGGACGATCGAAAGGACGCAGAGAATCGGGATCGAGAGCCACAAAAAGCCCCGCACGGGACGGGAAGAGAAGAACTTCGGCACATAGGCGAAGAGGAGCATCGCCCACGCGGTGCAGAAGATGAGGATGAAATCGAGCCGCGCGACGCAGAAGATGAGGATGAAGAAAGAGACGCAGATCCAGAAGAGGAAATTGAGCAGGTTGTACTTCTTTCCTTTCAGATAGGCGTGGGCGAGCTGGAGATAGAACACGGTCGCGGCGAAATCGGTCGCATAGACGTTTCCGAAGGCGTACCGTGCCTTTCCCGCCGAATAGGTGACGTAATTCTCGATGAGACCGAGGATACTCAAGAGGAAGAGCAGGACGCAGACGGAGCCTGCCGTGTAGAGAAACGCCCCCACGGCGCCCTTGAAGGGCACGCCGTGGACGCCGAGGATCAAAAGGACGAGGTCGGCGAGGACGGTGTGACGGTTGAAGAGAAAGCTCAATACGGCGACGCCGCCGAAGAGCAGATAGCGAAGGAGCGCGGTTCTCGAAAAGCGGTCCTGCGTGAAGAGCTTGAACACAATGGGCATCCATGCGAGAATGCGAAAGACGTAGCGGAAGAAGATCGTGTCCGTCCCCAAGAGGACGCCTGCCGTCGAGGAGATGAGGAGCGTCCGCACGAGCATGAGGACATAAGAGGCATAGAACAGCCTCTTCCCCAATTCCGTTGTGCGGTCCTGCGTCATCCCCTTCTCCCCCGTCAGAGCGTTTTCAGCGTCTCGAAGGCGCTCACGATCACGTCGTCCATGTCGTAATATTTATATTGCCCGAGCCTGCCGCCGAACACGACTTTGCTCTCTTTTTCGGCAAGCGCACGGTATTTCGCGTATAAGTTGCTGTTTTTCTCGTCATTGACGGGATAATACGGTTCGTCCCCGACCTTCCAAGCCGAGGAATATTCGCGGGAGATGACCGTCTTTGGCTGTGTCCCGAACTCGAAGTGTTTGTGTTCGATGATGCGCGTGTAGGGAACTTCCGCCGCCGTGTAATTGACGACCGCGTTGCCCTGAAAGTTCGGCATGTCCAAAACTTCCGTCTCAAACCGCACCGAGCGGTACTCGAGCGGTCCGTAGCAGTAATCGAAATATCTGTCGATCGCGCCCGTGTAAATGATCTTCTCCGCAATGTCCGAAAATTCATTCTTATGGTCGAAAAAGTCGCAGTTCAAGCGGACTTCGACGCCGAAAAGCATCTTCCCGATCATCTTCGTGTAGCCGCCGATGGGAATGCCCTGATAGCGGTCATTGAAGTAGTTGTTGTCGAAGGTGAAGCGCACGGGCAGACGGCGGATGATGAAGGCGGGAAGTTCGGTGCATTTCTTCCCCCACTGCTTTTCGGTGTAGCCCTTGACGAGTTTCTCGTAGATGGTCTTTCCGACGAGGTCGATCGCCTGCTCCTCGAGATTTTGCGGGTTTTCTACATAGGACTCCCCGCGCTCCTTTGCGATGCGGGCTTCCGCCTCCGCGGGCGTAAAGACGTCAGACCAAAGCTTGGTGAAAGTGTTCATGTTGAAGGGCAGGTTGTAGCATTCGTCATGGTAGCGCGCGACGGGACAGTTAACGTAGTTGTTGAACTCCGCAAAGCTGTTGACGTACTCCCATACGGTCTTGTCGGACGTATGGAAGATGTGTGCTCCGTAGCGGTGGACGTTGATGCCCTCGACCTCTTCGGTGTAGATATTTCCGCCGATATGTGCGCGTTTTTCGAGGACGAGACACTTTTTGCCCCGCTTGGAAAGTTCATGGGCGCACACGGCTCCAAGGAGCCCGCTCCCGACGATCAAATAGTCATACTTCTTCATGTTTATTCCCCTTGATCGAGACATTTTTCGATCGCCCGATCCGTAAAATACCCCTTTCGGACAAGGGCACCGATACGGCGGGCGTTTTCGCACAGAGTTTCGTACTCCTCTTCCGTCATCGCGGAGAGGACGGAAGGAAGTTCCCGCAGATCGGACACGGCGATGCCGCAGCCTTCTTTCCGCAAGAAGGGCGCGAGCGCCGCTTCCTGCCAGATGATGACGGGAAGTCCCGCGGCAAGATAGAGAGAAGTCTTGTGCGGGTCATTGTAACGCAGATATTCCCCCCAGCTCCCCGAGCACGTCCGCTCGGAAGTTCCGTCCCAGACCAACCCGAACGAACCCTCGAGCGCGGAGAGGAGTTCCTGCGGAGGAAAAGCGCCATGGTAGTTGATATTTCCGCCGCCCCCCTCGAAATGCGGTCCGTAGAGATTCCATTCCGTCTCCTCGGGAAGGCAATAGACATAGGCGGCTTTTTCCCGCGCGAGATTCCCCGCGATGACGATCGGGAGATCTTTTCCCCGCTTTCCGCTCTGCGGCGTGCCCTCGGTCAGATAGTCGAAGATGCCGAGGCTGACCGTACGGAGCGGGAATTCCGCAAGCGCCGCCTGCATTTTTTCGTTGTGCACGATCGCACGGGAAAAATAGCGAAAGCTCTTCTTCGTCACCCTCATGCGGAGTCTCCAACGGAACGTCCTCGACCGATCCCGAAGCCAATCGAGGTCATGGACGAGCGCGACAAGGGTCACCCCTCTCCGTTTCAGCCCCTTAAAGACGCGGTTCTGCCAGAGACTGAAAAAGAGGAGCGGATATTGCAGAAAGAGGGTGTCTCCCCGTTTGAGCGGGGAAAGCGCCTTTTTGAGGTCGCGCACGCTTTCCCGCTGTTCGAGCAATTTCGTCAGCAAATTCCGCTTGCCCTTGCGCAATTTCGGGGTCGGATATTCGACGGCGTTTTCAAAGTGTGCGCCGAAGATCGCGTCCACGTCCTCACGCGGTTTGACGGAAGCGGTCATGCGCTGCGATGCCGCGAAAAGCTCTCCCGCGCACTCCTTGCTTTCTTTGAGATAGTACAGCATGTTGATTTCCTTCACGGGAACGGGCGGGAACGCCCGTCCGTCAGTAACGGTTGATGATGAAGTCCTTTGTGCGCTTCAGGATGCGGAACAGCGTGAACCGCCTGTGGCGCAGAAGAAAGCATTTGAGACCCTTTTTCTTTTTCAGCGCTCCCTTGACGCTCTCATCGGAAAGCATCCTCTTCGCGACCCGATTCTCCTTTTTGGAAACGGCTTCGCCGATGATGCTTAAAAAATAATGCGCCGCGAACAGATCGAGGGTCTCCTGCGAAAAGCCGAAGATGTCCCTCTTTTCCTCAAAAAATGCGACGAGGTTTTTGCAGTCGGCGAAATAGGCTGCGTATTTTTCGACGGAGTTGCAGATCGAACCGCCGACGCAGCAAAAATGGACATACAGCGGGGTCTCCGAATAGTAGAAGGACTTCATCAGCGAGAGGCAGGGGCGGGTGATGCTGTCGTCCTCGAACATCGTGATCTGCTCCATGGAATGGGTCAGAACTTCCCGCAAAAAGTCGGTACGGTACGCCTTTGCCCAGCGCGTCGTGCTGATGATCTTGTCTTTCGACATCTTGACGCGTTCGCGGATGATCTCTTCGAGGGCTTCCCCTTCATAGCTCCCCTCTTTCAGCCCGGGGGCGCCCGTCATCCGCACTTCTTTCTTGATGTATTTTTCCGTCCAGCCGAGCTGCACGACGTCATAGTCCCGCTCCGCAAGGATCCCCTTGAGAACGGGGAAAAGCTCTTCCGAGACGTAGTCGTCCGAATCGGCAAAGACGATGTAATCCCCCGAGGCGAGCATGACGCCCTTCTTCCAAGTCTTAAAAACTCCCTCGTTTTGCTTATGGACGACGTTCAAACGGGCGTCGCGGTAGCTCTGCAAGATCGCAGGACTGCCGTCGGTAGAGCCGTCGTCGAGCGCGATGACCTCGAGATCGTCCCCCCGATAGGAGAGAATGCTGTCGAGACAGCGGTTCAAATATTTTTCCGTATTATAGACGGGGACAACGACACTGAATTTCATGGCTGAAAAGACCTATTTCCGCAAATATTCCCCGAGAACGCGATAGACGGTCTCCGCAGAGCGGTCCCACGAATATTTTTCAAGACATGCGTTCCCTTTGCGCTGCGACGCAAGCAAGCCGAGGTCGCAGTCGAACTTGTCGGGCGGGACAAAGACAGCGTCCCCGCCGAACACCTCGTGCATGACTTCCGTATCCGAAACGATGACGGTCGGAGCGCCCGCCGCAAGCGCTTCGAGGGGCGGAAGTCCGAATCCCTCATAAAATGTGACGAACAAGAATGCCTTGCAGTCAACCATGAGCGACCTCGCTTCCCCGTCCGAAACATAGCCGAGGAGTCTGACGTTTTCGGGCAATTCGCCGATCTTTCCCGAAAAGACCTTCGGGTTGACGCCCCCCGCGACCGCAAAGGTCTCCGCGGGACTGCGCTTTGCGCTCTCGACGATCCACTTCAGGTTTTTGTTCGGTTCGAGACTGCTCATGGCGAAGAAGTATTCTCCCCTCTTCAGTCCGTACTTTTGCAGGGTCTCTTCGTCAGAAATTCCCCGTTCGAAATGCTGCCACGCGTTGGGGGCGACGGTGATCTTCCCTTTGGCTTTCGGATAATATTTTTCGATCTCCCGCTTTGAAAATTCGGAAACGGTGAAAAGAGCCTTGGCGGTTTTCGTGATGTTCTTCATGAGAAAACGGTACCAAAGGCGGAATTTCAGGCTGAAAAATTCGGGATAGACGCACACCTTCACGTCGTGGATACAGACGATCTTCGGCGCGAAGAGGGGTGCGGAATTGCAGAGACAGAGCGCGATCGCCCTCTGTTTTTTGACATATTTGGAAAAGGTCGTCTGCTCCCAAAGCGTTCCCGCCTTTTTTCCGCGTACGACGACCTTGATGTTCCGAAGGGCGGGGACCCCTTCCGCGTCCGCGGGGATGAGGAGTTCGACATCGTTCCCTTCGCACAGACTGTCGAGACGGGAAACGATCTCGCCCGCATAGCGCTGGACGCCCGTCTTTTTCTGTCCGTAAAATTTTCCGTTGATGACGACTTTCATAGTCGGGATCTTCTCAATATGTGACGACGAGGACGCGGCAGGCGCCCGTGATCAGGTAGCGGTGAGAGGTCAGAAGCCAGCTCTCCCCCTGTGAAATGGGAGTCGGGGTCTCTCCGCTCCCCTGCATCTCCCCCTCTCCCTCGAGGACGAGCGCGACGCCGAAGGTCGCCGAGGGGTTGAACAGCATGTATTCGCCCGAAGCGTTGTACTCCGACACCGTGAGGTGCCCGAGCACGCCGAGCATCTTTCTCGCCTTGCAGTTGGCGGAAGTGACGCTCCTGCCCGTCGGCACGGGCATGCGGCGGAGATTGAGCACGTCCATCGCCTTCTTGATGTGAAGGGGACGGGGCTTGCCGTTTTCGTCGATCCTGCCGTAGTCATAGAGACGGTAAGTGGCGTCCGAAGTCTGCTGGATCTCGCACATGAGACAGCCCGCGCCGATGGCGTGCACGGTCCCCGCGGGAATGTAGAACACCTCCCCTTTCTTGACGAAGATCTTGTTGAGCAGGGACTCGATCGTCCCGTTCTTGATCGCCGTGCGGACTTCCTGCTTTGTGACGTCGCGGTTGAAGCCGAGGTAGACGTAAGCGCCCTCATCCGCCTCGAGAACGTACCACATCTCGTTCTTTCCGCCGTCGTTCTCGTGCTTTCTCGCGTAGCGCTCCCCGGGGTGGACCTGAATGGAGAGGTTCTCCCTCGCGTCGATGTACTTGATCATGATGGGGAGCTGTTTGTGCTTTTCGGCATACTCGCCCGCATGGTCCCAGCCGATGGCGTCGAAGAGTTCGGAGAGCTTCTTCCCCGCATATTCGCCGCTGTCGACGACGCTTTCCCCTTTCGGGTGGGTGGAAACTTCCCAGCTCTCGGCGATCTTGGGCAGGTCGCCCGTATCCTTTTGGAGATCGTCGCGGATCCTCCGCCCTCCCCAAAGCATTGTTTTATAGACAGATTTCAGTCGGATCATGTTATACCTCGAATCCCGTGAGCCGCAGAAGGTCGCGCTTTACCGCCTTCATGCGCTCCTCGGCGCCGTCCCGATCGCCGTTCGCGCCGATATAGAATTTGATCTTCGGTTCCGTGCCCGACGGACGGACGCAGCACCATCCGTTCTCGAGCGCAAAGCGGAGAACGTTGCTCTTCGGAAGCCCCGTATTCTCCGCAAGATAGTCGGTAACTCCCGTCACGCGGCAGTGTCCGAGCGTCTCGGGCGGGTTTTGGCGAATGGCTTGCATCGCCCGTTGAATGCGCTCTGCGCCGCCCGCGCCCGCCGCCGTCTCCGTCCCGAGTTCTTCCGCATAGTAGCCGTATTTCCGATACATGCGTTCCATTTGATCGGGAAGGGTCAGTCCCTGTTCCGCATAGTACGCCGCCGCCTCGCAGAGGAGCATGACCGCCGCCACGGCGTCCTTGTCCCGCGCGTACGTCCCCGCGAGACACCCGTAGCTCTCCTCGAAGCCGAACTCGAACGCATAGGCGCCGACGCTCCCGTCCGTTCTGCCGAATTTCTCCCGCGCACGTTCGAACTTCTCGATCTGCTCGCCGATGTATTTGAATCCCGTGAGCGTCCCGACGACCTTGAGTCCGTACTCCTCTGCGATGGGGTATGCCATCTCGGAGGAGACGACGGTCGTGACGATCGCCCCGTCCCCCGCCTTGGGGAGAAGCCCCTTCTCCCTTCTCCGCGAGAGGACGTATTCGGCGATGAGCAGTCCGCTCATGTTGCCCGTGAACCGCACATATCCGCCCGACTTTGTCCGTGCGTACACGCCGAGACGGTCGGCATCTGGGTCGGTCGCAAGGACGAGGTCCGCATCCTTCTTCCTCGCGAGGGCGAGAGCGCGGAGAAACGCCGCGGGGTCCTCGGGGTTGGGATAGGCGAGCGTCGTGAAGGCGGGGTCGGGAAGTTCCTGTTCGGGCACGACAAAGACGTGTTCGAATCCCATTTCTGCAAGGACGCGCCGCACGGGGAGATTTCCCGTCCCGTGCAACGGCGTATAGACGATCTTGAGCTTCTTCCCCTGCCGCATGACGGCTTCGGGGGAGAGGGAGAGCGCCTTGACGGCGTCGAGGTATGCCCTGTCCGTCTCCTCGCCGAGAAGGACGAGAAGTCCTCTCTTCTCCGCCTCCGTCTTTCCGATGCGGCGGATGTCGCCGTATGCGGTCGTGCCGATCCTTTCGATGATCTCTCGGTCGCGCGGGGGGACGATCTGTCCGCCGTCCGACCAGTAGACCTTGTAGCCGTTGTAGGCGGGCGGGTTGTGGCTCGCCGTGATGACGATCCCCGCCGTCGCATGATGGAACCGCACCGCAAAGGAGAGTTCGGGCGTCGGGCGGAGACTTCCGAAGAGGTACGCCTTGATGCCGTTCGCCGCCAGAATGCAGGCGGTGTCGAGGGCAAATTCCGCCGACATATACCTCGAATCGTAGGCAATGACGGCGCTCCCCTCTTTCGTCCGTTCGTTGATATAGTCGGCAAGCCCCTGCGTGGCGCGTCCGACCGTGTAGAAGTTCATGCGGTTGGGTCCCGCGCCGACGATCCCGCGCAGCCCTCCCGTGCCGAAAGAAAGTTCTTGATAAAACCGATCCTCGATCTCCGCATCCGACAGGGACTTGAGTTCTCTCTTCGTCTCCCGATCGAACACGTCGCTCTCGAGCCATCGGCGGTATTCTGCAAGATGATCCATCAGAGTAAATCCTCTCTGCCTCTCGCCTTGAGTTCATCCACGAGTTTTTTGACGTCCTGCGCCCGCTGTTTGGGGCAGACGAGGACGGCGTCGGGCGTCTCGACCACGACAAGGTCGTCCGCACCGACGACGGCGACCGTCCTGCTCTTTGCGTAGACGGTGGTATTTTTGCTCTCGAGAAGGCAGACGTCCCCGACGGTGATGTTGCCCTCGCTGTCCGCCTCTCTGACTGCGCCGAGCATGTCCCAGCTGCCGACGTCGCTCCAGCCGAATTCCGCGGGAACGACCAAGATGTCGCGGCTCTTTTCCATGACGCCGTAGTCGACGGAGACGGACGAGATCTTCCCGTACACTTCCTTGAGGACGGTCTCTTCTCTGTCCGTCCCGATCGCATTCTTGAGTTCTTCCAAATGAAGGTAGAGGTCGGGAAGGAGCGCCTTGAAATGCTCCAGAATGGTCGAGGACTTCCAGACGAACATGCCGCTGTTCCAGACGTAGTCGCCGCTCTTGAGATATTCTTCCGCCCTCTCCTTCGGGGGCTTCTCGACGAAGCAGACGGCTTCCTTGACGGGAGAAGCGGACGGCTGAAAGCGGATGTAGCCGTACCCCGTGGCGGGGAAAGTGGGCGTTATGCCGATCGTGACGAGCTTGCCCGTCTCTTCCGCGGCGGAGATCGCCGTCTTTAAGACCTCGGCGAACTTCTCGCCGTCACGGATGTAGGCGTCCGAGGGCGTGATGACCATGATCCCGTCCCCTCTTCTCTTGAGAAGTTCGACCGCCGCATAGCCGATGCATGCGGCTGTGTTGCGGGCGGCGGGTTCGGCGAAGATGTTCCCGTGCGGGATCCTGCCCCCGACTGCCTGCTCCATGGAAGAGCGCTGTGTCTCGTTCGTGGCGATGTAGATATTTTCGCGCAGGACGACGCGGGAAAGGCGGGAGACCGCCTCGCCCACCATGACGTCCTTGCCCGTAAGGTCGAGGAGCTGTTTGGGAGTTTGGGCGCGGGAGAGGGGCCAGAATCTCGTTCCGCCGCCGCCCGCCAAAATGATGCCGTAAACGTTCATAAATGGATATTCAAGAATTTTTTATGCTTGGAGCGCCCTGAAAAGCGCGAGGATGTTCTCTTGGAAAGCCGCTTCCGAGAAGAGCCGTTCCGCCCTCTCCTTTGCCGCCCTTGCGTACCTTGCGGAGAGTTCCCTGTCCGAAGCGATCTTCTCGATCGCCTCCGCGAATGCCTCCGCGTTGCCGTTCTCCGCCTCTTCGCCCGTGACGCCCTTTTCGGAGACATAGTTGACACCCGAACCCTCGACGGTGAAGGTGACGGAGGGCTTCCCCATCATCATCGCCTCGGCAAGGGCGATCCCGAACGCCTCGTTCTTGGTGACGGACGGGAAACAGAAGATGTCGCAGGCGGTAAGGTATGCCTTGCGCTCCTCTTCGTCCATCTTGCCGAGGAAGTTCACCTTCGGGTCGTCCTCCGCGAGCCGCTCCAGCGAGGGAGTCAGAGGTCCCTCTCCGCCGATGCAGACGGCGTAGGAGTCGGGCAGGAATTTGCTTGCCCGCACGAGGTACTCCATGCCCTTGTAGGGGACATGTCTGCCGAGGGCGAAAAGAAGGGTCTTTCCCCTGAAAACGTCCTTGAGATCCGCCGCCCGCGCGAGGGTCTCTTCCCCGCATTCCGTCCGCTCCCGCGCGGCGCAGCACGGAATGACGGCACATTTCTCCCTGTATGCGGAGAGATAGGGCGAACCGTCGATGTAGTTGGGACTCGTCGCGACGATCTTGTCCGCCCGCTCGAGGAGCCGCCTGTTCTGCCCCTTGAAGAACTGCCGCAAGAGCTTCTGTTTCGTGATGTCGAGGTGCCAATAGAGGACGAGCTTGCAGGCGGGGCGTTTCTTGAGGAATTTCAGAAGATAATGCGCGGCGAAGGGATTCGGATAGTGAAAGACGACGACGGACGGGTCACGCGCAAACTCCCGTTTGAGGAGCTTTTTGTAGGAGAGGGAGAGGGACTGCGAGGAGATCTTGGCGAAACAACCCGCACGGACCACCGTCACGCCGTCCGCCTCGTCCGTCCGATCCCCCTTTTCGTGGTTGAAGCAGAGGACGCGCTGTTCGCAGGTCTCCCCGAGCGCGTTGACGCAGTCCCGCGCGACCTGCTCGATCCCGCCGACGAAGGGGTGATAATATTTGCTGATGTGCAGAACTTTCATGGTCATTCCCCGCTTCTGTCGAAGAGCACCATAAAGAAGCCCTTGAAGATGATCTTCAGATCGAGCCAAATGCTCTGTTTTTCGATGTATTCGAGATCGAGGCGCACCCATTCGTCAAAGGAGAGTGCGTTTCTGTTCTTTTGGATCTGCCAAAGGCAGAGGAGTCCCCCCCTGACGTCGAGACGGTGCCGTTGTTCTTCCGTGTACTGCTCCACTTCGGAAGGAATGGGCGGGCGGGGTCCCACGACGCTCATCTTTCCGCGGAAGATGTCCCAGAGCTGGGGAAGCTCGTCGAGACTCGTCTTGCGGAAGAACTTTCCGACCTTGGTGATGCGCGGGTCGTTCTTCATCTTGAAGGCAGGCGGATCCGCCTCGTTCAGCCCCATCTCGATGAGCTTTTGCTTCATCTCCTCGGCATGGGGACACATCGACCGTATCTTGTGGAATTTGAAGATTTTTCCGTTCTTTCCGACGCGGTCGGAGACGTAGACGGGCGCATGAAAGTCCTCGAGCCACTTGATGAGGAGACACAGAAGGATCAGCCATGAAAGAAGAATGAGCGCAAGTCCCGAGGAGACGATGTCGAACGCCCGCTTCGTAAAGCGGTAACAAAACCGACGGAACTTTCCCTTTTTGCGGGGCGGCTTGTCCCCTTCTTCCCTTGTGGACCTTTCTTCCATATGCTCTTTTCCGCGCCGCCGTCCGACGCTTTCCCGTTTCTCTTCCCGATTTTTTCCATATAATGGAGAGAGACGATTTTCACCATTATACAGCAAGCGTCCTGCAAAGTCAAACGATTTTTTGTCATCGAACAACATGACAGCATTTTGGGGGTCAAATGTTGCCCATTCTCTTTTTTTGACCGAAAGGTCCATAAAAATTCCCCGTAACCCTTGCGAAGAGACGAAGATTGTGTTACAATATTCCGTAACGAACAGGAGGACACTATGAAACTTTCGGAAAACCAACGCAAAGCATGGCGCATCAAGGTGGACTACACCAACATGACCGACAAATACCTCGGCGACAAGGGCATCTCCCCCAAGACGATCGACAAACACAAAAAGCTCGCAAGAGAGGCGCACGCCTATGTGAGCGAAAACAGAGGAAAGGACGAACTCTTTATGGGCTGGACGGAACTCCCCTACAACCAGACGGAGATCGTGGAAGATATCCTAGAAACGGCAAAGAATATCCGCAAAAAGTTCGAATATTTCGTCGTTTTGGGCATCGGCGGCTCGGCGCTCGGTCCCATCATGGCGTTCAACGCGCTCTGCCATCTTCACTATAACGACCTGCCCAAGAGCAAGCGCAAAGGTCCCAAATTCTACGTTGAGGACAACGTCGACCCCGTCCGCATGAAGGAACTCCTCGACGTCATCGACGTCAGAAAGACGTGCTTCAACGTCATCTCAAAGTCGGGTGCGACGAGCGAGACGATGACGCAGTACCTCATCGTCGCTGACCTTCTCAAGGCGGCGGGCGAGGACGTCAAGGAACACGTCGTGTTCACGACGGACGCCTCGCGCGGCAACCTCGTCAAGATCTCCAAGGAACTGGGCGGCGTGAAGTCCTTCGTGCTCGGCGACGGCGTCGGCGGAAGATTCTCCGAACTCTCCCCCGTGGGGCTTCTCCCCGCCGCGGTGCTCGGGATCGACATCAAACTGCTCCTGAAGGGCGCCGCCTACATGGATAAGATGTGCTCTTCGTCCGACATCAGGCGCAATCCCGCCCTCGTCTCGGCGCTCCTGCAGTACATCTCCATGCAAAACGGCAAAAATATCGGCGTTCTTATGCCCTATTCGGACAATCTGAAGTACGTCTCCGACTGGTATGCACAGCTCTGGGCGGAATCCCTCGGGAAGAACGAGACGCTCGCGGGCGAGAAGTGCAACGTCGGGCAGACTCCCGTCAAGGCGCTCGGCGTCACCGACCAGCATTCGCAGGTCCAGCTCTACACCGAAGGTCCGTACGACAAGGTCGTCACCTTCCTCTCCGTCGGGGCGTATAAGGAACAGTTCCCCATCCCCCACGGCTGCGAGAACATCCCCGATGTCGGCTTCCTCGGCGGACACACGATGGAAGAACTCATTCAGGCGGAAAACAAGGCGACGGCGTTCGCGCTGACCAAGGCGGGACGGCTCAATTACACGATCACCCTTCCCGTCGTGAACGAGTTCACGCTCGGGCAGCTGCTCTACTTCTTCGAACTGCAGACGGCGTATGCGGGCGCGATGTTCAACATCAACACCTTCAACCAGCCGGGCGTCGAGGCGGGAAAGAAGGCGACGTTCGCGCTCCTCGGAAAGCCCGGGTACGAAGGGCAGAAGGCGGAGCTTGCAGGCGCCGCTCCCGACGAAAACTACATCGTCTGACAGAAAAATCATTCACTTATCGTCGAAAAAGCGGGGTCTCCCCGCTTTTTCGTTTGCCGCGAGAATGCAGAACACCCCTCACCCACTACGCGGGAGCTCCCTTTGGGCGGCAGGGACCGCCGCAAAGCCCTTCGGCGATGCCACGCCTCATGTCGCGGCGCAGCTCACAGCCCACTGGGCTGTTGAGCAGAATTGCGCCGTTCCACCCAAGGGGGCGCCAAGAGGACTCTGCGTCACCTTATCCTCTTGTCGCCCCTCACAGGGGAGATATCACGAGCAACGCGAGTGACAGAGGGGTTTTAACCCCTTTGACTCACTGCGTTCGCCACTGTCTCGGACGGGTAGAGACCCGTCCTCGGTCACCGTTCGCGCGGAATAATGCGCTCACTCACCGCAAAACGCAGCGCACAGCACACCGTGCTGATGCGCAAGAATTGCGTTTTGCGACCCTACAGGGGCAGCAAGAGTGTTTGCCACATAAAAAATCGGCACATATGTGCCGATTTTTTCATTCAAATTTCCCACATGGGGTCTGTTTTTTGATCGTTATGCCTTGTTGGCGGAACCGAGAACATCGACGATCTTGTGCTTGACCATCTCTTTCATGTTCGCCCTCGCGTCGCCGAGGTACTGTCTCGGGTCGAAGTGATCGGGGTGCTCATAGAAGTGCTTTCTGCAAGCCGCCGTGAAGGCAACGCGGAGATCGGAGTCTATGTTGATCTTACAGACCGCAAGCGCCGCCGCCTTCTTGAGTTCGCTCTCGGGAATGCCGATCGCGTTGGGCATGGAGCCGCCGAAGTGATTGATGACCGCGACCTGATCCTGCGGGACGCTCGATGCGCCGTGGAGAACGATCGGGAACCCGGGAAGGCGGCGTCCGATCTCTTCCAGAATGTCGATGCGGAGCTTGGGATCCTGACCGGGCTTGAATTTATAGGCGCCGTGGGACGTTCCGATCGCGATCGCGAGGGAATCGATGCCCGTGCGGGACGTGAATTCCTGTACTTCGTCGGGAGAAGTAAACATCGCGTCGTCCGCGGCGACGTGCACGTCGTCCTCGATGCCCGCGAGCTTTCCGAGCTCCGCCTCGACGACTACGCCGTGATCGTGCGCATATTCGACGACTTTTTTGGTGATGGCGATGTTTTCTTCCCAAGGTTTGGAAGAAGCGTCGATCATGACGGAAGTGAAGCCGTCATCAATGGACTGTTTGCAGATCTCGAAATCCGCGCCGTGGTCGAGGTGCATAGCGATGGGAATGTCCGTCGTTTCGGTCGCAGCCTGCACGAGGTGGCGGAGATAGACGGGGTTGGCGTACTTTCTCGCACCCGCGGAGACCTGCAGAATGACGGGCGATCTGCATTCGTTGGCGGCTTCGACGATAGCTTGGACCATTTCCATATCGTTGACGTTGAATGCGCCGACGGCATAGTGACCCTCGTACGCTTTTTTGAACATTTCCTTGGTGGTTACTAAAGGCATAGGATATCCCCTCCCTGTTTTTTCTCAATTATAATGCTTTTCGGGCAAAAATGCAAGAGGAAATTCAAAATTGAAAATTAAAAATTGAAAATTGCGGTGACCCACTCCCCTACCCCTCTCCCATGGAGAGGGTAAAGGACGAAAAGGCGGAGCGGCGCAAACCCCCTCCGTGGGAGGGGGATGTCGCATCGCGACAGGGGGTGGGTCACCGCAACCGTTCATCCAGAGCGTAGCGAAGGATCCCAGCAAACGGGCGGAGTATGTACTCCGTAAGTTTAATGGGATGCTTCACATTCGTTCAGTATGAGCGTGCGGGCGGGGTAGCAAGGGATGTCCCCCCCATTCGTCACGGCTGCGCCGTGCCACCTTCCCCCCCAAAGGGTCAGGTCGCACCCATCTCCCCCTTTCGCCTCGACATGACATTTTGGCGTGGAATTTAGAAAATTTCAATTTATTCGAAAGGCATAATTTTTTCGTCAAGAGCCTTGACGGCGGGGGAAAATCGTGATAGAATATTTCTGTATGAATGGCGCGGGAATGCGCCAAAAAGAAATATCGGAGGATGTATCAACATGGCAAACGTAAAGGTTGCAATCAACGGATTCGGACGCATCGG